>NZ_DASUHS010000095.1:0-23880 GCF_036273375.1 Mycobacterium sp. | reverse complement strand
GGCGCCCAGATCGACCGATTCGCCAGCTCGCTGATCGCCGCGGCCAAGGGCGAGCCCACCCCGAAAGACGGCTACGCGGGCGCCTACATCAACGACATCGCCGCCCAGGTGCTGCAGAAGGCGCCAGAGGCGCTGAGTTTGCCCGACAGCGAGATGCGCGAGACCTTCCGCGAAATCGGTGTCGACCTGATGTTCAGCCACATCAAAGAGTCGTTGCACGAGTTCGGCATCGACTTCGACATCTACACCCACGAAGACTCGATGCACACCAGCGGGCGGGTCGGCCAAGCCATCGCCAGGCTGCGCGAGACGGGCAACATCTACGAGAAGGACGGCGCAACGTGGTTGCGCACCAGCGCCTTTGGCGACGATAAGGACCGCGTCGTCATCAAAAGCGACGGCAAGCCGGCCTATATCGCGGGTGACATCGCCTACTACCTGGACAAGCGGCAGCGCGGCTTCGACCTGGCCATCTACATGCTGGGGGCCGACCACCACGGGTACATCGCCCGGCTCAAGGCCGTGGCGGCGGCCTTCGGCGACGACCCGGCCGCCGTGGAGGTGCTCATCGGGCAGATGGTCAACCTGGTCCGTGACGGCCAGCCGGTCCGGATGAGCAAGCGGGCCGGAACAGTGATCACGCTGGACGACCTCGTCGAGGCGATCGGCGTCGATGCCGCGCGCTACAGCCTGATCCGTTCTTCGGTGGACACCCCTATCGACATCGACCTGGCGCTGTGGTCCTCGGCATCGAATGAAAACCCGGTCTATTATGTGCAATACGCGCATGCCCGGCTCTCGGCGCTGGCCCGCAACGCCGCCGAACTCGGCCTCATCCCCGACACTGGGCACCTCGAGCTGCTCAGCCACGATAAGGAGGGGACGCTGCTGCGCACCATTGGCGAATTCCCGCGGGTGCTCGACACGGCGGCAACGCTGCGCGAACCCCACCGGGTATGCCGGTACTTGGAAGACCTCGCCGGCGACTATCACCGGTTCTACGACTCGTGCCGGGTCTTGCCGCAGGGCGACGAGCAGCCGACCGACCTGCACACCGCGCGCCTGGCGCTGTGCCAGGCGACCCGCCAGGTGATCGCCAACGGGCTGGCGCTACTGGGCGTCACTGCTCCGGAGCGAATGTGAACGTTCACCCCGCCGGTCCTCGGCACGCCGAAGAGACCCGTCACGCCGAAAGCCCGCTGCGGCCGCGATCCCCCGAGGAGTTGCTGCTGCTGGCACCGAACGTGTGGCCCCGCAATGTCGCTCGCGACGAAGCCGGAGTCGCCAGCATCGCGGGCGTTACGGTGACCGAACTCGCCCAGGAGTACGGTACCCCGCTGTTCGTCGTGGACGAGGACGACTTCCGTTCCCGCTGTCGGGAAATCGCGTCAGCCTTCGGTGGCGGCAAAAACGTACACTATGCCGCCAAGGCGTTTCTGTGCAGCGAAATAGCGCGCTGGATCGACGAAGAAGGCCTGTCACTCGACGTGTGCACCGGCGGTGAGCTGGCCGTCGCGCTGCACGCCGACTTCCCGCCGGAGCGAATCACCTTCCACGGCAACAACAAATCCGTTGCCGAGCTGACGGCAGCGGTCAAAGCCGGTGTCGGCCATGTCGTGTTGGACTCGATGGTTGAGATCGAGCGCCTCGATGCCATCGCGGGGGAGGCGGGCATCGTCCAGGATGTCTTCGTTCGTCTCACGGTCGGTGTCGAGGCGCACACCCATGAGTTCATCTCCACCGCGCACGAGGACCAGAAGTTCGGGTTGTCGTTGGCGAGCGGTGTGGCTTTGGACGCCGTCGGCAGGGTATTCGAAGCGCAGCACCTACGGCTGGTGGGTCTGCACAGCCATATCGGCTCGCAGATCTTCGACGTCGCCGGCTTTGAACTCGCCGCGCGCCGGGTCATTGGTCTGCTGCACGAGGCCGTCGAACAATTCGGTGTCCAAAGAGCCGCGCAGATCTCCACCGTCGATCTGGGTGGCGGACTGGGCATTTCCTATCTCGCCGCCGACGATCCTCCGCCGATGGGCGAGCTGGCCGCCAAGCTGAGTGAGATCGTGCAGCACGAGTCGGCTGCCGTCGGGCTGCCGACCCCGCGGCTGGTGGTCGAGCCGGGGCGCGCCATCGCCGGGCCGGGCACCATCACGCTCTACGAGGTGGGCACGGTCAAGGATGTCGACGTGAGCGCTACCGCGCACCGGCGCTACGTCAGTGTCGACGGCGGCATGAGCGACAACATCCGCACCGCACTCTATGACGCGCAGTACGACACTCGTCTGGTCTCACGGCTTAGCGACGCACCGGCCGAGCTGGCCCGTGTCGTCGGAAAGCATTGCGAGAGCGGAGATATCGTCGTGCGCGACACCTGGGTCCCGGGGGACTTACGACCCGGCGACCTGATCGGGGTGGCCGCCACCGGTGCCTACTGTTATTCCCTATCGAGTCGTTACAACATGATCTGCCGCCCCGCCGTCGTCGCGGTGCGCGACGGGCGTGCGCGTCTGGTCCTGCGTCGTGAGACGGTCGACGATCTATTGAGTCTGGAAGTGAGGTGAACTGTGCCCCGTGACGAAAAGCCGGTCGGTGTAGCGGTACTCGGGTTGGGCAACGTCGGCAGCGAAGTTGTCCGAATCATCGAGGACAGCGCTAATGACCTCGCCGCTCGTGTTGGCGCACCCGTGGTGTTGCGCGGCGTCGGAGTGCGCCGCGTCGCCGAGGGCCGCGGTGTCCCCGTCGAGTTGCTCACCAACGACATCGAAGAACTCGCCGCGCGTGAGGACGTCGACATCGTCGTGGAACTGATGGGGCCGGTGGAGCCGGCCCGCAAGGCCATCCTGTGTGCCCTCGAGCACGGCAAATCGGTCGTCACAGCGAACAAGGCGCTGTTGGCCACCTCCACCGGCGAGTTGGCGCAGGCCGCCGAACGTGCGAATGTCGACCTGTATTTCGAGGCGGCCGTCGCCGGCGCCATCCCGGTCATCCGTCCGCTGACCCAGTCGTTGGCCGGCGACACGGTGTTACGGGTGGCCGGAATCGTCAACGGCACCACCAACTACATCTTGTCCGCGATGGACGACACCGGTGCCGACTACGGCACCGCGCTCGCCGAAGCCAGCGCACTGGGTTACGCCGAGGCGGACCCCACCGCCGACGTCGAGGGTTACGACGCGGCGGCCAAGGCTGCGATTCTGGCGTCCATCGCCTTTCACACCCGGGTGACCGCCGACGACGTCTACCGCGAAGGCATCACCAAAATCACCCCGGCCGACTTCGAGTCGGCCCAGGCCCTGGGCTGCACCATCAAGCTGCTGTCCATCTGCGAGCGCATCACGACCGACGCCGGACAAGAGCGAGTTTCGGCGCGCGTCTATCCGGCACTGGTGCCGTTGGCACACCCGCTGGCCACGGTGAACGGCGCATTCAATGCGGTGGTGGTCGAGGCAAAGGCCGCCGGGCGGTTGATGTTCTACGGTCAGGGGGCCGGCGGCGCGCCGACCGCGTCCGCCGTGGCCGGTGACATGGTGATGGCCGCACGTAACCGGGTGCTGGGCAGCCGCGGGCCGAAGGAATCCCGATACGCCCAACTTCCCGTGGCCCCAATGGGTTTCATCTCCACCCGCTATTACGTCAGCATGAACGTCGCCGACAAGCCCGGCGTGTTGTCCTCGGTGGCAGCCGAATTCGCCAAGCGCGAGGTGAGCATCGCCGAGGTCCGTCAGGAGGGCGTCGTGGACGAAGGCGGACGACGGGTGGGGGCCCGCATCGTCGTGGTCACTCACATCGCCACAGATGCCGCGCTGTCTGAAACCGTGGATGCACTGGCCGATTTGGATGCCGTGCAGAGCGTGACCAGCGTGCTGCGATTGGAAGGGACCACCCTATGAGCGCCTCACGCACCGCCGTTCATCAGCCGTGGCCCGGTCTCATCGAGGCATACCGGGACCGGTTGCCGGTCGGCGACGACTGGACCCCGGTCACCCTGCTTGAGGGGGGTACCCCGCTGATCGCGGCGGGCCGGATCTCGGAAAAAACCGGCTGCACGGTGCATCTCAAGGTCGAAGGCCTCAATCCCACCGGCTCTTTCAAAGACCGGGGCATGACAATGGCAGTCACCGACGCGTTGGCCCGTGGCCAGCAGGTGGTGTTGTGCGCGTCGACCGGAAACACCTCGGCGTCGGCGGCAGCATATGCGGCGCGTGCCGGCATCACCTGCGCGGTGCTGATTCCGCAGGGCAAGATCGCGATGGGCAAGCTGGCGCAGGCGGTTATGCACGGCGCCAAGATCATTCAGATCGACGGCAACTTCGACGATTGCCTGGAGTTGGCCCGCAAGATGGCCGCCGACTTCCCGACGATCGCTTTGGTCAACTCCGTCAACCCGGTGCGCATCGAGGGCCAGAAGACTGCGGCGTTCGAGATCGTCGACGCGCTTGGCACCGCGCCCGACGTGCACGCCCTGCCGGTCGGCAACGCGGGAAACATCACCGCGTACTGGAAGGGATACACGGAGTATCACCACGAGGGCCTGATCGAGAAGTTGCCGCGCATGCTGGGCACCCAGGCGGCCGGCGCGGCCCCCCTGGTGCTCGGCGCCCCGGTCAAGAACCCGGAGACGATCGCCACCGCGATCCGCATCGGCGCGCCGGCGTCGTGGACGGCAGCCGTTGACGCGCAGCAGCAATCGAATGGCCGCTTCTTGGCCGCAACGGACGAAGAGATCCTGGCCGCCTATCACCTGGTGGCCGAGTCCGAAGGCGTCTTCGTCGAACCCGCCTCGGCGGCCAGCATCGCCGGACTGCTCAAGGCCGTTGACGACGGTTGGGTGGCCCGTGGGTCGACGGTCGTGTGCACGGTGACCGGCAATGGCCTTAAGGATCCCGACACCGCGCTGCGGGATCTGCCAACCGTGACCCCGCTGCCGGTGGACCCGGTCCTCGTAGTCGAAAAGCTGGGGCTGGCCTAGTGGCGATTGCAAGCGCGGCGAAGCCGGGCGCAGCGGGTCGCCACGCGTTGGGGTCCGCAGTGGGCGCACGCGCGACGAAGGGCTGTTAATGACCCCGATGCTGCCCGCCGGCATAGTGGCCAGCGCCGCGGTTTCGGCGTCCAGCGCCAACCTTGGCCCCGGCTTTGACACCCTCGGTCTGGCACTGAGCCTTTACGACGAAATCATCGTCGAGACAACGGATTCCGGGCTGGTTGTGCTGGTTGAGGGTGAGGGTGCGGGCCAGCTGCCGGTGGGGCCCGAACACTTGGTGGTTCGTGCCCTGGACTGCGGGCTGCGGGCCATGGGGGTTAGTGCGCCCGGCCTGGTGGTGCGTTGCCGCAACGCCATCCCACATTCGCGCGGCCTCGGCTCCTCCGCAGCGGCGGTGGTCGGCGGCCTGGCGGCGGCAAACGGCCTTGTCGCACAGACGGATTGGAAACCGCTCAGCGACACTCAACTGATCCAGCTGTCCTCGGAGTTCGAGGGTCATCCCGACAACGCGGCGGCCGCCGTGCTGGGCGGTGCGGTCGTTGCATGGGTTGACCGCAGTGGAACGCACCCACAATATGCGGCGGTGCCGCTGCGGCTTCATCCCGATATCCACCTGTACTCCGCGATTCCCGAAGAACGCTCACTCACCGCGGACACCCGTGTGCTGCTGCGCGAGCAGATCAGCCACGAGGACGCGCGCTTCAACGTGAGCCGCGCCGCGTTGCTGGTAGTAGCGCTCACTGAACGCCCGGATCTGCTCATGGCAGCCACCGAAGACGTGTTGCACCAGTCGCAGCGCGAACCGGCCATGCCGGCCTCAGCGGAATATTTGCGACTGCTGCGGCGTCATAACATCGCGACGACGCTTTCGGGGGCGGGACCTTCGCTGATAGCGCTCACCACGGCGCCGGAGTTGCCCTCGGAAGTAACGGACTACGGAGCCACGATCGGATTTACCATCACCGAAATGACCGCTGGCGAACCAGCTCGCTGGAGTCCGGGAGTCACCGTCGTTGGTTGACCCACGGCGTGGCCGGAGGGTTTGCTTGCTTCCGGCAACGATGGGGGCTATCCTCGGAGCCGTCCAGCAATCGCAGCATCTGCATCTGCATCCATACTGCCTTGCCGCTAGGACAACACCAATTCTCTTGTGGACGAGGTTCGCCGCTTACTCCGCCGATCCAGGCGATCACCGTTGCAATGTCGATGATTGGGTGCACTCGGCAATTTGCCTGAATGCAACGAACCCCCCGTATGACCTGATCAGCGGGGGAAGAAAGGAAATCCGTGACTGATACGGACCTGTTCACGGCTGGCGAAAACACTGACGCCAATCAACTGTCGAACGCCGTGACCACAGACACTCCAGACGCGAAAGCCAACGTCTCGGGTGGTGCACTGTCCACGATGGTGCTGCCCGAGCTGCGCGCGCTGGCCAATCAAGTTGGCGTCAAAGGGACGTCGGGTATGCGTAAGAACGAACTGATCGCCGCGATCAAGGAAGTCCGGGGGCAGGCCAACGGCGCTCCCGCCAATGGCATCAAGTCCACTGAGGACAGCGGCAAGTCGGACAACAAAGACGACGATAAGACCGACAACAACAACGCAGAAGCGCCGGCGGCCGAGCGCGACCAGAACGGTGCGACGACCGAGGCGCCCCGCCGCGAACGGCGCGGCGCTTCCCGCGAAGCGGGGTCCTCCGCCGGCGGCAAGGACGAGGCCGACAGCGAGAGCTCAGGCAGCCGCGAGGGCGCCGCTCCCGGGCAGACCGACCGCCGCGAGAAGGCCAAGCAAGACAACCAGAGTGACGACCGCGGCCAAGACGGCGGTGGCGACCAGGGTCAGCAAAACTCGGGCGGCCAGCAAGGTCGCGGCGGCTCGAACCAGCAAGACGACGACGGCGACGGACGGCAGGGACGGCGGGGCCGCCGGTTCCGTGACCGTAGACGCCGCGGCGAGCGCACCGGCGAGGGTGGCGACACCGAGCTACGCGAAGACGACGTCGTTCAGCCGGTAGCCGGCATTCTTGACGTCCTCGACAATTACGCCTTCGTGCGCACCTCCGGCTACCTGGCCGGCCCGCACGACGTCTACGTGTCGATGAACATGGTGCGCAAGAACGGCTTGCGTCGTGGTGACGCCGTCACCGGCGCGGTCCGCGTGCCGAAGGAAGGCGAACAACCCAACCAGCGGCAGAAATTCAACCCGTTGGTGCGCCTGGACAGCGTCAACGGCGGACCAGTCGAGGACGCCAAGAAGCGGCCCGATTTCTCCAAGATGACGCCGTTGTACCCCAACCAGCGGCTGCGTCTGGAAACCACTCCCGATCGGCTGACCACGCGGGTCATCGACCTGATCATGCCGATCGGGAAGGGCCAGCGCGCGCTGATCGTTTCGCCGCCGAAGGCGGGTAAGACGACGATCCTGCAGGACATCGCCAACGCGATCACCAAGAACAACCCGGAATGCCACCTCATGGTCGTGCTCGTCGATGAGCGGCCCGAGGAGGTCACCGATATGACCCGCTCGGTCAAGGGTGAGGTCATCGCCTCGACCTTCGACCGGCCGCCGTCGGATCACACCGCGGTCGCCGAGCTGGCGATCGAGCGGGCAAAGCGGCTGGTTGAGCAGGGTAAAGACGTCGTCGTGCTGCTGGACTCGATCACCCGCCTCGGGCGCGCCTACAACAACGCGTCGCCGGCGTCGGGCCGGATCCTGTCCGGTGGTGTGGACTCCACCGCGCTGTATCCGCCCAAGCGGTTCCTGGGTGCGGCCCGCAATATCGAGGAAGGTGGTTCGCTGACCATCATCGCCACCGCGATGGTCGAGACGGGGTCCACCGGTGACACGGTCATCTTCGAAGAGTTCAAGGGCACCGGTAACGCCGAGCTCAAGCTGGACCGCAAGATCTCCGAGCGGCGGGTCTTCCCGGCGGTCGACGTGAACCCGTCGGGTACCCGTAAGGACGAGTTGCTGCTGTCGCCGGACGAGTTCGGCATCGTGCATAAGCTGCGCCGCGTGCTGTCGGGCCTGGACTCGCATCAGGCCATCGACCTGCTGATGTCGCAGCTGCGCAAGACGAAGACCAACTACGAGTTCCTGGTCCAGGTGTCCAAGACGACACCCGGGGCGATGGACAACGACTAGCCCATTGCGCACACCCGAGACCAGATCGGGTCGGGTGGGAATGCACCGGCGCAGCTCGCTGTTTGGGATGATGGTGGTTGACCTGGCATAATCGAGGCTCGATTATCCGACAACCGCCTGAGGTTCGGAGTTCACGCCCGACCGTCCGAGTTTGGACGGGGGCGGGCGACAAACGATCGAAGAGGACATGATGAAAGCTGACATTCACCCCGCCTACGCGGAGACCACGGTGCTCTGCGGGTGTGGCAACACCTTCCAGACGCGCAGCACCAAGGACGGCGGTCGCATCGTCGTCGAGGTCTGCTCGCAGTGCCACCCCTTCTACACCGGCAAGCAGAAGATCCTCGACAGCGGTGGCCGCGTGGCCCGCTTCGAGAAGCGGTACGGCAAGCGCAAGGCCGGAGCTGACGCCGAGAAGTAGCTCGGTTGCCGACGCCCGAACTGTGCGCACCGTCGCACGGGCCGGGCGTCGGTTTGCGTTTGCGGTAATGACAGGCGAAGCGGGGCAGGAGGTGTGGCAGTGACCAAGCCGGTACAGACCATCGATGTGCTGCTTGCCGAGCATGCCGACCTCGAGCTCCGGCTGGCAGATCCGGAATTGCACAGCAATCCCGACGAGGCCCGTAAGGCCGGACGGCGGTTCGCTCGGCTGGCCCCGATCGTGGGCACCTACCGCAAGCTGGTGGCCGCGCGCGACGACCTGGAAACGGCGCGAGAGCTGGCCGCCGACGACGCGTCCTTCGCCGCCGAGGTGACGGATCTGGAAACCCAGGTGTCCGAATTGGACACCCAACTCACCGACATGCTGGCACCGCGCGACCCACATGACCCCGACGACATCGTGCTCGAAGTCAAATCCGGTGAAGGCGGCGAAGAATCGGCCCTGTTCGCCGCCGACTTGGCGCGGATGTACATCCGCTACGCCGAACGGCACGGCTGGACCGTCACCGTGCTGGACGAAACCACCTCGGACCTCGGCGGTTACAAGGACGCGACACTGGCCATCGCCAGTAAGGGCGACACCGCCGACGGGGTCTGGTCGCGGATGAAATTTGAGGGCGGAGTGCACCGGGTGCAGCGCGTCCCGGTGACGGAATCCCAAGGCCGCGTTCATACTTCGGCGGCCGGCGTGCTCGTATATCCCGAACCCGAAGAAGTCGGTGAGGTACAGATCGACGAGTCGGACCTGCGCATCGATGTCTATCGCTCGTCGGGGAAGGGCGGCCAAGGCGTCAACACGACTGACTCGGCGGTGCGCATCACGCACCTGCCCACCGGCATTGTCGTCACCTGCCAGAACGAACGGTCGCAGCTGCAGAACAAAGCCCGCGCGTTGCAGGTTTTGGCCGCCCGTCTGCAGGCCTTGGCCGAGGAGCAGGCGCTGGCGGACGCCTCGGCGGACCGCGCCAGCCAGATTCGCACCGTGGATCGCAGCGAACGCATCCGCACCTATAACTTCCCGGAAAATCGGATCGCGGACCATCGCATCAATTTCAAGTCGCACAACCTCGACCAGGTTCTCGACGGCGACCTCGACGCCTTGTTCGACGCGCTGGCCGCCGCTGACAAACAGTCCCGGCTGCAACAGGCATGAACGCCTTGCGGCGCGCGATCGACGATGCTGCGGTCACCCTTGCCGAAGCGGGAATCGATTCTGCACGTTGGGATGCCGAGCAGCTGGCCGCACACCTGACGGGAACTGACCGCGGACGCCTGGGCCTGCTGGACTCCCCCGACGACGACTTTCTCGGGCGCTACCGCGACATCGTGGCCGCGCGTTCACAACGGGTGCCGTTGCAACATCTCCTGGCGACCGCAGCATTCGGTCCCGTCATGCTGCACGTCGGTCCCGGGGTCTTCATACCCCGCCCCGAGACCGAGGCGCTGCTGGAATGGGCCACCGCGCAACAACTCGCGCCGCAGCCCGTCATCGTCGACTTGTGCACCGGTTCGGGCGCTTTGGCGGTGGCGCTGGCCCACCACCGGCCCGCGGCGCGCATCGTCGCCATCGATAACTCCGATACGGCGCTGGAATACGCGCACCGCAACGCGCAGGGCACGGCGATCGAGCTGCTGTGCGCCGACGTCACCGAGCTGGCTTCCGAGCCGGGACTGCTCGCCGAACTGGACGGTCGAGTCGACATGTTGGTGGCCAATCCGCCCTATGTGCCCGATGATGCCGTGCTGGATCCCGAAGTGGTGCAACACGATCCGCGCCAGGCCGTCTTCGGCGGTCCGGATGGATTGGCGGTGATCGCCCCCCTCGTCCGTCTCGCCGGTCGCTGGCTGCGCCCGGGCGGACTGATCGGCGTGGAGCACGATGACACCACCTCGGCGCAGACGGTGGAATTATTGGGTCGCACAGAATCTTTCGAAGAAGTCCAGGCTCGGCGAGATCTGACCGGCCGGCCGCGATTCGTGACAGCCCGCAGGAGAGCAACAACGGGGGAGAGGCCCGGCACGTGACTCGCGTCGTGACGATGCAGAGTGAAGCGATGAGGAGGAACGGCGCCAGTGGCTGACGTCTTCGACTGTGCGGATCCCGATCGGCGCTCACTCGGAATCTCCGCGGCGGCAGCAGCGCTCAAGGGCGGGCGACTGGTCGTCATGCCGACCGACACCGTGTACGGCATCGGCGCCGATGCGTTCAACAGTGCCGCGGTCTCCGCGTTGCTGTCGGCAAAGGGCCGGGGGCGTGACATGCCGGTCGGCGTGCTGGTGGGCTCCTGGCACACCATCGAGGGACTCGTCTACACCATGCCGGACGGGGCCCGCGACCTGATCCGCGCCTTCTGGCCGGGCGCGTTGAGCCTGGTGGTGAGCCAGGCGCCGTCGTTGCAGTGGGATCTCGGCGATGCTCGCGGCACTGTGATGTTGCGAATGCCGCTGCACCCCGTTGCCATCGAATTGTTGCGCGAAGTCGGGCCCCTGGCGGTGTCCAGCGCCAACGTCTCCGGCCGTCCGGCCGCCGTTGACGCCAACGAGGCGCGCAGCCAGCTCGGCGATCTGGTCGACGTCTATCTGGAAGCGGGTCCGTCCGATCGAGGGGCCGCCTCCACGATCGTCGATCTGACCGGTGCCACGCCGCGGATTCTGCGGCCGGGCCCGGTGAGCGCGGAGCAGATCGCAGAAGTACTCGCCGTCGATCCGGAAAGTTTGACCGCCCCGGCCTGACTGGAGCGGATGTCGAGGTGCCAGGTTTGTCCAGTACGGTCTCGGTGATGTCCAGCGACGCAACCAACCTTGCCGGTGGGTTGCTCGCGCTGGCTGACCGCGGCGCCGGTGTTCCGCTTCGTGAACTGGCGCTGGTGGGGTTGACCGCCACGATCATCACGTACTTCGCGACCGGACCGGTGCGGGTGCTGGCCACTCGGCTGGGCGCGGTCGCCTATCCGCGGGAGCGCGACGTCCACGTGACGCCGACCCCTCGGATGGGTGGGCTGGCGATGTTTCTCGGCGTCATCACCGCTGTCTTTCTGGCGTCCCAACTTCCGGCACTCACCCGTGGATTCGTCTACTCCACCGGCATGCCCGCGGTCTTGGTGGCCGGCGCGGTCATCATGGGCATCGGCCTAATCGACGACCGCTGGGGCCTCGACGCTTTGACCAAGTTCGCCGGTCAGATCACCGCGGCCAGCGTGCTGGTCACCATGGGCGTGGCGTGGAGCGTTCTCTACATCCCCATCGGCGGGGTCGGCACCATCGTGCTCGACCAGGCCTCGTCGATCCTGCTGACTCTGGCGCTGACCGTGTCGGTCGTCAACGCGATGAACTTCGTCGACGGGCTCGACGGCCTGGCCGCCGGGCTGGGACTGATCACGGCGCTGGCGATCTGCATGTTCTCGGTCGGCCTGCTGCGCGACCACGGCGGTGACGTCCTGTTCTATCCGCCCGCGGTGATCTCCGTGGTGCTCGCCGGGGCCTGCCTGGGCTTCCTGCCGCACAACTTCCATCGCGCCAAAATCTTCATGGGCGACTCCGGCTCCATGCTGATCGGTCTGATGCTGTCGGCCGCGTCGACGACGGCCGCCGGCCCGGTCTCGCAGAACGCCTACGGCGCCCGCGATGTGTTCGTCCTGCTGTCCCCGTTCCTGCTGGTGGCGGCGGTCATCTTCGTACCGATGCTCGATTTGCTCCTGGCGATCGTGCGCCGCACCCGCGCGGGCCGCAGCGCGTTCAGCCCCGACAAGATGCATTTGCATCACCGGTTGCTGCAGATCGGTCACTCCCACCGCCGGGTGGTGTTGCTGATCTATCTGTGGGTGGGGATCGTCGCGTTCGGCGTCGCCAGCACAATCTTTTTCCGCCCGCGTGATACCGCCGCGGTGATGCTGGGTGCCATCGTGGTGGCCGGCGTCGCCACGGCGATCCCGCTTCTGCGCCGGCGCGACGACTACTACGACGAAGGGTAGTAGTGGGGTTCAGCATGTGGTACGGTGCTGGTAGAACCCCAAAAAGCCGCGCAGGCTACCGGCCCACCGGAGCTAATCCGACCGGGCTGGTTTGAGACCGGCCTCGGGAGATACCCCTTGGGTGATTCAACTGTGACGTGCGATACGCTCGGCGGACCACCGATCAGTCGGTCGGGGGGGTTCCCGTTTTACCAACCTGGGATTGAGGTGCTGCAGTGACGACACCAGCGCAGGACGCGCCGTTGGTGTTCCCCTCTGTTGCTTTCCGTCCGGTTCGGCTCTTCGCGATCAGCATTGCCATCACTGCGGTGGCGGTACTCGCCGCCGGCCTGTCCGGTCACCTGATGGTCGGAGTCTTCTTCGGCATCGGGCTTCTCCTGGGTTTGCTCAATGCCGTACTCGTGCGTCGCTCGGTTGAGTCGATTACCGCCAAGGATCATCCGCTGAAAAGGTCGATGGCGGTCAATTCGGCGTCACGGCTGGCCATCATCACCGTCGTCGGGCTGGTCATCGCCTACATTTTTCGGCCCGCCGGCCTGGGCGTCATGTTCGGCTTGGCGCTTTTCCAGGTCCTATTGGTGGCGTCCACCGCCCTTCCGGTGTGGAAGAAGCTGCGTGCCGGCGACTGGGCGGAGGCTTCGGACGGTGCTGAAGGCGGCGTGATCGCAGGATCGGAAGGAACGGAAGGAAGGAACCCCACCGATGCCTGAGACGACGTTCCTGGCCGCCGCGATCGAGGTTGGCGAGCACTCCAAAGCCAAGTGGCTCGGCTTAACCGTCAACACCGACACGATTCTGGCGACCGGGATCGCCGCGGTGATCGTGCTGGCTCTGGCCTTCTACTTGCGCGCGAAGATCACCTCCACCGGAGTGCCCAGCGGCGTTCAGTTGTTCTGGGAAGCCATCACGGTCCAAATGCGCGATCAGATCGAGAGCGCGGTCGGTATGCGTATCGCGCCGTTCGTGTTGCCACTGGCGGTCACCATCTTCGTGTTCATCTTGATCTCCAACTGGCTGTCGGTGCTTCCGCTGCAGTACACCGACAAGTCGGGACACGCTACCGAACTGCTGAAGTCGGCGGCGGCGGATATCAATTACGTTCTGGCGCTGGCTCTCTTCGTGTTCGTCTGCTATCACGTGGCTGGCATCTGGCGCCGCGGCATAATCGGGCATCCGCTCTCCGTGGTCAAGGGTCACGTGGCGTTCTTGGCGCCGATCAACCTCGTCGAAGAGCTGGCGAAGCCGATCTCGTTGTCGCTCCGACTTTTCGGCAATATCTTCGCCGGCGGCATCCTGGTCGCGCTGATCGCGCTGTTCCCGCCGTACATCATGTGGGCACCCAATGCGATCTGGAAGGCCTTCGACCTGTTCGTCGGCGCGATTCAGGCCTTCATCTTCTCGATCCTGACCATCTTGTACTTCAGCCAAGCCATGGAGATCGAGGATCACCATGACTGAGACCGCCATGAAGTGTTTTATCCCACGCACCATTACAGAGGCCTGGTAGACCGCTACCAGATACGCCCCGAATAAAGGAGGAAAGAATGGCAGCCCTGGACCCCCAAATCGCTGCCGCCGCTCTCATCGGCGGTGGCCTGATCATGGGTGGCGGCGCGATCGGCGCCGGCATCGGTGACGGCATTGCCGGTAACGCGCTGGTTTCGGGTATCGCCCGGCAACCCGAGGCGCAGGGCCGGTTGTTCACGCCGTTCTTCATCACCGTGGGTCTGGTCGAGGCGGCCTACTTCATCAACCTGGCGTTCATGGCGTTGTTCGTCTTCGCTACCCCGGTCAAGTAATTCGCTGCAATGCGTGACGCGAACCTGAGCATTTTGGCATCCAGCCAGGTGGTGGCCGAGGGAGGCAACAACTTCCTCGTCCCCAACGGCACCTTCTTCTTCGTGCTGGCCATCTTCCTGATCGTGCTCGCCGTCATCGGCACATTCGTTGTGCCGCCGGTCATGAAGGTGTTGCACGAGCGCGATGCCATGGTCACCAAGACGGCAGCCGACAACAAGAAGGCGGCCGAGCAATTCGAAGCGGCCAAAGCCGATTACGAAGAAGCCCTGACCGAGGCGCGGGTTGAGGCGTCGTCATTGCGCGACAATGCCCGCGCCGAAGGTCGTAAGGTGGTCGAAGACGCGCGCGCCCGTGCCGAACAACAGGTGATGTCGACGTTGCAAATGGCATCCGAGCAATTGAAGCGGGAGAGGGACGCCGTGGAACTGGATCTGCGTGCCAACGTGGCGTCCATGTCGGCGACGTTGGCAAGCCGAATCCTGGGCGTCGACGTCGCCCCCGCCGCCGCGACCACATCCGCAACCAAGACATCCGGACGGTAATTTTCGTATGTCGACTTTCATCGGCCAGTTGGTGGGCTTTGCGGCCATCGTGTTCCTGGTGGTGCGTTATGTCGTGCCGCCAGTGCGTCGGTTGATGGCCGCGCGACAAGACGCCGTGCGTCAACAGCTGAAAGATGCTGCGACGGCGAGCGATCGGTTGACCGAGTCGACCACCGCGCACGATAAGGCCGTGGACGACGCGAAGACGGAGGGCGAACGGGTCGTCGAGGAGGCCCAGACTGACGCGGGCCGCATCGTGGAGCAGTTGCGGGCCCAGGCGGATGTCGAGTCCGAACGCATCAACGTACAGGGCGGCCGGCAGGTCGATCTCTTGCGCAGCCAGCTGAGCCGGCAACTCCGGTTGGAACTCGGCCACGAAGCGGTGCGCCAGGCGGGCGAGTTGGTGCGGAACTACGTCGACGACCCCGAACAGCAGTCGGCCACCGTCGACCGGTTCCTCGAACAACTCGACGAGATGGCGCCCGCGCCGGCCGAAGTCCAGTATCCCTTGATGACCAAGATGCGCGCGTCAAGTCGCATCGCACTGGAAAGCTTGTCGGACAAGTTCAGCACCATAACCAAAGACCTTGACAACAAGGGGCTTTCGAGTCTCTCCAGTGAACTGGTAGAGGTCGCCCAGATGCTGGACCGCGAGATCGTTGTGACGCGGTATCTCACCGTCCCCGCCGAGGATGGTGCCCCCAGGATCCAGTTGACTGAGCGGCTGCTCTCCGGCAAGGTCGGCGACGCCACCCTCGACGTGCTGCGCTCGGCCGTATCGGAGCGTTGGTCGGCCAACTCCGACCTCATCGACGCCATCGAACACGTGTCTCGGCAAGCGCTGCTCGAGGTCGCCGAACGTGAGGACAAAGTCGACGACATCGAAGAACAGCTGTTCCGGTTCTCCCGCATCCTCGACGCGGAGCCGCGGCTGGCGATCCTGCTGGGCGACTACTCCGTTCCGGTGGAGGGGCGAGTCGGCCTCCTGCGCAAGGTGCTTGAGAGCGCGAGCGGCCGGGTCAATCGGATCACGATGGCACTGCTGGCCCAGACTGTGGAGCTGCTGAGGGGCCAGAACGCCGACGAGGCCATCCAGTTCCTGGCGGAGGTTGCGGTGGCGCGCCGCGGCGAGATCGTAGCGCAAGTCAGCGCGGCGGCCGAACTCAGCGATGCGCAGCGCGCCCGCCTCATCGAAGTGCTCGGCCGCATCTACGACCACCCGGTGGCACTTCAACTGCAGGTCGACGCCGAGCTGCTGGGCGGGCTGCTCATCTCCGTCGGTGACGAGGTGATCGACGGGACACTGTCGGCGCGACTGACTGCGGCCCAGGCTCAGTTGCCGGACTGACCAGAACCATCCATAAAGACCCGACGCGAACAACGATCAAGTAGGAAGACGAATAGCCATGGCCGAGTTGACCATCTCCGCTGAGGACATCCAGAGCGCCATCGAGGAGTACGTAGACTCCTTCACCTCCGATACTGCCCGCGAGGAGGTCGGCTCGGTCATCGAGGCCGGGGACGGTATCGCGCACGTCGAGGGTTTGCCCTCCGTCATGACCCAGGAGCTGCTCGAGTTCCCGGGCGGGGTCCTCGGCGTCGCCCTGAACCTCGATGAACACGACATCGGCGCGGTGATCCTGGGTGACTTCGAGAAAATCGAACAAGGCCAACAGGTCAAGCGCACCGGCGAGGTCCTGTCGGTGCCCGTCGGCGACGCGTTCCTAGGGCGTGTGGTCAATCCGCTCGGCCAGCCGATCGACGGCCAGGGCGACGTCGACACCGACACCCGCCGAGCACTCGAAATTCAGGCGCCATCTGTGGTCCAGCGGCAAAGCGTCAAGGAGCCGCTGCAGACCGGGATCAAGGCCATTGACGCGATGACCCCGATCGGGCGCGGTCAGCGCCAGCTGATCATCGGTGACCGTAAGACCGGCAAAACCGCTGTCTGCGTGGACACTATTCTCAACCAGCGGGAGAACTGGGAGTCGGGCGACGAGCGCAAGCAGGTGCGCTGCGTGTACGTGGCCATCGGCCAGAAGGGGACCACGATCGCGTCGGTCCGGCGCGCGCTCGACGAGGGCGGCGCGATGGACTACACCACCATCGTGGCGGCGCCGGCATCCGACTCCGCCGGCTTCAAATGGCTTGCGCCGTATACCGGTTCTGCGATCGCGCAGCACTGGATGTACGAGGGCAAGCACGTGCTGATCGTCTTCGACGACCTGAGCAAGCAGGCCGAGGCCTACCGCGCCATCTCCCTGCTGCTCCGCCGCCCGCCGGGTCGCGAGGCCTACCCCGGCGACGTGTTCTACCTGCACTCCCGCCTGCTGGAGCGTTGCGCCAAGCTGTCCGACGACCTCGGCGGCGGCTCGCTGACCGGTCTGCCGGTTATCGAGACCAAGGCCAACGACATCTCCGCCTACATCCCCACCAACGTCATCTCGATCACCGACGGCCAATGCTTCCTGGAGTCCGACCTGTTCAACCAGGGTGTGCGGCCGGCCATCAACGTCGGTGTCTCCGTGTCGCGCGTTGGTGGTGCCGCGCAGATCAAGGCCATGAAGGAAGTGGCCGGCTCGTTGCGTCTGGACCTGTCGCAGTACCGCGAGCTGGAGTCCTTCGCCGCATTCGCCTCCGACCTGGATGCCACCTCTAAGGCGCAATTGCAGCGCGGCGAGCGGCTGGTCGAGCTGCTCAAGCAACCTCAGTACCAGCCCATGCCCGTTGAGGAGCAAGTGGTCTCGATCTTCCTCGGCACCGGCGGTCACCTGGACTCCGTGCCGGTCGAGGACGTCAGGCGGTTCGAAACCGAGTTGCTGGACCACATGCGGGCATCGGAGGAGAAGTTCCTGGCCGGGGTTCGCGACAGCGGGAAGCTATCCGAAGAAGGCGAAAACCAGCTCACCGAGATCATCAACAACTTCAAGAAGGGCTTCGCGGCCACGGGCGGCGGATCGGTGGTGCCCGACGAGCACGTCGAGGCCTTGGACGAAGAGGATCTGGAAAAGGAGTCCGTACAGGTCAAGAAGGACAAGCCGAAGGACAAGAAGGAATCCAAGGATTCCAAGAAGTCCTCCGGCAAGGACAAGAAGTAACTACCGATGGCAGCAACACTTCGCGAATTGCGCGGGCGGATTCGCTCGGCCGGGTCGATCAAGAAGATCACCAAGGCTCAGGAGATGATCGCGACGTCGCGCATCGGCAAGGCGCAGGCTCGCCTGGAGTCCGCGCGGCCCTACGCGTTCCAGATCACGTCGATGCTCACCACCCTGTCCTCCGAAGCCGCTCTGGACCACCCATTGCTGGTCGAGCGGGAAGAACCGAAGCGGGCGGGCGTCCTGGTGGTGTCCTCGGACCGCGGTTTGTGCGGTGCGTACAACTCCAGCATCTTCCGTCGCGCCGAGGAGCTATTCTCCTTGTTGAGGGAGGAAGGCAAGACGCCGGTCGTTTACACCGTGGGCCGAAAGGCGCAGAACTACTTCCGGTTTCGCAATTGGGACATCACCGAGTCGTGGACGGGCTTCTCCGAGCAGCCCAAATACGAGAACGCTGCCGAAATCGCATCGGCTTTGGTCGATGCCTTCATGCAGGGTGTAGGCGATGACGACGACCAGCAGTTGGAGGACGACCACGGTGTCGACGAACTGCACATCGTGTACTCGGAGTTCAAGTCGATGATGTCGCAGGCGGCGGCGGCCCACCGCATTGCCCCACTGGTCGTGGAATATGTCGAAGACACCGACGACCTCCACACGCTGTACTCGTTCGAGCCCGGCGCGACAGCGCTTTTCGATGCGTTGCTGCCGCGGTACATCACGACCCGCGTGTACGCGGCTCTGCTCGAATCGGCGGCATCGGAGTTGGCGTCGCGTCAACGGGCGATGAAGTCGGCAACCGACAACGCGGACGACCTGATCAAAGAGCTGACGTTGATGGCGAACCGGGAGCGCCAGGCTCAGATCACCCAGGAGATCAGCGAAATCGTCGGCGGCGCAAACGCGCTCGCCGACGCTAAGTAGCACACGAGGAAGAAGAAGAATATGGCTGCTACTACTGAAAGCACCGAGAAGACCGACAAGAAGTCGACCAAGGGCGACTCTAGCGGCCGCATCGTGCGGGTGACCGGCCCCGTCGTCGACGTCGAGTTCCCCCGCGGCTCGGTACCCCCGCTGTTCAACGCGCTCAACGCGGAGATCACCTTCGAGGAGCTCAAGAAGACCCTGACACTCGAGGTCGCGCAGCACTTGGGCGACAACCTCGTTCGGGCCATCTCGCTGCAGCCCACCGACGGCCTGGTGCGCGGCGTTGAGGTCACCGACTCCGGCGAGTCGATCTCGGTGCCGGTCGGTGAGGACGTCAAGGGTCACGTCTTCAACGCCCTGGGCGACTGCCTGGATAAGCCCGGGTACGGCGAGGACTTCGACCACTGGTCAATCCACCGCAAACCGCCGGCGTTCGATGAGCTCGAACCTCGCACCGAGATGCTTGAGACTGGTCTGAAGGTCGTCGACCTCCTCACCCCGTACGTGCGCGGCGGCAAGATCGCGCTGTTCGGCGGTGCCGGCGTGGGCAAGACGGTGCTGATCCAGGAGATGATCAACCGTATCGCCCGGAACTTCGGTGGTACTTCGGTTTTCGCCGGCGTGGGGGAGCGCACCCGTGAGGGCAACGACCTGTGGGTCGAGCTGAAGGAAGCCGACGTTCTCAAGGACACCGCGCTGGTGTTCGGTCAGATGGACGAGCCGCCCGGCACCCGTATGCGGGTGGCGCTGTCCGCGCTGACCATGGCCGAGTGGTTCCGCGACGAGGCGGGCCAGGACGTGCTGCTGTTCATCGACAACATCTTCCGGTTCACCCAGGCCGGATCCGAGGTCTCCACGCTGCTGGGCCGCATGCCGTCCGCGGTGGGTTACCAGCCCACGTTGGCCGACGAGATGGGCGAGCTGCAGGAGCGCATCACCTCCACACGAGGCAAGTCGATCACGTCGATGCAGGCCGTCTATGTGCCCGCCGACGATTACACCGACCCGGCGCCGGCGACGACGTTCGCGCACTTGGATGCGACCACGGAATTGTCTCGTAACGTGTTCTCCAAGGGCATCTTCCCCGCGGTGGACCCGCTGGCATCGAGCTCGACCATCCTGGACCCGAGCGTCGTTGGTGACGAGCACTACCGGGTGGCGCAGGAAGTCATCCGAATCCTGCAGCGCTACAAGGACCTTCAGGACATCATCGCGATCCTCGGTATCGATGAGTTGTCCGAAGAGGACAAGCAGCTGGTCCAGCGCGCACGGCGCATCGAGCGATTTCTGTCACAGAACATGATGGCGGCCGAGCAGTTCACCGGGCAGCCGGGTTCGACGGTGCCGCTGAAGGAGACCATCGAGTCGTTCGACCGCCTGACCAAGGGCGAGTTCGACCACATCCCTGAACAGGCCTTCTTCCTGATCGGTGGCCTCGATGACTTGGCCAAGAAGGCCGAGAACTTCGGCGCCAAGCTGGAATCCTGACGCGAAGTCGAAAGGCGCTGTGGCATGGCGGATTTGAACGTTGAGATAGTCGCCGTTGACCGAAAGATCTGGTCGGGTGAGGCAACCTTTCTGTTCACCCGGACTACCGTTGGTGAGATCGGCATCCTGCCGCGGCACATACCGTTGGTGGCGCAGTTGGTCGATGATGCAATGGTGCGCGTCGAACGAGAAGGTGAAGACGATCTGCGGATCGCGGTGGATGGCGGATTCTTGTCTGTCACCGAGGAATCGGTAACGATACTCGCCGAATCCGCCGAGTTCGAGTCGGACATCGACGAGAGCGCCGCCAGAGAGGCTTCTGAGTCGGACGATCCGCGTATCGCCGCCAAAGGGCGCGCAAGATTGCGCGCCGTCGGCGCGATCGACTAACCGTCGATGAGCGCGCCCATGGCTGGCATGGTCGTGCTCGTCGTCGTGCTGGCGGGTGCTGTCGTCGGGCTGAGTTATCGGCTGTGGAAGCTGCGCCAGGGCGGCACGGCGGGGATCATGCGAGACGTTCCCGCGGTCGGAGGCCACGGCTGGCGGCACGGCGTAATCCGTTACCGCGGTGGCGAAGCCGCGTTCTACCGGCTCTCCAGCCTGCGACTGTGGCCCGACCGGCGGCTGAGCCGGCGAGGCGTGGAGATCGTGTCCAGGCGCGCGCCGCGCGGTGACGAGTTCGACATCATGACCGATGAGATCGTCGTGATCGAGCTGCGCGATACGACCCAGGACCGCAGGTCTGGCTACGAGATTGCCTTGGACAAGGGCGCGTTGACCGCGTTCCTGTCGTGGCTGGAGTCGCGTCCGTCGCCGCGTTCCCGCCGGCGCAGCCTGTAGACCGCGTCACCCTAGGCGTTAGGTGAACAGCCGCCGGGCTAACTCTTGGTCTCGCCACCCGGTTTCCACAGCACGTCGCCGTCGGGGTTGGCCACGCGCGACAGGATGAAGAGCAGATCCGACAGGCGGTTCAGGTATTTCGCGGGTAGGACGTTGACCCGCCCGGGCGCGGCATCGACGGCCGCCCACGCCGAGCGCTCGGCTCGACGTACCACGGTGCGGGCGACGTGCAGCAACGCCGACAACGGCGAACCACCGGGCAGCACAAACGAATTCAACTTCGGTAACGGTTCGTTATATGTGTCACACCATTTTTCGAGCCGATCAATGTAGGGCTGGGTGACGCGCAGCGGTGGATACTCGGGGTTCTCGACAACAGGAGTCGACAGATCCGCGCCGGCATCGAACAAATCGTTCTGGATCTGTCGCAACACACCCGTGAGCTTCGCGTCCGGCCGGCCCACGGCGACGGCTACGCCGATCGCCGAGTTGGCTTCGTCGCAATCCGCGTAGGCCACCAGCCGAGGATCGTTCTTGGAGACCCGCGAGAAGTCGCTCAATCCCGTCGTGCCATCGTCGCCGGTTCGTGTGTAGATGCGAGTCAGGTGTACTGCCATGAGCAAACCGTACTCGGGTGTGGGTTGGGCGACTGACAAGCCGATACCGCTTCACTAGACTGACGCGGGTGGCTGAGCGATTCGTGGTGACCGGCGGCAACCGGTTGTCAGGCAAAGTCGCAGTAGGGGGCGCAAAAAACAGCGTGCTCAAGCTGATGGCCGCGACGCTGTTGGCCGAAGGCACCAGCACGATCACCAACTGCCCCGACATCCTCGATGTGCCGCTGATGGCGGAGGTGCTGCGCGGCCTGGGCGCAACCGTCGAATTGGACGGCGATGTCGCCCGAATCACCTCCCCGGATGAACCGAAATACGACGCCGACTTCGCCGCGGTGCGACAGTTCCGCGCGTCGGTGTGCGTGCTGGGACCGCTGGTCGGCCGGTGCAAGCGGGCCCGCGTCGCGCTGCCGGGCGGCGATGCGATCGGGTCACGCCCCCTGGACATGCATCAGGCAGGCCTGCGCCAACTTGGTGCGCAATGCAACATCGAGCACGGATGCGTGGTGGCACAAGCCGATACGTTGCGCGGCGCGGAGATTCAGCTGGAGTTCCCCTCGGTGGGAGCCACTGAGAACATCCTGATGGCCGCGGTCGTGGCCGAGGGCGTCACCACCATCCACAACGCGGCGCGCGAGCCCGACGTGGTGGATCTGTGCACGATGCTGAACCAGATGGGCGCGCAGATCGAGGGCGCGGGCTCGCCGACGATGACCATCACCGGCGTTCCGAAGCTGCACCCGACCGAGCATCGCGTGATCGGGGATCGCATCGTCGCCGCCACGTGGGGCATCGCCGCCGCGATAACCCGCGGAGACATCACGGCGACGGGTATCGACCCGGCGCACCTGCAGGTGGTGCTGCACAAGCTGCACGACGCGGGCGCCACCGTGACCCAAACCGACGACAGCTTCCGGGTGGCGCAGTACGAGCGCCCGAAGGCCGTCAATGTGGCGACCCTGCCGTTCCCCGGGTTTCCTACCGACCTGCAGCCGATGGCGATCGCCCTGGCCTCGATCGCGGATGGCACGTCGATGATCACCGAGAATGTATTCGAGGCGCGCTTTCGATTCGTTGAAGAAATGATCCGCCTGGGGGCCGACGCCCGAACCGACGGACATCACGCCGTCGTTCGGGGCTTGCCGCAATTGTCGAGTGCACCGGTGTGGTGTTCGGACATTCGGGCGGGTGCCGGCCTGGTGTTGGCCGGGCTTGTCGCCGACGGAGACACCGAGGTCCACGACGTCTTCCACATCGATCGCGGCTACCCGTTGTTCGTGGAAAACCTGGCGATTTTGGGAGCGGAGATCGAGCGGGTACAGTAACCAAAGTCAGTGCCCCACAAGCGCGATCACCAACGCGAAGGTGGACGAAAGCGGGGCCTTGACTCCCTCGCTGGATTGGTACTAGCCTGGCACGGCTGCTCCCGACACGGTCTCTAGAAGATCGAATTTGGGAGTTGACTTACCTGCTGGATCTGTATTAAGCTGGTAGGGTTGCCCCAAAACGGGCGGAACAAGTGTTGTTTGAGAACTCAATAGTGTGTTTGGTGTTTATTATTTGTTGTTGTTTTTTTGGCCATACCTAACACCCCCCGTGTGTGGGTATGGTCGTAATTTTGATGCCAGTTTATGGTGTCTTTTTGTTAGGTCAGATTTTCTCTGATTGTGAATTCACCTCGTTTTGCGAGGAGTTTTTGTTTGGAGAGTTTGATCCTGGCTCAGGACGAACGCTGGCGGCGTGCTTAACACATGCAAGTCGAACGGAAAGGCCTCTTCGGAGGTACTCGAGTGGCGAACGGGTGAGTAACACGTGGGCAATCTGCCCTGCACTTCGGGATAAGCCTGGGAAACTGGGTCTAATACCGAATAGGACCTTTAGACGCATGTCTTTTGGTGGAAAGCTTTTGCGGTGTGGGATGGGCCCGCGGCCTATCAGCTTGTTGGTGGGGTGATGGCCTACCAAGGCGACGACGGGTAGCCGGCCTGAGAGGGTGTCCGGCCACACTGGGACTGAGATACGGCCCAGACTCCT
>NZ_DASUHS010000094.1:0-36775 GCF_036273375.1 Mycobacterium sp. | reverse complement strand
GGGCTCCTCCTGGATGATCAGCACAATCGCGAAATCGTCGAATGCCATGGGTACGTACAGCCACCACATGCCCTCGAAGGGCGGATCGGCGGGCCGGCCCGCGGGCTCGGCCTCGCCGATCGGACGGATGCCCCAGGACCGGTCGCGGCTGCCCAGCCAGGTGTTCGGGTCGACGGTGATTTTCTCGCCGTCGATGACGATGTGCCCGCTCCAGCTGCCCAGCTGCGCAAAACGTTGCGCGTCCAGCGTGACCCGGTTGCCCGATCGCAGGATGTGCGGCTGCTCCTGAACGACGTCGAACAGCCCTTTCCACGTGAGATCGGCTGCGATGCCTTCGGTTTCGTCGAGGACGATCCGCAGCTGGTGCAGCGGCTCGATGACCTCGACGCGGTAGCCGTTGACGTGCTGGTTGAGCCGGTCGGAGTCGATGGCGTCCGAAACGTGCACGGCGGTCTGGGTGTCGCCGCGCCTGATGAGCAAAAACGCATCCTTGACCCCGAGGTTGGGGTAGTAGCCGATGCCACTGATCACAAAGATGTTCCCGGTCCGGTCGTGGGCGTTGAAGTAGGAGCGATCGTAGAAGTTGCGGTCCGAGGGGCCCGGCCACGCGATGGGCTGGGGAATCTGATGTACCGGGAACTCGTCGAGCGGTCCGAGCATTACTGGTCCTCTCCGATTAAACGCCGCATCAATCCGGCGTGGTAGAACAGTGATTCGACATCGTCGGGCTTCTGGGTCTCGCCGAAGTGCACCCGCCGAGCGCCGGTACGCATGAACACACAAGCCCACATCACGCCCGAGTACACGTAGAACCAGTGCAAGTCGCCGACTTCGACGCCGGCCAGCCCGGCGTAGGTCGCGCGAACGTCCTCCTCGCGCATTACCGCGGGCAACCCCGGCAGCGTCGCCAGGCCAGCGAGTTCCTGAAAGACCATGTGCGCGAATATCATCCACGCCACGTCGAGCTCACGAGGCCCCAGCGTCACCATTTCCCAGTCCAGCACCGCCACCGGCCGGAAGTCGTGGTACAACGCATTGCCCACCCGGGCGTCGCCCCACAGCAGCACGGGCTCGGCGGCGGCCGCCTCGGCCGGCCAATTGGCTTCGAGCCAGTCGAAGGTACGCTCCAGCAACGGCGATCGCCCGATGTCAGGCACCGCGAAGTCATACCAGGACCGCACCCAGTTGAAATGCTTGCGCATTGCGGTGTCCCCGGATTGCCCCTCGGTGAGGAAGCCAAACGCACTCTGCGCGTTCGGAATTGAGTGCAACGTGGCCAGTACGCCGACGGTGGCGTCCTGCAGTTCACGCTGGCGTTGGGCGGGCGCGTCGGCGAACCAGTTGCCCCCGAACGTATACGGCATGACGTCGGGCGGCACCTCGCCCTCGACGTAATCCATCACGAAGAACGGTGTGCCGAGGATGTCGCCGGTATTCTCCAGCCAGCGCACCCGGGGGACGGGGACGTCGGTCAGCTCGCCCACTTTCCGGATGACGTCGAATTGGTGGTCGAGCCGATAGGTGGGGAAGACCTGCACGTCCTCGGCCGTGGGCGCCACCCGCGCCACCAGCTTCTGTTCGATCGATTGCCCGTCCTGCTGCCAGCGAGTGGTCAGGATGATCGTCTCGGACGACATGCCCGTTGAGTCCACGCCGCTCTCCACGATCACCTCGGGATTTGCGTCGGCCGGCAGTACGGTGGATAGCCAGCGTGACATCACCGTCGGCAACGATGTGACGTCGCGGCTGGAGCGCTGGAGCCGGTCGATGTTGTCGACCGCCGGATCTGTTGCCATAAGGTGCCTCCTTCGTTGAGGCAATTACGATACGGTAGGTAGCGTTATGAAAGCAGACCCGTCCGGCCTTGACAAGGCCTCCGGCGCCGGCCGCCCGCGCGATCCGCGTATCGACTCGGCGATCCTATCGGCGACCGCAGAACTGCTTGTCCAAACAGGTTATTCCAACATCAGTCTGGCCGCGGTCGCCGAGCGTGCCGGCACCACGAAATCCGCGCTGTACCGGCGGTGGTCGAGCAAGGCCGAACTGGTGCACGAGGCGGCCTTCCCGACCACCCCGACAGCGCTGGAGTCGCCGGCCGGGGATATTGCCGCCGACATGCGGATGATGATCGAGGCCACCCGCGACGTGTTCACCACCCCGGTGGTGCGCGCCGCGCTGCCCGGTCTGGTCGCCGACATGACGGCCGACCCCGCGCTCAATGCGCGGGTGATGTCGCGATTCGTGGACCTGTTCACCGCGGTGCGGGTGCGGCTACGCGAGGCGGTTGACCGGGGCGAAGCCCATCCCGATGTGGATCCGGACCGATTGATCGAATTGATCGGGGGAGCGACCATGCTGCGGATGCTGCTGCATCCGGAAGAAGAACTCGACGCTGCGTGGGTGGAGCAAACCACTGCCATCGTCGTGCACGGGGTGCGGCGATGACGGGGCGGCTTGCGGGCCGCGCTGCGATAGTCACCGGCGGTAGCCGCGGCCTGGGCCGGGCGATCGCGTTGGCCCTGGCGGCCGACGGTGCCGCGGTGGCCGTTGCCGGGCGTACCGAAGAGGTATGGGATGACCGGCTGCCGGGAACCATCGGCGAGACGGTCACCGACATCGAGGCGGCCGGCGGGCGTGCCGTTGCGGTTCGGGCCGATTTGACCGACCGCGATCAGATCGCCGGTCTGGTGGGGTCGGCGCGAGAGGCATTGGGCCCCATAGGGATTCTGATCAACAATGCGGCCTTCACCGCACCTGGGCGGCCACCGAAGCCTGGTGGGCACCCGCGCGACAAAGCCGCCGAAGCGGGTGCTGCCACCAAGCCGGCGGGTGCCGCCGCCAAAGCCGCCGAAGCGGGTGCCGCCGCCAAGCCGGCGGGTGCCGCCGCCAAACCCGGCTGGCCAGGGTTCGTCAGTACGCCCCTGCACGCGTACCGTCGGCATTTCGACATCGCCGTGTTCGCGACCTACGAGCTGATGCAGATGGTGTGCCCCGACATGATCGAGGCGGGTGGCGGCGCGATCATCAACATCACCTCGGTCGCGTCGCGATTGCCCGGCGACGGCCCGTACGCCGATCGGAGCGGAGGGGTGCTGCCCGGCTACGGGGGGTCCAAGGCCGCGCTCGAGCACCTGACCCAGTGCGCGGCATACGATCTCACCGACCACAACATCGCGGTCAACGCGCTTTCGCCCTCCAAACCGATTCTCACGCCGGGGCTTTCGTACTATGCCCGCAACTTCGATGAGACCGCGTCGGAGGACGAATTCGCCCGCGCGGCGGTCGAATTGGCTCTGGTCGATCCCGCCAAGGTCACCGGGCGCACCATCGGTCACCTCCAGGTCCTCGACGGCAGCTTCCGTCCCTTCGCGGTGGACTAGACCGGCGCGATCGCCGGCACGCGTTGGTGATCACGGCGGCGGAACATCATTTGCCTCACGGCGGGTCGGGATCGCCGCGCAGGAGCTCGTCGGGATGGTCTGCGTGATTGACGACGGGCGGTCCGTTGCCGTCGGTCCAGCCGAGTCGCCCGTTGCGGACGACGACGGTGCGCCGTTCACCTCTGCCCACCGCGCCGTGGTCCGATCCGCAGGGGAAGAACAGGTTGTCCGCGTCGGCGGGCCTCCGTCTGCCCATCCGTGCGCATGGTGAACCTTGGGCTTGCCCACCTCGCAGTGATACCCGGGTTCCAGGCAATTGGGGTGGGTGCATCCGCGGTCCCGGGCGGTTCCAACGGAGCGCCGGTCAGTGAACGTCGCGACCGCAGGCGGGCCGCGAGTCTGAAGCGGCGCGTGACTTCCTTGGGCGGGATGCGAAGCCGCGCCCACAACATGCCGCGCATCGCGGGAACGCACCCTGCCTCGTCCGGCGGGTCGGCGATTTCGCCGAAGACCCGATACATCAGGCCCCGATTGAGGCGGTCCTGGGCTTCCAGCCGTTCGGCGAAGTCAACCCGAAAGGCGTTGCCGACCACCGCCGACGGGGTCTGGCGCAGCACCTCGTGGGCCGCATCGATCGCGTCGAGCGCGGAGCACATTCGCTCCCGCGCCTGTTCCGCGCTCATAAAAAGGTCCACGCCATCCACGGTATAGAACATATGTTCGAGTCCAAGGCGACCGGAAGAAGATGTGGATGAATTGGCGACTGTGGATAAGTGGGAACGCCGATCCTGGCCTTAGGGCCGCCTGACGTGCAAGTATGAGGAAAGCCAGTGCCGCAACAATCAATCGAGTGGCGTGCCAATGCCTGGTATGGACAAGCCGACAGGGCGAGTCGTTGCCCTGATCGTTCTGCTGCTCGTGGTCGCTGCCGCCCTGCGCGGCTACCTTCCCGCTCGTCACGATGCGATGCGCAGCGAGTCGGGCGGCCGGACGGCGCTGGCCTTCGTGGTAGCGGTTCTCGCCGTGACGCTTGCGCTGATCGCGGTCGCCGTGGTCGCCCGCTTGCGAGACCCCCGCGCTCCCGCGCCGAGTGCCGGCGCGCTGTCCGACATGCTGGGCACCGGCAAGGGACGACCGAGCTGGCGCGTGTTGTTAATCGGACTGGGCGTGATCGTGGCGTGGCTGCTGATTGTGATGATGCTGGCCCGGTTCCTGGCCCACGGCCTCGCTCCCGGCCCGTCACCGACCGATAGCGGCGCAGCACCGTCGACGCAGCCGCCCGCACAGCCGGCGCCGCAGCATCCGCACCGTCCTCGCGACGCCTCGCAGAACATGCTGGGGATCCTGCTCGCCTGCACGGTCGCCATGTTGGTGATGTTCGTCGCCGGGACGGTCGCGTCGGCGCGGCGGCGCTGGCGTCCGGTGGCTCCCGGCATCGCCGACGAGCCGGCGGAATCCCCGGCGCCGGCGGCGCGTTCGGAGTCACTGGCCAGGGCCGCCGAACGTGGTCTGGCCGAGATGACAGACCTGAGCCGCGAACCGCGAGAGGCGATCATCGCCTGCTATGCCGCGATGGAACGTGAACTCGCCCACGTTCCTGGCGCAGTTCCCCAGGAATTCGACACCCCGACCGAGGTGCTGGCCCGCGCGGTTGAACACCACGCTCTGCACGCCGACAACGCCGTCCAATTGGTGAACCTGTTCGCCGAGGCGCGGTTCAGCCCCCACGTGATGAACGAGGGCCACCGCGACATCGCGGTGCGCGTCCTTCGATTGGTCCTCGACGAGCTGGGCTCGCGGAGCACTGCATGAAAAAGATTACTGCCCTGGGCGTTTGCCTCATCATCGGTGTAGAACTGTTGGCACTGACGCAGCATGATCGACGGTGGGTGGTGGCGGCGTCCGGTGTTGGGCTGGCTCTGGTGCTGCTCAGCCTTCGTCGTGCCCTGGCGCGCGGATTCGATGCCGACGCGGAGCCGGACGCCGACGATCTCGGGGATTCGTTGCGCCGCTGGCTGACCGCCACTGAGACGACGATTCGGTGGTCGGAGTCCACCAGGGCGGACTGGGACCGGCATCTGCGCCCGATGCTCGCGCGCCGTTACGCTATGACGACTGGCCAAAGGCAGTCCAAAGATCCTGAGTCCTTCCACGCAACCGGGCGCATCCTCTTCGGCGAGGAACTGTGGGAATGGGTCAATCCAAACAACGTCACGCGCACCGGTGACCGCCAACCCGGCCCGGGCCGTGCGGCGCTGCAAGAGATTCTGCAAAAGCTGGAGCAGGTATGACAGGAGGCGCGATCCCAACATGACGCTGCCGGCCGCAACAACGACCGCCCACTGCGAGGCGATTCTCGACGAAATAGAACGCGTGGTGGTGGGAAAACGCCCCGCGCTGCGGCTGATCCTCACCACGGTCCTCGCGCGCGGCCACATCCTCATCGAAGACCTGCCCGGCCTGGGCAAGACGCTGATCGCGAGATCCTTTGCCGCCGCGCTGGGACTGCAATTCACCCGGGTGCAGTTCACGCCCGATCTGTTGCCTGCCGACCTGCTCGGCTCGACGATCTACGACATGCAGTCCGGCCGCTTCGCTTTCCGGCCCGGCCCCATCTTCACCAACTTGCTCCTGGCCGACGAGATCAATCGCACACCGCCGAAAACCCAGGCGGCGCTGCTGGAGGCGATGGCCGAAGGCCAAGTCAGCATCGACGGCGAAACGCACCAGCTGCCAAAGCCTTTCATCGTGCTGGCCACCGACAACCCGATCGAGTACGAGGGCACGTATCCGCTGCCCGAGGCGCAACTCGACCGGTTCGCGATTCGGCTGGAACTGCGGTATCTCAGCGAGCGGGACGAGACCTCGATGCTGCGGCGCCGCCTCGAACGCGGTTCGGCAGAACCGACGGTCAACCAAGTCGTAGACGCGCACGACCTGCTGGCCATGCGTGAATCGGTCGAGCAGGTGACCGTGCACGAAGACGTTCTGCACTATGTGGTGTCGCTGGCCAATGCGACGCGACACCACCCGCAGGTTGCGGTGGGCGCCAGCCCACGCGCCGAACTCGATCTGGTGCAACTCGCCCGCGCCCGCGCGCTGCTGCTCGGCCGCGACTATGTCATCCCCGAGGATGTGAAGGCGCTGGCTATCGCGGCGGTCTCGCACCGAATCACCCTGCGCCCCGAAATGTGGGTGCGAAAGATCCAGGGCGCCGACGTGATCGGAGAGTTGTTGCACCGCCTACCTGTGCCGCGAACCGGCGCCAGCGCTAACGAGAACGGATGAATCCGGCGTGACGTCTAACGTGGGGGTCGAGTTCCGCTGGCGCGCATCGGATTTGACATTGACGATCGCAACCTGCGCGGGGTTTGCGATGGCCGCAGCCGTGATCGGCGCCCGGTGGCAGCTGATCGCCTTCGCGGCGCCGCTGCTGGGTGTGCTGTGTTCGATCAGCTGGCAGCGGCCTGTCCCGGCGATCCAGGTACATGGCGAGCCCGACGCCCAGCGTTGCTTCGAAAACGACCAGGCACACCTCAGGGTGTGGGTAACGGGAGAAGACGGGACTTCGGCAGTCGAAGTCACGGTTCCCGACATCGCGGGCATGGAGCTCGAAATCCCCGAATCCGATGCGGCCCAGGCGAAAACCATCACGACCACGGCGCGGCGCTGGGGCCGGTATTCCATCGGGGCTCGCATCGACGTCGTCGCCCGCGGTGGGCTGCTCACCGGAACGACAACCGTCGGGGCCGCCGAGGTCTTCGTGTTTCCCTTGACGCCGCCACAGCAGACGCCCATTCCGCAGATCGAGCTGCTCGACCGGTTGGGCGCCCACCTGACTCGCCATATCGGTCCGGGTGTGGAGTACGCCGACATTCGCCTTTATGTGCCCGGCGACCAACTGCGCGCGGTGAATTGGCCGGTGAGCGCGCGCCGGGGCCAACTGCATGTGACACAGCGATTGACCGACCGCGCCGCCGACGTGGTGGTCTTGATCGATGGATACCGGCAGCCCGCGGGTCCGGCGACCGAGGCCACCGAACGCGTCGTGCGCGGAGCGGCGCAGGTGGTGCAAACCGCGTTGCGTCACGGCGATCGGGCCGGCGTCGTCGCTCTGGGGGGCAACCATCCGCGCTGGCTGGGCGCCGACATCGGGCAGCGCCAGTTCTATCGGGTGCTCGACACCGTCCTGAATGCCGGCGACCGATTCGAACAGACCACGGGCACGTTGGCGCCACGCGCGGCGGTTCCCGCCGGTGCGATCGTCATCGCGTTCTCCACCCTGCTCGACACCGAATTCGCCTTGGCCTTGATCAATCTGCGCAAGCGCGGCCATGTCGTGCTGGCCGTCGACATCCTCGATAGTTCGCCGTTCGAAGACGAACAGGATCCCTTGGTGGATCGGATGTGGGCGCTGCAACGCTCCGCGATGTATCGCGACATGGCCACCATCGGCGTGGATATCGTGTCGTGGGCGGGCGATAGCGGTCTGGAGCAGTCCATGGGTGTACTGCCGGATCGCCGCCGGCGGGTGCGGGGGAGGCTTCGTGGCTAACGTTGGGGCGGGCGCGCTGACGCGGGTGGGGGTGCCCGCTTTCGCGACGGGTTTCGGTCTGCTCATGGTGGGGCTGGCCGCCGGCGGTTGGCACGGCTCCGCGGTGGTCGCATGGGTGTCCGCGCTGATTGCGGTCGCGGTTGGCATCGTATTCCGGCCCGCCGCAACGGTTGCCGTGCTGCTGGCCACCGTCACCGTCGTGCTGTCCAACCCGCCGGTGATATTCGTCGCGCTGTCCGGTTTGTGCGCCGCCGCCTACCTGGTATGCCGCCATGCGGTCGGTGCGTCCGCCCGGGTGGTGCTGGACAGCTGGCCGACGGCGGCTGGCGCCGTGGGGTTTACGTTCGCCGGGTTGGTTGCGACGTCGTTTCCCTTGCAGTTGCCGTGGTTGCCGCTGGTAGCCCCGCTGGGGGCATTGGTGATCTACCTGTTGGCCATCCGGCCGTTCGTGAGCTGACCGGTGAGGTCAGACTCCGCGTCAGTGCAGCAGCTGGGCGGCCTGGTCGGCCAGATCGAGTAGCGGCTGTGGGAAGATACCCAGCGCCACGGTGACCGCGGCGCACACCGCGATAGCGGCCTTGCTCAAGATGCCCGGCGTCACCACGTGCGGGGTGTCCTCGGTCGCTTCGGTGAAGAACATCGACACGATCACCCGCACGTAGAAATACGCGGCGACCCCGCTGGCGACCACACCGACGATCACCAGGGGCGCGGCGCCGCCCTGGGCGGCGGCCTTGAAGACGGCGAGCTTGCTGACGAATCCACTGGTCAGTGGGATACCGGCGAACGCCAACAAGAACATCGAAAACATCACGCCCACAATGGGTGAGCGCTGCCCCAGCCCCGCCCAGTGCGAGAGCGTGGCGTCTTCGACTCCGTCAGCATCGCGGATCAGGCCGACGATGGCGAACGCGCCGACGGTGCTGAAGCTGTAGGCCAGCAGATAGAACAACGTGGCGGACAGGCCCGTGTGGTTATCGGCGATGACGCCGGTGAGGATGAATCCGACGTGGGCGACCGACGAGTAGGCCAGCATGCGTTTGACGTCGGTCTGGTTCACCGCGGTGATGGTGCCGACCGCCATGGTCAGGATGGCGATGGCCCACAGCACCGGGCGCCACTGATCGTGCAGCGGCGGCAGCGCCACGTAGATAACCCGAAGCAGCGCACCGAAAGCCGCGACCTTGGTTGCCGCCGCCATGAACCCGGTGATGGGGGTGGGCGCGCCCTGGTACACGTCGGGAATCCACGAGTGGAACGGGACGGCGCCGACCTTGAACAGCAGGCCGACCGACAGCAGCCCGACGCCGACCAGCGCCATCGAGGAGTCGCCACGCGCGGCCAGCGCGTCACGGATGCCCGTCAGCAGCAGCGTGCCGGTCGCGCCGTAGAGCAGCGCCACACCGTAGAGGAAGAACGCCGACGAAAACGCGCCCAGCAGAAAGTACTTCATCGCCGATTCCTGCGAAAGCAGGCGGCGGTGACGGGCCAGGCCGCACATCAGGTACAGCGGCAGGGACAACACTTCCAGCGCCACGAACATGGTCAACAGGTCGTTGGATGCGGGAAAGACCATCATGCCGCCGACCGACAGCAGCGCCAGCGGGAACAATTCCGTCTGGGCGGCCCCGGCCCGCTCGGCCTCGCGCTCGGCGTCGCTGTCGGGCACCGCCGATGCCTGTGGCGTGAAGGAGTCCAGGCCGCCGGAGCCGGCCCTACCGACCCCCACGGACACCTTGCTGTCCGCGCCGGCTTGGGTGCGTTCGGCGATGAAGATGACCGCCATCACCGCGACCAGCAGTATCGTGCCCTGCAGATACAGCGTCGGGCGGTCAATGGCCATGGCGCCCAAGACCGCAACGCGCCCTGAGCTTTGGATCGAGCGGCTCACGGCGATGACCGCGACGAACGCCGCGATCAAACCGCCGAGCGAGAGCGTCACCTGCGCGGTGTAGCGAATTCGCCTGGGCAGGAACGCCTCTGCGAGGACGCACACCACGGCGATGCCGAACACGATGAGCGTCGGGCAGAGCAGGAAGTACTGGATGCTCGGGGTGGGAAGGGTCATCGCGGTCCTTCGGCGGTCCGGTGTAATTCGGCCGGTCTGGGTGTTCCCACCGGGACGGTCGGCTTGGGGTCATGCTGGCCGATGGTGGTCATGGTGTTCTCGACGGCGGGATTGATGATGTCGAGCACGGGCTTGGGGTAGATGCCGAGCACCAGCAGCAGCGCGATCAACGGTGCGACGACGATCAATTCACGTGCGCGCAGGTCGCCGATCTTCTCGTTGCCACTGGCGACCGGCCCGGTCATCACGCGCTGGTACAGCCACAACATGTAGACCGCCGAGAGCACCAGCGCGGTGACCCCGAATCCGGCGGCCAGCCAGTACCGATTGAAAGTGCCCAGCAGCACCAGGAATTCGCTGATGAACGGTGCCAGGCCCGGCAGTGACAGGGTGGCCATGGCCGAGACCAGGAAGGTGCCCGCCAATATCGGCGCCACCTTTTGCACGCCACCGTAGTCGGCGATCGTCCGGCTGCCATGCCGCGATATCAGGAATCCGGCGATCAGGAAGACCGCGGCCGTGGACAGGCCGTGATTGAGCATGTACAGCGTCGACCCGCTCTGCCCCTGGCTGGTCATCACGAAGATGCCCAGGATGATGAAGCCGAAGTGCGAGATCGAGGTGTAGGCGATCAACCGCATGATGTCGGTCTGGCCGATGGCGACGACCGCGCCGTAGATCACCCCGATGACCGCCAGCACGACGATCAGTGGGCGGAAATACGTTGAGGCGCCGGGGAACAGTTGCAGGCAGTAGCGCAGCATGCCGAAGGTGCCGACCTTGTCCATCACCGCCATCATCAGCACCGCGGTGGCAGGGGTGGCCTCGACGGCGGCATCGGGCAGCCAGCGGTGGAACGGCCACAGTGGGGCCTTGATCGCGAAAGCGAACATGAAACCCAGGAACAGCGCCTTGAACACCGCGGAGTCCGCGCCGTACCGGCCCGAGGCGACGCCGGCCACGATCTCGCGGAAGTCGAAGGTGCCCGAACCGTGTTGCGAGGTCACCACATACAGCCCGATCACCGCGGCCAGCATGATCAGCCCGCCGAACAGGTTGTACAACAAGAACTTCACGGCCGCGCGCGACCTGCCGGGCCCGCCGCCGAAGCCCCCGATCAGGAAATACATCGGGACGAGCATGGCCTCGAAGAAGACGTAGAACAGCAACACGTCCAGGGCGACGACCGAGATCAACACCATCGACTCGATGGCCAGCGTCAAGGCGATGTAGGCGTGTACGCCGCGAGGTGCGCGCTCGCCCCCGTCGTTCCAGCCGGCCACCTGCAGCACCGGAATGAGCACCGCCGTCAGCAGCACCAGCACCACCGCGATGCCGTCGACACCCAGGGTGTAGCCGGCGCCGAACGCCGGGATCCACTGATGCTTTTCGACGAATTGGTAAGGCGCGCCACCGGTCTTGAACCCGACCGTGACGATGATGGCCACCGCCAGGGTCAGGACGCCGAAGACCAGACCGGTCCACTTGGCGAGCTGTCGCAGCCCGGGCGGCATCAGGATGATCAACACGGAGCCGGCCAGCGGCACCAGCCACAGCACGCTCAGCCAGGGAACGCTATTCATGAGCGCCGCTCCTTGTCCATCGCTTCGACACCCGCAAGTGGAGGTGCCCCCACATCGCTTCGGTCGCCGGCACCAATCACCACAGTCGCACCGCCAGGATCAGCGCGACCACCAGCACCGCGCCCGTCAGCATCGACAATGCGTAGTTGCGGGCAAAGCCGGTTTGCAACCCCCGCAGCCGATTCGACGTCGAGCTCACCAGCGCCGCCAGCGCGTTGACCGATCCGTCGACACCCGCATTGTCGACGCCGACAAGTGCGTGAGTCAGTTGCGCACCGGGGCGCATGAAGACCTCCTCGTTGAAGGCATCGCCGTAGAAGTCGTTGCGGACTGCTGTTGTCAACGCCGTCACGGAGACCGGAGCCACCCGGGGGATCGGTGTCTTCGCATACAGCCGGTAGGCCACCGCGATGCCGATGACCACGACCCCCAGTGCCAGGGCGGTGCTGACCCAGGCCGGGGCGGCGTGGGTGACTTCTTCGTGCTTTCCGACAACCGGTTCGAGCCAGCGCTGCAGGGTGCCGCCGACCGCCATCAGGCCACCGGAGAACACCGAGCCGACGGCGAGCAGGATCATCGGCCACGTCATCAGGGCCGGCGCCTCGTGCGGGTGGGCGCCGGGTCCCCAGCGCTTCTTGCCGAAGAAGGTCATCAGCATTACGCGCGTCATGTAGAACGCGGTGACCCCGGCGCCCAGCAGCGCCGCGCCGCCCAGCACGTAGCCCTGGACGCCACCGGTGCCGAGCGCGGCCTCGATGATGGCGTCCTTGGAGTAGAAGCCCGCGAAGGGCGGCACGCCGATGATCGCCAGGTACCCCAGTCCGAACGTGACGAACGTGATGGGCAGCGCGGCGCGCAAACCGCCGTAGCGGCGCATGTCCTGCTCTTCGTGCATCGCGTGAATCACCGCGCCGGAGCCTAGGAACAACCCGGCCTTGAAGAAACCGTGGGTCAACAGGTGCATGATCGCGAAGGCATAGCCGGCCGGGCCGAGGCCGGCCGCCAGCACCATGTAGCCGATCTGGCTCATCGTCGACGCGGCCAGCGCCCGCTTGATGTCGTCCTTGGCGCAGCCGATGAACGCTCCGAGCAACAGCGTGACCGCACCCACGATGACCACGGCCAGTCGTGCGTCGGGGGACAGGTTGTACAGCGGGTTGGACCGCACGATCAGATACACGCCGGCGGTCACCATGGTGGCGGCGTGGATCAGCGCGGACACCGGGGTCGGGCCCTCCATGGCGTCACCCAGCCACGCTTGCAGCGGGACTTGCGCGGACTTGGCGCAGGCCCCCAGCAGCAACAGCAATCCCATGGCGGTCAGCGCGCCCCGACCGGCTGCGGGTGCGCCGGCGAACACCCCGGCATACGACAGCGTGCCGAAAGTGCTGAACATCAAGAACATTCCCAGAGCCAGCCCGGCATCGCCGACCCGGTTCATCACGAACGCCTTCTTGGCCGCGGTGGCCGCAGTCGGCTTGTGGTACCAGAATCCGATCAGCAGGTAGGACGCCAGGCCGACGCCTTCCCAGCCGACATAGAGCACCACGTAGTTGTCGGCGACGACCAGCAGCAGCATCGACGCCAGGAACAGGTTGAGATAGCCGAAAAACCGTCGGCGGTCGATGTCTTCGGCCATGTAGGCGACCGAATAGATGTGGATCAGTGAGCCGACGCCGGAGATCAGCAGCACGAAACACACCGACAGCTGGTCGATTTGCAGCCCGAGGTCTACCTGGAGCTGGCCGACGGGGATCCAGCTGAACACCTTCTGGTGGATGACGCGGTCGTCGGCGGCGCGGCCGAGCAGCTCGCTGAGCAGGCTCAGGCCCACCCCGAATGCCGCAAGGGCGGTAGCGCAGCCCAGCCAATGCCCCCACCGGTCGGTGCGTCGCCCGCCAAACAGCAGGATTGCGGCGCCCGCCAGTGGCAACGCGACCAGCAGCCAGGTGTATTGAGTCATGTTGGCGTCGTCAGCCTTTGAGTAGATTCGCGTCGTCGACGGACGCCGATTTGCGGGTACGGAAGATGGTCATGATGATGGCCAGGCCGATGACCACCTCGCAGGCGGCGACCACCATCGTGAAGAACGCGATCATCTGCCCGTCCAGGTGGCCGTGCATCCGCGCGAACGTGACGAACGCGAGGTTGACCGCGTTGAGCATCAGCTCGACGCACATGAACATCACGATGGCGTTGCGGCGCAACAACACACCGGAGGCCCCGATGGTGAACAGCAGCGCCGAAAGGTACAGATAATTAGCCGGATTCACGACGTACCGCCTTGGGAGAGAGTCGGGCTCGGCTCGAAGGACGGGGTCCTCTTGCCGTCGGCGCCGCGGCTTTGCAGCATCGGCGACACCGAAAGCTTCGAGTACGAGCCGTCCGGCAGCAACGCGGCCACGTCGACGGCGTTGTGGCGTGCGTACACACCGGGGCTGGGCATCGGGGTGGGGTGCCCGCCCGGCCGGAATCGTTCCTGAGAGAGTTCGCGCTGTGTCTTGCGGCGCTCGAAGCGCTCGCGGTGCGCCAGCACCATCGCGCCCACGGCCGCGGTGATCAGCAGCGCGCTGGTCAGCTCGAACGCCCACACGTACCGCGAAAAGATCAGCGCCGCCAGCCCTTCCACGTTGCCGTTGGCGTTGGCGGTGGTCAGCCCGGCGAAACCGCCGGTGGTCAAGTTGCCGATGGCGGCGATCAGCAGAATGCCGAACCCCATACCGGCCGCCACTCCGGCGATCCGCTGACCGCGCAGCGTCTCCTTGAGCGATTCCGCGGAGTCCACACCGATGAGCATCAGGACGAACAAGAACAGCATCATCACCGCGCCGGTGTAGACCACCACTTGAACCACACCCAAGAACAGCGCGTCCTGAATCATGTAGAACACCGCCAGGATGATCATGGTCATCGCCAGGAACATCGCCGAATACACGGCGTTGACCGCGGTGACCACCCCGATCGCGCCGATCACGGCGAGGACGCCCAGCACCCAGAAGGCGACCGCTTCGCCGGTGGAAGTGCGGACGATGGTGTCTTGGGCAAAGCTCGACGCCACGGCGACGGCGTGGCCGGTCAATCCGGTCACCTTGAGTCTCCGGCCTGCTGGGTCTCGTCCAACCCCTGTGCTGTCACATTGCCTTCGTAATAGTCCTTATCGGTGGCGCCGGCGGTCCTGGGGTGCGGCGGCGCGAGCATGTCTTGCAGCAGCGGCGCCAGCAGCCGGTCCTTCTCGTAGATCAGGTCCGCGCGGTTGTCGTCGGCCATCTCGTAGTCATTGGTCATGGTCAGCGCCCGGGTGGGGCAGGCCTCGATGCACAGGCCGCAACCGATGCACCGCAAATAGTTGATCTGGTAGACCCGGCCGTAACGTTCCCCGGGCGAATACCTGAGTTCCTCGGTGTTGTCCGCGCCCTCGACGTAGATCGCGTCGGCCGGGCACGCCCAGGCGCACAATTCGCACCCGATGCATTTCTCCAGACCGTCCGGGTAGCGGTTCAGCTGGTGACGGCCGTGGTAGCGCGGCATGACGGGGCCCGGCTTCTCCGGATACTCCTCGGTGACGTTCTTTTTGAACATCGATCCGAACGTCACACCGAATCCGGCCACGGCGTCCAAGAATTTAGCCACGTGCTTCCTCCTTGCTCGCAGTCGCCAGGGACTTCATCGGCAGCGGCGGTGTCGGGAATACCGGTGTCGGGCTTTGCGCGGCCGGTAGCTTCTTCGCGTCGCGGCGCAGCTGTTTCTCCAGGGCGCGAATACCCGGTGCGCTGAATGGTTTTCGCAGCAACAGCACGAGCACCACGGCGAACACGATGCTGCTCGCCACCAGGATCGGGGTCCAGTGCTGATAGCCCTGGTTGCGCAGTGTGCGAATGACGGCGGCGATCAACACCCAGACCAGCGAGCCCGGGATCAGCAGCTTCCAGCCCAGGCCCATGAACTGGTCGTAGCGCAGCCGGGGCAGCGAGGCCCGCAGCCAGAAGTAGATGAACAGGAAGGTCCACATCTTCGCGGTGAACCACAGCACCGGCCACCAGCCGGTGTTGGCCCCCGCCCACATGTTCAGCGGCCACGGTGCGTGCCAGCCACCGAAGAACAAGACGGTGGCCAGCGACGAAACCGTCATCATGTTGACGTACTCGGCCAGCATGAACATCGCGAACTTCAATGACGAGTACTCCGTGTGGAATCCCGCAACCAGCTCACCCTCGGCCTCGGGCAAATCGAAAGGCGCCCGGTTGGTTTCGCCGACCATCGAGATCAGGTAGATCACGAACGAGGGCAGCAGCAGGAACACGTACCAGACCCGGTCCTGCGCTGCGACGATCTGCGACGTCGACATGGAACCGGCGTAGAGGAAGACCGCCGCGAACGAAAGCCCCATCGCCACCTCGTAGGAGATGACTTGGGCAGTGGAGCGCACCCCGCCCAGCAGCGGGTACGTGGACCCGGAAGCCCAACCACCCAGCACGATTCCGTATACGCCGATCGCCGACAGCCCCAGAATGAAGAGCACCGCGACCGGCAGATCGGTCAGCTGCAGCGGTGTGCGGTGTCCGAACACCGACACGACCGGACCGAACGGGATGAAGGCGAAGGCGGTGAACGCCGGGATCGTGGAGATGACCGGCGCCGCGAAATAGACGAACTTGTCGACGCCGCCCGGGGTGATGGTTTCCTTGAGCGCCAACTTGATTCCGTCGGCCAGGCTCTGCAGGGCACCCCACGGCCCCACCCGGTTGGGCCCGGGCCGCAGCTGCATCCAGCCGAGGATCTTGCGTTCGAGCAGAATCGCCACCAGCACGTTCAGCATGAGGAACGCGAAGATCGCCAGCGCCTTCCCAAGCACCAGCCACCAGGTGTCGTGCCCGAACGCCGTCAACGCTGTCATGAGCCAACTCCGATCTTGACTGTGCTGCCAACCGATACGCCGAGTTGGCGGTGCACCGCCGAGCCGGGCGAGTTCACCGGAAGCCACACCACCCGGTCGGGCATGTCGGTGATCACCAGCGGCAGGCTGATGGATCCGTGGGACGTGCTGACAGTGACCGCGTCGCCGTCGGCGGCGCCGATCTCAGCGGCCGTATCGGCGGAGAGCCGGGCGACCGGTTCGCGCGCGGTTCCCGCGAGATGCGGCTCGCCGTCTTGCAATCGGCCGTTGTCCAACATCATCCGCCAGCCGGCCAACACGGCCTCGCCCGCGGCGGGCTGGGCCGGCTCGGCGGCCGCGACGTCCGGGCTCGCGGCGCGCTTGCCGTCCCAGTGCCGCAGCGCGGCCAGTTCTTCGCGGGCCGTGGCGACGGTGGACATGCCCAGATACACGCCCATCTCGTCGGCAAGCGCGTCCAGCACCTGGTGGTCGGATTGGCTGGCCTGCTGGGTATTACGCAGCGCCGCCTCGAACGGCCGGAGGCGGCCCTCCCAGTTGACGAATGCACCGGCCTTCTGCGTCGTCGGTGCAACCGGGAAGACGACGTCGGCGCGTTCGGTTACGGCGCTGTGCCGCAACTCCAAGCTGACCACGAAGGCGACGCCGTCCAGCGCCGCCAGTACCGCTTGCGGGTCGGTGAAGTCGTTGGGCTCGACACCGCCTACGAGCAGCGCGCCCAGCGTGCCGTCGGTGGCGGCGGCGACGATTGCATCGGCGTCACGTCCACTGCCGGAGGGCAATTGGGAGACGTTCCACGCCTGGGCGACCTGCGCCCGGGCGGTCTCGTCGTCGACCGGCCGGCCACCGGGCAGCAGGCCCGGCAGCGCACCGGCTTCCAGCGCGCCCCGCTCGCCGGCGCGACGCGGCACCCAGGCCAGGCGGGCGCCGGTGGTGTCGGCGAGCCGGGCCGCGGCGGACAATCCGCCCGGCACCGTGGCCAGCCGTTCGCCGACCATGATGACCGCCCCCGGGCTGGAGAGCAGATCACCCACCTCACCGCTGGCCAGCCCGTCCAGTGCCGAAGCTTCGGCGCCGGGAACGGTCTTGATCAAGCGGCCAGACATCTTGGTCAGCGCGCGGGTGGCGAAAGGTGCGATGACGTAGATCGGCAACCGGTGTTTGCGGGCCGCCTTGCGCAACCGCAGGAAGACGATGGGTGACTCATCTTCGGGCTCGAATCCGGCGAGTACCACGACCGGGGCCGATTCCAGATCGGCGTAGCTGACGGTGATCGGTTGGCCGGCGATCCGGGCGGCCAGGAAGTCGGCCTCCTCGGCTGAACTCGGGCGGGCTCGAAAGTCGATATCGTTGCTGTCCAACACGATTCGCGCGAACTTAGAATAGGCGTAGGCGTCCTCCAAGGTGGCCCGGCCGCCGACCAGCACACCCGTTCGGCCACGCGTCGCTTCGAGGCTCCTGGTCGAGACGGCGATCGCGTGCGACCACGACGCCGGTTGCAGCGAGCCGTCGGCGTCGCGGATCAGGGGAGTGGTGATCACATCGGCCTGGGTCGCGTAGGTGAACGCCCACCGGCCCTTGTCGCAGTTCCACTCCTCGTTGACTTCGGGGTCGTCGCCGGCCAGCCGACGCAGCACCTTGCCGCGGCGGTGGTCGGTGCGCTGCGCGCACCCGGAAGCGCAGTGCTCGCAGACGCTGGGGCTGGAGACCAAGTCGAAAGGGCGGGCGCGGAACCGGTACGAGGACCCGGTCAGTGCGCCCACCGGGCAGATTTGCACGGTGTTGCCCGAGAAGTAGGAGTCGAACGGTTCGTTGGCGTAGATGCCGACCTGCTGCAGGGCGCCTCGTTCCTGCATGTCGATGAACGTGTCGCCGGCGATCTGCTCGGAGAACCGGGTGCAGCGCGCGCACAGGATGCAGCGCTCCCGGTCCAGCAGCACCTGCGACGAGATGTTGATCGGCTTGGCGAAAGTGCGCTTGACGTCGGTAAAGCGAGAATCGCTGCGGCCGTTGGACATTGCCTGGTTCTGCAGCGGGCATTCGCCGCCCTTGTCGCACATCGGGCAGTCCAGCGGGTGGTTGATGAGCAACAGCTCCATCACGCCGTGCTGAGCCTTGTCGGCGGCCTCCGAGGTGAGCTGGGTACGCACCACCATGTCATCGGTGGCGACCGTGGTGCACGAGGCCATCGGCTTGCGCTGCCCTTCGACCTCGACCAGACACTGCCGGCACGCGCCGACCGGTTCCAGCAGCGGGTGGTCGCAGAACCGGGGGATCTGGATGCCCATCAATTCGGCGGCCCGGATCACCAGAGTTCCCTTGGGAACGCTGATCTCGTTGCCGTCGATGGTCAGCGTCACCATTTCCGGCGGACGCACCTCGTCGCCGGTTTCGGTTTTGGCCGCGCTAGTCATGGGCGCCGCTCCTTCTCATCGCTTCGCTCTGCATCGTCACCGGCGCGGGTCATCGGGGTCCTAACCTTTCGCGCCTTCGCGCTCCGCCGTCAGCATGGAGTCTCGTGGATCGAAGGGGCATCCGCCGCCCTCGACGTGCGCGACGTATTCGTCGCGGAAGAACTTGATCGATGACATCACCGGGCTGGCGGCACCATCGCCCAAGGCGCAGAACGACTTCCCCAGGATGGTGTCGGAGATGTCCAGCAGCTTCTGGATGTCCTCGTCGGTGCCCTTGCCGGTTTCCAGCCGCTCGTAAATCTGGTCCAGCCAGAAGGTGCCCTCGCGGCACGGCGTGCATTTTCCGCACGACTCGTGTTTGTAGAAGTAGGTCCAGCGCCGCACGGCACGCACCACGCAGGTGGTCTCGTCGAAGATCTCCAGCGCCTTGGTGCCCAGCATCGAGCCGACGTCGCCGACACCCTCGTAGTCCAGCGGCACATCGAGGTGCTCGTCGGTCAGCAGCGGCGTCGACGAGCCGCCGGGTGTCCAGAACTTGAGCCGATGCCCGGCCCGCACGCCACCGGCGTAGGCGAGCAACTCCCGCAACGTGATTCCCAGCGGGGCCTCGTACTGACCGGGCCGGGCGACGTGGCCGGACAGCGAATACAGCGTGAAGCCCGGCGATTTCTCGCTGCCCATCGACCGGAACCAGTCCACGCCGTTGCCGATGATCGACGGCACGCTCGCGATGGTCTCGACGTTGTTGATCACCGTGGGGCAGCCGTAGAGTCCGGCCACGGCCGGGAAGGGCGGGCGCAGCCGCGGCTGGCCGCGCCGGCCTTCCAGCGAGTCCAGCAGCGCGGTTTCCTCGCCGCAGATGTAGGCGCCGGCACCGGCGTGCACCACCAGCTCCAGGTCGAAGCCCGAGCCGTTGATGTCGCGGCCCAGGTAACCGGCCGCGTAGGCCTCCACCACCGCGTTCTGCAGGCGGCGCAGGACTGGGAGCACCTCCCCACGCACATAGATGAACGCGTGGCTGGCCCGGATCGCGTACGCGGCGATGATGACGCCCTCGACGAGGACATGCGGCGTCGCCAGCATCAGCGGAATGTCTTTGCACGTACCGGGTTCCGACTCGTCGGCGTTGACCACCAGGTAATGCGGTTTCGCGGCCGCGCCGGTGTCGCCCTGCGGGATGAACGACCACTTCGTCCCAGTCGAGAATCCCGCGCCGCCGCGCCCGCGCAGCCCGGAGTCCTTCACCGCCCCGATCACCGCGTCGGGCTCCATCGCCAGCGCCTTCTTCATCGCTTCGTAGCCGCCGTGGCGGTGGTAGGTCTCGAGAGTCCAGGATTCGGGATCGTCCCAGAACCGGCTGATGACCGGAGTCAGCGGCGTCGTCTGCGAAGTGTCAGAAGTTGTTGTCATTACTGGCCTTCCGGCGCGCTGGGCGCCTCCATGCCGTGTTCCTTGGCTACTTTCAGGCCGGCCAGGGTGGCCGCGCCGGCGCCGCCCTGTCCCTGGTCAGGACGCTCGTCGGGCAGGCCGGCCAGGATGCGCGACGTCTCGCGGAAGACGCACAGCGGAGCACCGCGAGTGGGCGGCCGGGGCTCACCGGAACGCAGCGAGTCGACGAGTTCGCGCGCCGACTCCGGCGTCTGATTGTCGAAGAACTCCCAGTTCACCATCACTACCGGTGCGTAATCGCAGGCGGCGTTGCATTCGATGTGCTGCAGCGTGACCGAGCCGTCGGCCGTGGTCTCGTCGTTGCCGACGCCCAGATGCTCCTGCAGGGCGTCGAAGATCGCATCGCCACCCATGATGGCGCACAACGTATTTGTGCAGACACCGACGAGATAATCGCCGGTGGGGCCGCGCCGATACATTGTGTAGAAGCTCGCCACCGCGGACACCTCGGCCCCGGTGAGCCCCAGCTGCTCACCGCAGAACTCCAGGCCCGCCGGTGTCAGGTAGGAATCCTGGGCTTGCACCAGATGCAGCAGCGGCAACAGCGCCGAACGCTTGTCGGGGTAGCGGCCGATGATCTCCTTGGCGTCGACCTCCAGCCGGGCCCGCACCTCGGGCGGATACGTCTTGGGCGCACCCTCGACGACGAACGCGTTGGGCTCGTCGGGCGGTGGGCCGAGCCGGATGAAGACCGGCTGTCCCTGCGGCCCGGTCATCGGTCCACCCCGCCCATGACCGGGTCGATGCTGGCGACCGCGGTGATCAGGTCGGCGACCATCCCGCCTTCGCACATCGCCGCGACCGACTGCAGATTGGTGAACGAGGGGTCTCGGTAATGCACCCGGTAGGGGCGGGTGCCGCCGTCGCTGACCATGTGCACGCCCAGCTCCCCGCGCGGCGATTCGACCGCCGTGTAGACCTGGCCCGCCGGAACTCTGATGCCCTCGGTGACCAGTTTGAAGTGGTGAATCAATGCCTCCATCGAGCCGCCCATGATTTTGGCGATGTGTTCTTCTGAGTTGCCCAGGCCGTCGGGGCCCACCTTCAAGTCGGCGGGCCAGGCGATCTTGCGGTCCTGCACCATGGTCGGGCCCGGCTTCAGCTTGTCCAGACACTGCTCGACGATCTTGATCGACTCCCACATCTCGTTGACGCGAATCATGTAGCGCCCGTAAGCATCACACGTGTCTTCGGTGATTACGTCGAATTCGTAGTTTTCGTATCCGCAGTACGGTTCGCTCTTGCGCAGATCGTGGGGCAGCCCGGTCGCACGCAGGATGGGGCCGGTGATGCCCAGCGCCATGCAACCGGCCAGATCCAGATATCCGACGTCCTGGGTGCGGGCCTTCCAGATGGCGTTCTCGTTGAGCAGACCGCTCATTTCGCGCAGCACTTGCTTGAGTCCCTTAAGGCCCTCGACGATCTCGGATTCCGCGTTAGGTGGTAAGTCCTGCGCCACACCCCCGGGGCGGACGTAGGCGCTGTTCATTCGCAGGCCGGTGATCGATTCGAACAGGGTCAGCACGATCTCGCGTCCCCGGAATCCGACGAACATCGGGGTCATGGCGCCCAGTTCCATGCCGCCGGTGGCCAATGCCACCAGATGCGACGAGATCCGGTTGAGCTCCATCGTCATCACCCGGATGACGTTGACCCGCTCCGGAATCTGATCGGTGATGCCGAGCAGTTTCTCCACACCCAGGCAGTAGGCCGTCTCGTTGAAAAATGGTGCGAGGTAATCCATCCGGGTCACGAACGTGACACCTTGGGTCCAGTAGCGGTATTCGAGGTTCTTTTCGATACCGGTGTGCAAATACCCGATGCCGCAGCGGACGTCGGTGACCGTCTCGCCCTCGATTTCCAGGATCAGGCGCAACACCCCGTGCGTGGACGGATGCTGAGGCCCCATGTTGACGACGATGCGTTCGCCGGGGTCGACCCCGCGGGCGGCTTCGACGACCTTGTCCCAGTCCTGGCCGCCGGCGACCACGAACGTCTCGCCGGCGCCGTCTTGCGTCGATTCAGTGGTGGTGCTCATCAGTTGTACGCTCTCCGCTCGTCGGGCGGGGGTATCTGTGCGCCTTTGTATTCGACGGGAATTCCGCCGAGGGGGTAGTCCTTGCGCTGGGGGTGCCCGTGCCAGTCGTCGGGCATCTCGATGCGGGTCAGCGACGGGTGCCCGTCGAAGATGATGCCGAAGAAGTCGTAGGTCTCGCGCTCGTGCCAGTCGGTGGTCGGATAAATCCGGAACAGCGAGGGAATGTGCGGATCACCGTCGGGCGCAGACACTTCCAGGCGGACACGGCGATTGTGCGTGATCGACTGCAACGGATACACCGCGTGCAGTTCGCGTCCCGTCTCGTGCGGGTAGTGCACCCCGCTGACGCCCAGGCACATTTCGAAGCGCAACTGCGGGTCGTCGCGCAGCCGGTGAGCGACCTGCTCCAGCGCGTCGCGGCGGACGTGCAAGGTCAGTTCGTCGCGGTCCACCACGACTTTTTCGATGGCGTCGGTGAATTCGACGTTGTCCTTGTTCAAAGCCGCGGCCAGTCCGTCGACCACCTCGTCGAAGTAGCCGCCGTAGGGCCGCGGGCTGCTGCCCGGAAGCAGGACTTCGCGCACCAGCCGTCCGTAACCGGACGTGTCACCCGAGCCCTTGGCGCCGAACATGCCGCGGCGCACGTCGATGACTTCTTCGTCGGCGCGGCTGATTGCTTCTTTGGGATCTTGGTCCGGTGAGCTCATCGCAGCAGTCCGCGCATCTCGATCGTGGGCCGGGCCGACAGCGCCGCCTGCTCGGCTTCGGCGATGGCGGTTTCTCGGTTGACGCCCAGCGGCATTTCCTGAATCTTCTCGTGCAGCTTCAGGATTGCGTACAGCAGCATCTCGGGTCGCGGTGGGCAGCCGGGCAGGTAGATGTCCACCGGAACCACGTGATCGACGCCCTGAACGACCGCGTAGTTGTTGAACATCCCGCCGGATGACGCGCACACGCCCATGGCCAGCACCCATTTCGGCTCGGCCATCTGGTCGTAGATCTGTCGCAGCACCGGAGCCATCTTCTGGCTGACCCGGCCGGCGACGATCATCAGATCGGCCTGCCGGGGGGTGGCCGAGAATCGCTCCATGCCGAACCGGGCGAGGTCGAATCTTGGCCCGGCCGTTGCCATCATCTCGATGGCGCAGCAGGCCAACCCGAACGTTGCCGGCCACAGTGAGTTCTTGCGGACGTAGCCCGCGACCTTCTCGACTGTGGACAGCAGAATTCCGCCGGGCAGCTGTTCCTCAAGACCCACGTCTTACCTCAATCCCACGTCAGGCCGCCGCGGCGCCACACATAGGCATAGGCCACGAAAACCGTCAGCATGAAAATCACCATTTCGACCAGAGCGAAAGTACCCAGCGCGTCATAGCTGACGGCCCAGGGATACAGGAACACGATTTCGATGTCGAAGACGATGAACAGCATCGCGGTGAGGTAGTACTTCACCGGAAAGCGCTGCCCGGCTGTCGCATGCGGGCCGCTCACCGATGTCTCGGTGGGTTCGATTCCACACTCGTACGCCGACATCTTCGACTTGTTGAAACGTGACGGGCCGGCCAGGCTCGCGATCGCCACCGAGCCCACGGCAAAGGCAGCGGCAATGGCGCCTAGCACCAAGATGGGTATGTAGACGTTCAACTCGCTCCATGATCCGTCGTACGAGCCGCCTGCAGCGGCCAGGCGGTAACCGGGCTGCTGTGACGAACCGGGCCGCAGGCCCGCCACAGTGATTTACAACATAGCGTCGCGGCGTGCGGCACGCTTGCCCGGGGTGGGCCTTTTGCAGCATCGGTGGTGCCAAGTGCCTGTGCTGCGCAAATTCGATAGCCGGTGAAACCAACACTGGCCGCCGAACGCGATCCGCCGCACCGACTGCTGGGGGACCACCAGCAAAGACGCGGCCGCGCCGATCGCTGCGGCGGTGAAGATCAACGGCGTCGCCAGGGCGGATGGCCCGTCGTCAGCAACGTCGCGACTAGCGGCCGTCACCTTGGCGGTGGGGGCCGAAGTGGTCAGGGCTGCCGCATTCGGCGGTCGGGAAGGAACGGCCGCGGCAAAGCCGCGGCGTGGATTGGATCAGCGAACGGGGGCCCGCAGCAGGCTGAGCACCGTGCGGCCCAGCAGGATGGGGTCGATGGGATGCGGCACCGCGCCCTCGGCACGCGACCAGGAGGCCAACCACGCATCGTCGGGCCGGCCGGTCAGCACGACCAGGGGTGGGCAGGTTTCGAGTTCGTCTTTGAGCTGCTTTGCGATTCCCATGCCGCCGGTCGGGGTGGCCTCGCCGTCCAGGATGGCCAAGTCGATGCCGCCCTTGTCCATTGTCGCGACCACCATGGGCCCGGTCGCCACCTCGACGTAGCTCAGCTCGGGCAGATCGGGATGCAGTTGCTTACCCAGCGCCCGCATCACTCGTTCGCGGGTTTGGACGTTGCTGCTGTAGACGAGGATCCGCAGGGCGATGGTGGAGTCGGACACGGTGCAGATGCTACTGGTGTCGCGCCGGGTTCAGCGGGGTGCCCGCCGAATCATCGTTGCGATACCCGCACGAAGATGGCGTCCGCAGCGACCGTTGCCGTCGAGCTCATCATGCCGCCCCGGTTCCAGCCCAGGTCGAACCGGTCCCGATCGAGCTTGGTTTCGCCGGTGATGCGGATCGCGCCGTCGTCGAGCTCGGAGATCGTGACGGGCAGCGGCACCTCGGCGGTGACGCCTTTGATCGTGAAGCTGGTCCGAAGGTCGGCGGCCTTGCCTTTCGTCGGGTGCACCGCGGTGACGACGACGCTGATCTCCCCGAAGCGGTCGACGTCGAAGAAGTCGGCCGAGCGCAGGTGTTTGTCGCGACGACCGATGCCGGTGCCCAGCGAGGCGGCACGGATGTCCACGCGGCCGAAAACCGCTCCCTTGTCGGTCAGTTGGCCGTCTCCGCTGAAATCGGTGAAGCGGCCCTTGACGTTCAGCAGGCCCCACATGTTCCTGATCTTGAACGTGATGGCGGAGCGATCCGGGGCCAGGTTCCAGACGCCGGCCATGTCGGGATCGTGAAGCAGTGTCTCCAAAGTGGTCATCGTCACCCCCAATGTGTCGTGGCGAATGTAGCGCTAGTTCATCAGCGGCGCGATCCCGGCGGGATCGAAGTATTCGTCGATCCGCTCGATCAGGCCGTTCGTGCGCACCCGGATCACGATGCAGACCCGCAGCGAGATCGACTGCCCGGCACGCCCGGTGGCGTGCAAGATGTGCTGCTGGACGAAGCCCCGGGCGGATCCGTCGTCGAAGACCTGCCGGTCCAGGATTTCGTAGCGACGCTGCGTGGTCGCGCCGATGAACCAATCGATGACCCGCATCGCTCGGGTCTTGTCGTCATCGCGCCGCGAGCCGACGCGCCACACCGCGATGTCGTTGCTCCACATCGCGTCAACTGCGGCGACATCGCTTCGCTCGATCGCCGTGAACAGGCGGTTGGCCGCATCGAGGACCGTCTCGGTGGTGGAAGCGGGCATGTCTGGCTCCTATCTGATCGCCGAGCTATTCGCTGTCGTATCCGGGGTGGGCGACGGCCAATCGGCGTCGCACCAGAATGCGCAGGCAGGCGGTGATTTGGTCCGCTTGCCCGTCCATGTCGCCGGCCCGTATCGCGGCGGCCAGCTGTTCCTCATCGGCGAAGCCCAGCCCGGCCAGCGCCGCGCCGGATTCCGCCTCGCTTTCGTCGAGCAGTTCGCGCTCGACGATGCGCAGTGCGTTGGCCGCGACCCGGGCGTGGAAGTTGACCTGTCCTTCGGTCGCGGTGCGCACATCGTTTTCCAGGAATTCGGCGACCGCGGCAACCAGTTCGGCGGCGAGCGGGCGACCGTATGCGCCGTTCATGGCCGCGCCTCCAGGAGGTTGAGGAGGTCCCATTCGGTCTCGCAGACGCGACGGCCGATGGTCGCCAACTCGACCGAGCGGTTTTGCCCGCTCAGGTGCCGTTCCGCCTGGAAGCGGCAGATGACGCCCCAGCGCAAGGTGGCCAGCACCAGCCACCAATGAAACGCCACCCGGTCGACCGTAGTCGCGCTGGCCTGCTCGTAGGCTCGCAGGAAACTGTCGATGCTGCCCAGGCCGCCGGCGCCGAGGCCGGCCGGTGCGCCGAATCGCCAGGCCCGGATACAGAACCACGCCAGGTCTTCGTACGCCTGCCCGACGTGCACCAGCTCCCAGTCCAGCACCGCGGCAAGGTTCGACCCGTCGACAATGAGGTTGCCCATCCGAAAGTCGCCGTGCACCAACACAGCCGGCGACGGTTGGGGACGGTGGGCGGCCAGCCAGCGAAACCCCCATTCGAAGGTTGCGGTGGTGTCGCCCATGTCGTCGAGGCGTTGACGCCATTCGGCCAGTTGGTCTTCGTGGGTCAGGTCCGCAACGTCCGTGTCGGCGCGGTGAATGGCGGCCACCGCCTGCGCGCACTGCTGCAGCAACTGCGTGCGGGACGCGTGACCGTCGGCGCCGTCGAGTTGCCGCTGGATACGCCGCACGATGGTCTCGCCCTTGATCTCGTCGCAGATCAGGAACGGATTGCCCAGTGCGGCAGGCGAATTGTCGGCGATCAACACATGCGGGACCGGCGCGCCCGCGGCCGCCGCGGCGGCCTGCGTCCTGGCTTCGAGCTCCATGCCGGCATGCACATCATCCGGAGGGCCGGTGCGCAGGATCAGCGCACGACGCTGCGCGTTGGTGACGGCCTCGAACGCCCAGGTGGTTCTGCTGGCGCCACCCGTCAACGCGCGCAGGTTCTCGACCGCAGTGTCGGCGCCGAGGGCCCCGGTGAGCACCCTGGCCAGTTTGGTGCCCAGTTCCGCTGACTCGACCCTGTCCATCACTTCTTGCCGAATTTGAACAGGCGTTGCGCCACTCGGCGAATTTGTATTTCCTCTGCGCCCTCGGTGATCCGGTAGCGACGGTGATGGCGGTAGATGTGTTCGAACTGCTCGTGCCGGCTGTAGCCTAGGCCGCCATAGACCTGCATCGCACGGTCGGCGGCGTCGCAGACCAGCCGGTTGGCGCGGTAATTCGCCATCGAAACCTTGTCGGAGACCTCCATGTGGTGGTCGCGGTCCAGATGCCAGGCGGCGTATTGCACCAGCAGCCGCACCATCTGCGCTTCGGTTGCCAACTCGGCCAGCGGCCACTGCACGGCCTGGTTGACCGACAGGGGCTTGCCGAATACCTTTCGGCTGGAGGCGTATTCGGCGGCGCGGTCGATGCAGTACTGCGCCGCGCCCAGGCTGCTCGCCGCCTGCCGAATCCGGTTCTCGTGCAGGAAGGTTTGCGCGACCTCCAGGCCGCGATCCACCTCGCCGAGTACCGCGTCGGCGGGAATCCGAACATCGGTCAGCTCGACTTCGCCGTGGTCGGTGGGCATGTTGAAGGTCCACCAGTAGTAGGGAACGTTGAATCCGGGCGAATCGGTCGGCACCAGGAACGCGGTGATGCCGCGGGCGGCCCCCGGTTCACCGGAGGTGCGTGCGAAGACCAGGTCGTGGGTTGCACGGTGCACGCCGGTGTTGAACCGCTTGGAGCCGTTGATCACCCAGCTGTCGCCGTCGCGTTCGGCGTGTGTCTCCAGCCAGGTTGCGTCCGATCCGTGCTGCGGCTCGGTCAGGCCGAAGGCCATGGACCGTTGCCCGGTGATCAACGCTTCCGACCACTCCTTGCGTTGCTCCTCGGTGCCGAACCGCTCCATCATGATCACCTGCGGGAAGTTCCCGACGATCGACGACTCGTTCTGCAGGTCGTTGTGCAGGCCAAGACCCTTGTGCGCCAGGTGTTCCCGGATGACCGCCATGTCGACGTTGCTGCCGTCGCGGCCGCCCAGTGAGGCCGGCAATCCGTAGCGCAGCCAGCCGGCCTTGTCGGCTCGCCTGCGCATCTCGGAGAGCAGATCCTCCCACTCGCGCGTCGGGATCCCGTCGTTGTCCCAGTCGGTGCGCGCGTGCTCACGACGCTGATCGAAGTACTGCATGTTGTCGCGTTCCAGCGGCTTGATCTCGGCCTCGATGAACTCATCCATCTCGGCCAGCAGGCCAGGAAGGTGCGCTGGCAGGGTGAAATCCACGTCTTCTCCTAAGATCTCGTGAGGCCGCCGTACAGGGTTTTCTTCCAGACCGTCGACAAGGTCGCGATGGCGTCTTCGTCGCTGATGTCCAGACCGAGGCCTGCGGGGCCGGATGGTCCGACGAACACGGTAGTGAAGTTCTCGAACAGCAACGCGATGGCCGCCGCGGTGTGCTGGGGCTGCAGCTCGGTGCCGTAACCTTGCTCCTGGGCCCGGCGCACCGAAGCCGCCACGAGATCCATTCCGAACCGCCGAAATTCGTTCTGCACGGCCGCGAAGCGCTGTTGGGTGGCGGCCAGCTGAGCCACGGCGATCATGATGCCGATGTTCTGCTTGAACATGTTCCAGTAGCCGGTGACCACCGCAGTAAAAAAGTCGTCGTCGTTGGTGGGGGCACCTCCCGCTTGCGGGGGAGAGTCCGGCAGGTGAACGCTCGATCCCGACGGCGTCACCACCTCGTGCAGGAACGATTCCGCGAGGGCGGCCAGCAGGTCTTCCTTGTCGGTGAAGTATCGGTAGAACACCGCCGGCGATTTTCCCGCCGCCGATGTGATGTCGGCCAGGGTGGTGCCGTGAAAGCCCCGCTCGGCGAACAGTTTCCGGGCGGACTGCTCGATGGCCTGCCTGGTCTGGCGGCCTTTGGCGGTCAGCTCGCGGTTCGCCTCCGGGGCGGACATCAGTTCCCCCGCACTTAATGTCTCCGTCGGTCGCCGGCGCGCAACAGGGCGCTCGGCAGGTCGTGTCCCACCAGCGACTTCGCCACGTCGGCCGCGGCGATGGCGGCCTGCAGTTCGACGTCCACGTCGAAGCCGCTGTCACCGAGGAGGTATACGAGATCCTCGGTGGCGATGTTGCCGGTGGCCCCCGGCGCGAAGGGGCAACCGCCCAGGCCGCCGACCGAGGCGTCCAGCCGGGTCACCCCGGAGCTGACCGCAGCGTAGGCGCTGGCCAGCCCGGAGCCGCGGGTGTTGTGGAAATGCCCGCCCAGCGGCAGGTCGCCGAGCACCGGACGCAGTTGTGCGATCAGCGAACTCACCCTGCCCGGGGTGGTGGTGCCGATGGTGTCGGCGATCGACAGGCGGTCGGCGCCGCGGTCGCGGGCGGCCGCCGCGATCTCGAGCACCCGCTGGGGCGGGGTGGGGCCTTCGAACGGCGAGTCCCAGGCGGTGGCGATGACGACCTCGACGGTGACGTTGCTTTCGTGTGCGATCGCGACGATCTCGTCGATCGCAGCGGTGGCCTCGGCACTGGTGCGCCCGACGTTGGCCGTGCTGAAGGTGTCGTCGGCGGCCACCACGTACTCGATGGAGCGCAACCCCGCGGCGACGGCCCGCTTGGCGCCATTGGGACTGGCCACCAGGGCCGAGAATTCGATGTCGGCGTAGTCATGCAGATGGGCGGCCAGCTCGGCGGCATCGGCCATCGACGGCACCTTCGTCGGGGAGACGAACGCGGTGACCTCCACCTCGCGAACCCCGGTGGCCGCCACCGCGGCCAGCAGTTCAAGCTTGGCAGACAATGGGATTGGCGTTTCGATCTGCAGACCGTCGCGCAGGGCCACCTCTCGAATCTCAATGTGGGTCATAGCACCTCCTCGGCGCGCAGCTCCTCGAGCTCCTCGGCCGTCTTGCCCAGCAGCCCGATATAGACGTCGTCATTGTGCTGGCCAGGCCGCGCGGGGCCGGCGCTGCGGACTTGCCCCGGCGATTCCGAAAGCACCGGCACGATGCCCGGCCCCAACACGTTGCGCTGCACACGCTCGTCGTAGTGCTCCACCAGCATCCCGCGGGCCCGCAGCTGCGGGTCGTTCACCACCTCGGCGACTGTGTTGATCGGTCCCGTGATTACCCCTGCGGCGGAGAGGATTTCGGTGATCTCACCGGGCTGGCGTTCCGCGGCCCACGCCCCGATGATGTTGTCGAGTTCGTCTTGGTTGCGGCCCCGGGCGACGTGTGTGGCGAACCGGTCGTCGGTGGCCAGCTCCGGGCGGCCCATCGCCTTGCACAGCCGGGCGAAGACGGTGTCCTGGTTTGCGGCGATCACCACCCACGAGCCGTCGGCGTTGCGGTAGATGTTCGACGGGGCGATGCCCTCCAAGCGGGTGCCCGAGGGTCCGCGCACCACCCCGCCGGCGTCGTAGTCGGGAATGGTGGATTCCTGTACGGCCAAACATGATTCGGTCAGCGCGACGTCGACCACCTGACCGCGCCCGGTGACGCTGCGTCGGTACAGCGCGGCCAGCGCACCCTGCGCGCCGAACATGCCGGCCAGGCTGTCACCGAGCGAGAGCGCCAGCCGGGGCGGCGGGCCGCCGGGAAAACCGTTGAGGTACCGCAACCCGCTGGCCGCTTCGGCGACCGAGGCGTAGCCGGCCTTGGTGGCGTCGGGTCCGGTCTGCCCGTAGCCGGACACCCGGACCAGGATGATGCCCGGATTGCGTTCGCTGAGTATGTCGTAGCCCAGGTTCCACTTCTCCAGGGTGCCCGGACGGAAGTTCTCCACCACGATGTCGGATTTCTCGACGAGGTCGCAGAACAGTTCGCGGCCGCGGGGGTGGCGCAGGTCCAGGGTGATCGCCTTCTTGTTCCGCGCGTGCACCGTCCAGAAGACGTGTTGCCCGTCGAGTTCGGCTTGACCCCAGGTGCGCAAGGGGTCCGGCGCTTTGGGCAGTTCCACCTTGATGACGTCGGCGCCCATGTCGCCGAGTAGCCGGCCGGCGAAGGGCCCGGCGATCAGGGTGCCCAGTTCGAGCACCCGAACGCCATCCAGCGGGCCGGCTACATCGATGCGCCGCTCCTGCTCATCGCCTGGCTCTGCATCGTCGCCGGCGGAAGTCATACGGCGCTCGCGAAATCGTGCCGCACCAGCCAGTCGGTGACAATAGTGACAGCGGCCCGCAGCGCGTCGCGTTGGTCGGATCCCGCGTAATAGTGTGTGGCGCCGGGGATTTCGTGCATCTCCTTGTCCTCGTGTCCGATCGCCTGGAACAGCCGCCGGGTGTGGCTGGGCGTGCAGGCGTCATCCGCCAGATTACCGATCACCAGCGCGGGGATCGCGATGTCGGGCCCGCAAGCCACCGCGTCGCCTCGGGCGTCGTCGTAACTCCACTGCGAAAGCCAGCCGCGCAGGGTGGAGAACCGGGCCAGCCCGACCGGGCTCATGTTCACCACCTGAGGATCCCCCAGGTAGCAGGTGCCGGGGGCGCGTTCGTTGGGATCGACGGCCGGGTCCAGCCACCGCGGGTCGGCCATGGTGCCGTGCACGACGAAGCCGAACTCGTCATCGGGCCGGCCGTCGGCTGCCAACTCGGCCAGCTTGTCCCTGACCCATGCGGTGATGCGTCGGTTGCGCTCGATCTGCGCCTGCCGGTAGCGGCCCAGGAATTCTTGGCTGTAGGGCGGCTGATTGGGGTTGTCGGGGTTGTACAGGTCCAGCTCGGGATCCCGTTTGGTGGGGTCGGATTCGTCGAGGATCGAGGCGTCCAGCCATTCGGTCAGCGTGCCGTGCCGGCTGATGTGCGCGGCAAGCAGCATGATGCCGTCGGCGGCGGGCAGGTCGAGTTTGGTCAGGTCGGGGCCGTCGCCGGTCGGGCTGGACGTGATGGTCGGATTCTGCGCCTGCTGCTGGTAGAACACCGACAACGAACCGCCGCCACTCCATCCGGCCAGCACCACCTGCTGGTAGCCGAGCCGCTTTTTGGCGTCCTTGATGCACTCGCCGAGATCCTCGACGACCTTCTCCATCAGCAGCGCCGAATCGGTGCCGCGGAAGCGGCTGTTGCAGTAGATGACGTGGTGGCCGGCCCGCGCCAGCGCGTTGATCATCGGCAGGTAGGCGCCCCCGCCGATGGGATGCATGAACACCAGGACGGTGTCGGACGGCTTGTCCTTGGGCTTGAGCAGGTAGCTCTCCAGCACGGTGATCTCGGCCAGGCCGCCGTACACGTCTCGTACCCCGGAATTGTTCTGGAAGGCAACGAGATAGGGGATCCGGTCGTACTCGAACTTCTTGGGTTTCACGGCGGTCATTGACGCCACTCCTCCTGTCCACTTCGTTCTGCATCGTCGCTGGCGTGCGTCATCAATGTTGTCCTAGGTCGTGGGCCAGTACCTCGGCCGACGGGGTGAGCCGTCGGCGCGTGTCGATGGCGATTACCTGCCAGTCGACGCGGGAATAGTCGTCGAATTTGCGCCGCGCCCGTTCCCGCGCCTTCTCCGGAGCGCCGTGATGAACCCCTTGGGGCGCATGCGAAATCAACCCGGGCGGCATCGGGATCCCGTACAGCGAGCCGCCGTGGAAGAAGGCGATCTCGTCGTAGTCGACGTTGCGGTGATACCACGGTGTGCGTTCGGTGCCGGGAATTCCCTCGGCGGGTTTGGGCAGGAAGTTCATCACGTAGACACCGGTGGCCTGCATGAACAGGTGCACCGTCGGCGGCAGGTGGACACTGTCGGACGTGACCACGTTGTAGTCGGCAATGTTGAAGGTGAACGCGAAGTTGTCGCCGCGCCAGCCTTCGACGTCGATCGGATTGTGTTGGTAGAACAGTGTTGTCGGGCCGCCCTCGTGGATGAGCCGGACCGCGAATTCGCCGTCCGCCTCGTCGGCCGGCACCGGCTCGGGGATGACGACCTGCGACGGGTCGAAGGGGAAGTGGCGGCCCAGCGCACCGGGCGGTGGCACCCGAAACTCGTCGGTGGCCTCGATCATCAGCATCGTCGTCGCGCTGTCGGGCAGCTGGCGCCAAGTGCACGCCTTCGGGATGTACAGCCAGTCGCCCTCCCGATAGCGCAGCGGCCCGAATTCCGTCTCGGCTAGGCCGCTGCCCTGGTGGACGAAGCACAGCAGGTCGCCGTCGACATGACGGACGAAGAACGGCATCGGCTCGTGACGACGGCTCAACAGAATTCGGCAGTCGTCGTTGCTGAACATCAGCAGCGGCCCACCGTCAGCTTCGGTGGCATCGCTGGGCTTGAGCTCGCTGGACAGCACGTCGATGGGACGCAGCGGGCCGACCGACCGATAGGCGGTGGGGTCGTGGCGCCGGTACAGGTTGGCGGTGCGGCCGGTGAATCCGCCCCGGCCCAACTCGTCGTCCTTGAGGCCTTCGAGGTCGGCGTGCAGGCGGCGCGGCGTTCGGCCTTTTCGCAGGTGCACAAAGGATTCCATGGACGGCTCCTCCGAGGGGACCAGGTGGGTGGCAATCAGGGATACAAAACTGAAAGTGACATTACTTTCTCTTTTTAGGCCGCACAAGAGTCGTTGCGCGCGGTCCTCGCCACCGTCCCGGGTTCGTCACAAGCGCCACAGGCGTCTCCGCCGGGTACGGCTCGTTTTGTGCCCACCGCACAGCGACAACACCGGTGACGCGCGAAACCGGCGGACGATTGTCGTTATGAGGCGGCCAAACAGTCGACTGCCCCGCGTCGAAACCACTGTGGCAGACGGGACCAAGTGCGGGCTAACCGCGGACGCGCAGCACGACCTTTCCCTTGGCGCTGCGGTTCTCCAGGGAGGCGACTGCGGTCGCGACTTGCTCCAGCGGGTAGGTGACTGGCTCGGGCGGGGCCAGCTCCCCGGAGGTGAGCAAACGTTCGAGTCCGGCCCACTGCTCGTCGAGCGCGCCCGGATGCGTCCCCGCCCACGCGCCCCAACCCACGCCGACCACGTCAACGTTGTTGAGCAGCAATCGATTTACCTTGACGGTCGGAATCTCGCCGCCGGTGAACCCGACGACCAGCAGCCGCCCGCCGGGAGTAAGCGAGCGCAGGGAATCGGTGAACCGGTCGCCGCCCACCGGGTCGACGACGATGTCGACGCCACGGCCGTGGGTCAACTCCTTCACGGCGTCCTTAAAACCGTCGGCCAGCACCACATCCGTCGCGCCGGCCGCCGTGGCGATGTCGGCCTTGTCCTGCGTGCTGACCACGGCGATGGTGCGGGACGCGCCCAGCGCCGGCGCCAGCCGCAGCGCCGAGGTTCCGATGCCTCCCGCGGCGCCGTGCACCAGAACCGTCTCGCCGCGCTGCAGCCGGCCACGAACGGTCAGCGCGAAGTACACCGTCAGGTCGTTGAACAGCAGGCCGGCGCCGGCCTCGAAGCTCACATTGTCGGGCAGCTTGAACACCCGGTCCGGGGCCAACACCGCGACCTCGGCCATGCCGCCGGACAGCATCGTGAGGCCGACGACCCGGTCGCCCACGCGCACCTTCGCGCCCTCGGGTGCCGACCGGACCACGCCGGCGATCTCGGCGCCGAGCACAAAGGGCAACTCCGGGCGGTACTGGTAGAGGCCCCGGGTGAGTAGGGCATCCGGGAAGGCCACCCCGGCGGCGTGCACGTCGACGACGACCCCATCTCCCGAAGGTTCGTCGATGTCGGTCAACTCGACCGCGTCTGGACCATCGAGCCGAGTCACCTGTACCGCGCGCATGCCACCTCCGTCGTCGCTGCCATCGGCGCTGTCATCACTGCGCCCGAACAGCGCTTGATCAGCCTACTGCCGGATCAAAATCCGCCCGCGACCCGCACCACGGCCCGGCCGGAGAATTTGCCTGCGCGCACCTGATCGATGACTCCGACGACGTTTTTCACGTCGACATCGCTGACCAGCGAGTCCAGGTGCCGCGGCCGCAACGAATCGCCGAGCTGGTCCCACAATTCGCGTCGCGGTCCGATCGGCATCAGCACCGAGTCCATGCCCAGCAGCGCGACTCCGCGCAGGATGAACGGCAGCACCGTGGTGTGCAGGGCAGGACCGCCGGTGAGGCCGCTGGCCGCCACCGCGCCGCCGTAATCGACGGTGCTGAGCACATCGGCCAGCGTCGCGCCGCCCACACAGTCAACCCCGCCCGCCCAGCGCGCCTTGCCGAGCGGCCGAGGCTTGGCGTCGGGGTCGGCGGGCAACCGGCCGATAACCGCTTGGGCGCCAAGGGCTTTGAGCCGGTCGGCGGCCTCGGCTTTGCCGCTCGAGGCGATCACCTGGTAGCCGGCGGCCGCGAGCAGGTCCACGCTGACCGAGCCGACGCCGCCGGTGGCTCCGGTGACGACGACGGGACCGGCGTCGGGCGCGATGCCCCAGTCGATCAGTGCCCGCACGCTCATCGCGGCGGTGAAGCCCGCCGTGCCGATCGCGGCCCCCTCGTGTGGGCTCAACGCGCCGAGTGCCACCACCTGGTCGGCCGGCAACCGTGCGTATTCGGCGTAGCCGCCGTGGTGGCCGGTGCCGATCGCATACCCGTGGGCCAGCACCTGGTCGCCCACCGCGAACTCGGGTGCAGTCGACTCCACGACCTCACCGGTCAGGTCGATGCCGGGCACCACCGGGTAGTCGCGCACCACGCCGCCACCGGTCGTCAGCGCCAGCGCGTCTTTGTAGTTGACGCTCGAATACAGGACCCGGATCGTCACGTCGCCGGGCGGCAGGTCGGAGTGGTTCAGCGTTTCGACCGACGCGGTTATCCGGTCACCATCTTGTCGCGCGACGAGCGCGTGAAACGTGTCCATGCTTCGACGCTAACCTCACCGTATGGATCCCTTTCCACTCGGTGGGTTTTCGGTCAGCCGCGTCGGCTTCGGTGCCATGCAATTGCCCGGACCCAATGCGTTCGGTCCGCCGCGCGACCGCGACGAAGCGCTGGCCGTGCTGCGCCGCGCTGTCGAACTGGGCGTCGACCACATCGACACCGCGCAGTTTTACGGTCCCGACGTCGCCAACGAGCTGATTCGTGCCGCGCTGCATCCGTATCCGCAGAACCTGGCACTGGTCAGCAAGGTCGGCGGGCGCCGCGACGACAACGGGGCCTGGCTGCCGGCCGGTGCGCCGGCCGAGTTGCGCCACGACATCGAAACGAACCTGCGCAGCCTCGGTGTCGAGCAACTGGCGGTGGTCAACCTGCGAGTGTTCGAAAGCGACGGCCCGGACCAACAGTTCGACGATCAGCTCTCGGCCATGATCGAGGCTCGCGACAAGGGATTGATCGGCGGAGTCGGGCTGAGCAATGTCAACCGTGAGCACCTGCTGCATGCCGTGGAGCGCACCGAAATCGCCTGTGTACAAAACGCATTCAACCTGGTTCAGCGCGAGTCGTCCGCGGTGCTCGAGGAATGCACGACGCGGGGGATCGCCTTCGTTCCGTTCTTCCCGCTGGGCGCCGCGTTTATGCAGCCCAACCCGGTGCTCAGCCACCAGGTGGTCGAGGAGATCGCGCAGCGACTAGGGCGCACGCCCGCTCAGGTCGCGTTGGCGTGGACGCTCAGCGTGGCGCCCAACGTGCTGCTGATCCCGGGTACCTCGT
>NZ_DASUHS010000093.1:0-54791 GCF_036273375.1 Mycobacterium sp. | reverse complement strand
CGACCGCACCCTGAATCCGGTGAAAGCCCTTGCGGTCGTAAAGGTGCGTGACGATGCCGCCGAGCAGCAGCCCGATGACGAGGCCGATCGTCGTCATGGTCAGGGCCTGGGTTACGCCGGCATCGCCGTGGCCGCCGAAGTAGAGCAGCGACCGGGTCCCGAGGAAGACCTGGTGCATCGGTTCGAATTCGGCCAGCCAGCGGAAGAAGGACGGTGTGGCCTCCAGCGGCACCGTGGCGCCGGCCGACGGCAGTCCGAGGATCACGAAGATGAGCAAGCTGACCAGCATTCCGGCCGTCCCCAGCACCGACAGCAGGGAACTGGACGTGATGCCCACGGCGGCGATCGCGAAGACGCCGAACGCCCAGAGTTGCCAGCTGTGGTCGATGGGCATGCCGAGCGCGTCGGCGATCGCCAGATACACCGCCGAGGTGAGCAGCCCTAGCAGCACCATCAGGGCCCACTTCAGCAGCAGCGTCTGAAATCTGGAAATCCTGACCTGCTCGGCGAACCGGTACACCGGGCCGAATTCGGCGGGCACATAACCGAGCAGCGCGTCGACGAGCGTGCTGACCACGATGCTGCCGGTGAATCCGGCCAGCAGCAGCAAGAGCGCATAGTAGAAAGCCGACAGGCCGTTGCCGGTGCCGTTCGGCAGGGGGTTGTATACGTTGGACTGGATGTCGATGGGGGCGCTCAGGCCCACCTGGGCCGCCCCGGCCAGCGGTGCGCCGCCGGTCTGCGCGGCCACCTCCGCCATAACGCGTTGCCCGGCTATGCCGTTGGCCATCCCCATCGCCGTGTTGAGGGTCTGACCGGCGATGCTCGCGCCGAGCGTGCCGGCCCTCGGATTGGTGGAGACCGTGATCGACGGCCGGTCCGCGCGGGCGGGCAGCACAGCGCTGGTCGCGAAATCCCGCAACTTCGACGAGAAGCTCGGCGGTATCAACACCTGGCCGTACACCCGGCCGGTGTCCATTTGGTGCTTGGCCTCGCCACGGGAGAGCACGCGAACGTCGAACTTGTTCTTGTCCAACCCATTGACCAGGCGGTCGACGATCTGTGCGCCACCGGGGCCGGCGTCCTCGTTCACCACCGCGATGGGGAAATGACGCAGGTTTGTCGTCGGGTTCAAGATGCCGCCGAGATAGAGCGCGCACAGCGCCGACATCAACGCCACGGTGATCACCAGGGGTGCCGCCCAGAACCGCACGGTGCGGATCGCCTTGATGTTCCGATTGGGATTGGGCGCCGCGTGCTGCGGGTGCGAGTGAGGCATGCCGACTCCTGTCTGTCGTGCTCACTCTATGGGCTGCGGAGCCGGCCCTCTATGGCCTCAGTCACCAAGCTTCGCGTGCATCTCCCAGATCAGCAGTTCTGACGGCTCGCTCGCCGACACGCGCCGGCCGTCGGCGTCGGTGAATCGGACGGCATCGCCCTCGGCCACCGCGCCTATTCCTTCCACGCTGACGCTGCCCCGGGCTGCGAAAAGGTGCAGGTAGGGAGCTTGCGGAAGGCTCACCTCCGCACCGGCCGCCAACCGTGTCACGTGCAGCGCGGCGTTGCGGTTGTGCAGGGTGATCGCGGCGTCACGCGCGGACATGCCTGAGGCGATCGTCACAAGATTGTCCGCCAACAGCTTCTCGTCGATCTCGTGCTGTTGGTAGCTCGGTGGGACACCGGCCTCATCGGGGACCACCCACATCTGCACGAAATGAACCGGCTCAGTGGAGGAGTCGTTTCGCTCGGAGTGCAGGATTCCGCTGCCGGCCGACATGCGTTGCGCCAGGCCGGGATAGATCACCCCATGATTGCCGGCGGAGTCGTGATGCGACAGTTCGCCGCGCAGCACCCAGGTCACGATCTCCATATCCCGGTGCGGGTGGGTGTCGAATCCCGTTCCCGGCGAGACGATGTCGTCGTTGTTCACCAGCAGCAGCCCGAAATGGGTGTTGTCCGGGTCATAGTGGTCACCGAAGGAGAAAGAGTGCCGGGATGTCAGCCACGGGGTGCTGGTGAGGGCCCGAGTTCCCGCATCCCTTATCACCGTGCTGGCGGACATCACCCCAGCCTAATCTGTTGCCGCGTCAGGTCACCGCCGCGGTGAGCAGGCCTTGGGCATGCCGAAGTGCCGTGTCGAGTTTCGGCAGGGTCAGCCCGGTGGAGTGACCCAGGTGAATCTCGATTTGGTACTCCGGCTGGCCGTCATGGCCGAATATCGGCAGGACTACGAATTCCGTTGTGGCCAAATCCGTCTCGAGCGCATCGGTGACCGACCGCAGGGTCACCATCGTCATCAGCGTGGTGAGCTGACGGGTGACCTGCGCCGTCGGCTCCAGCGAGCCCAGCACATCGGCAAGCCGAGTGTGCAGCGAGCGGTGAGTGTCGTCGAACCGCCACGCGCCGTAGCCGCGGGCGCGAATATCGGCGAGTACCAGTCGGTGCTCGGCAATTTCGATGCGAGTCAGCCTGGGCATCACGCGATGCAACCACATCTCGACGAAGTCGTCGTCGCGCCAGGCCATGGCGACCAGACCAAACGGCGGGTCGATGGGGAAGCGCTGCCCCACGGCACGCTCGCCGTCGGTGCCATGGCCGACCGCGTCGACGGTGGTCAAATGCCGGGCTCCGATCCTCGACATCGAGCAGCCCGCCCCGAGCGTGTGGTGCAGGAAACGCAGCGCCTCACGCCCGCGGTCCAACAGGGGGAACTGCTCGCGCAGGCCGTGAACCAGTCCGAACAATCCGCTGCCCAGCACGTAGCGACGATCGTCGCGGCGCGCCACCCAGGCCCGCCGTTCCAATTCGGCCAGCACCAGCGCGCAGGTCGAGGTGCTGATCGCGCAGCTCTTCGCCAGCTCGGCCGAGGTCAGGCCGTATGGCGAATTCGCCAGGGCGGCAAGGATGTTCACTACGCGGGCGGTGGGCGGTGATTTGGCGCCCGATCCGGCCCAGGTCGCGGCCATTGACGTATCCACCGCCACCTCCCTACGATCCGTCCAAAATAGCAGAATATGAGTCCTAATATTAGGAGAGAGTCGTGTTTAAGGTGGGAGTATGGGGGCCGGGTTCGATGGGCGTGGTCGCCCTGCGGGGCGTGATCGACCATCCGGAGCTGCAATTGGTCGACGTCGTCGTGCACAGCGATGCCAAGGCGGGTCGCGATGCGGGAGAGCTGTGTGGCATCGCGCCCGTCGGCGTGGTGGCCACCCAGGATCCGGCCGCCCTCTTGGCCGGTGACGCCGACGTAGTGGTATACGCGGCCGGCGCGAACTTGCGGCCGCTGGAAGCCGTCGAGGACATGGTGTCGATCCTGCGGGCCGGAAAGAACGTGGTGTCGTGCTCGGTGGTGCCGCTGGTCTTTCCCGACGCCGTCGACGCCGCGTTCACCGACCCGCTGCGCCAGGCCGCGATCGACGGAGGTGTGTCGTTCTTCACCACCGGCATCGACTCCGGGTTCGCCAATGACGTGCTGCCGCTGGTCCTTACCGGCGTCTCCCGGGTGATCGAGTCGATACGGGTGACCGAGATGTTCAATTACGCCACCTATCCGGATAAGTCCGCCGTCTACGAGATCCTCGGCTTCGGCCAGCAGCCGGCCTACCCGGCCTTCGCGGCCCAGCCGGGGATCTTCACCTTCGGCTGGGGTCCGGTGCTGCACCAGTTGGCCGCCGGCCTGGGTGTCAAGATCGACAACATCGAGGAGACCAACGAGCGGATCCCCGCCCCCGAGTCCTTCGACACCCCCACCGGTCACATCGCCGCCGGAACCATCGCCGCCATGCGTTCGACGCTCACCGGTTACGTGGACGGGAAGCCAACTTTCGTGCTCGACCACGTGACGCGCATGCGTGACGACATCGCCCCGGACTGGCCGCATCCGCGCATCTCCATCGCGCCGAAAGACCTCGGCTACGGGCCGGCGTCCGGACAAGGGCTGTACCGGGTGGAAATCGAGGGCTCGCCCTGCATGCGCTGCGAATTCGAGATGGCCGAGGACGCAGACCACGACCTGGGAGCCCGCATCGCCGGCTCGTCGCGGATGGTCAACGCCATCCCCGCGGTATGTGCGGCCCCGCCCGGACTGCTGTCCGCGCTGGACCTGCCGCTGATCACCGGGACCGGCCTGGTGCGTCCGGTACCGGGTCCGCCCCCGGACAGCCGACTGTTCTAAGCCCGGCCGTCGGGATACGTCGCGGCGGCGAGCTGCAGGATCTCGGCGCGGTCGGCCGGCAGGATGAACCCGGAGCCGATCGCCGCGTCGAGGGCGGCGGTGAAGCTTTCCAGGTACTGCGTGCCGCCACCCGGATAGAGCCGCTGAATCGTGTTGGCGTCGAACAGCTCTCCAGAGCCGAAGATCGCCGACATGATGCTCTCTTCGCCGCCCAGGCCCGACGTCCTGGCGATCGGCACGTCCACCCATGGGGTCCTGATGCCACCGCGGGCGAGTCCGTTGCCGTCCGTAACGGGTTGCGGCCCAGCGCTTTCGTGGACCTCGAGCGGCTCGGCGCCCGGCGCGGGTTCGCCGGTGGCGACCCAGGTGTTCAGCGCCGCGAGCGCCGCCTGCACCACGTAGTGGTGCTGCGGCCCGAAGTTGATGTTGTGCGCCAGCTGCTGGCCCATCAACATGTCGGTCGGCGTGTAGCCGGCCACGATGGCCTCGAGCGGTGCCGAGCCGCTGTCGATGAATGCCACCTGGATCGTGTAGTTGTCGGCGTGGGCGGCACCGGCGATCTCCCAGACCCGCAGCCGCTCGTTGTCCGGCTGTCTGGCGAAGTAGTAGCCGTCGCGCGGGCCGCCGAAAACATCGGTCTCGGTGATGACCGTCAGCAGCGGGGCCCGCAGTTCCGGACGGAACGTAACCGCCTGCATCGCAGGGGATTCTTCGAAGATCGAGGTGCCGTCCAGCGGGGCGGCCGGGCCGAACCGCGAATGCACCAGGAACCCGTCATAGATGGGAGCCAACGGATCGACGGCGTTGATATAGGTCGTGAGGAACATCGCCGATTGGGATTCGCCCAGTGCGATGACGCGTTGCGCGGGCAGGCCTTGCAGGATGGCGCCGTGTTCACCATTTTTGATGAGCCCGCCGACCTGGGAGAAGATGTCGTAGGAGAACGCGTCGCCCGGATGATGCAGGGCCGCATACCGTTGCGGGTCTTGGCTTTTCAGTGACATATCCCCGCCGAGCAGGCTTTCGCCGCCCTCGACTCCCACCCGCTGAGCCGAGACCGCGACGTAGGCGTAACCGGCGCGCAGCATTTCGCGGTGCGCCATCATCCACACCGCGGCGGCGTCGATGCCACCACTGACGTTGAGCCACTCAACGAGCACCGTCCCGTTGAACCGGGCCGGGTCGGACGGCGTCAACACCACGATGCGGGTGGTGAAATCGGCCGAGCCCGAGGGTGTTACGTCCCACCGGCCGTCGGGGCCCAGCTCGCTCACCGGGGTGTAGCGGCAGGCGGTGCCGGCGATCAAGAACTCCTCGACGCCGTAGCCCACCTCGGCCAGGTCAAAGGCGCTCAGCAGCAGCGCCGGCCGGCCAGGGGTGGGCGTCACCCGGGGGCGGGTGTTCGTCATGGAAGCATCCTTGTCACCTCTGGGCGGCGGACAGCGAGCTGGGCAGCCCGAATTTCGTGAACAACGTGTCGTCGAGGAAAGCCACTACATGGGATACCTTGCCGTCCTGCACATCCAGCACATGCAACTGAAAAGGAACATGCACCTCGCCGGCGCGCATGTACATGGCCGCGGCAGGCTGGCCGTTGGCGATCAGCGGCAGCATGCGCATGTCCCCGCTGACCTCCGCCGGGCACTGCTGATGAATGAGGGTGACGATGGCCCCAGCGCCCTGATACCAGCCGGTGTGCGGCGGCATCTCCCAGATCGCCTCCGCGGTGAACATATCGACCAGCCGGTCGATGTCGTAGGTTTCGAACGCGGCGATGTAGCGCGCCAGCAGGTCCTGGGCCTCGGCCGAATCCGGCTGCGCCAGTTCGTCTTCGGCGCTGGGTCCAACCGCTTCGAGCTGAGACCGGGCCCGCTGCAGCAGGCTGTTGACTGCGGTGGTGGTGGTTCCGACCGCATCGGCCACCTCAGCGGAGCGCCATCCCAGCACGTCGCGCAGCAGCAGCACCGCCCGTTGCCGTGGCGGGAGATATTGCAGCGCAGCGACAAACGCCAACCGCACCGACTCCCGCGACCCGACGACGACCGACGGGTCGGCCGGATGCTCGGTCAGCTCCGGCAGCGGCTCCAGCCACGGCACCTCGCGTCGCTCCACCAGCTCGGCGGTCGGGTCCGAGCTCGGAGCACCCAAGCCCACCGGCAACGGCCTGCGCTGGCGTCCCTCCAGTGCGGTCAGGCAGGTGTTGGTGGCGATGCGGTGCAGCCAGGTCCGCACCGAGGACTTGCCCTCGAAACGGTCGTACGCCTTCCATGCCCGCAGCAGGGTCTCCTGCACCAGGTCTTCCGCGTCGTGCAGGGACCCGGTCATTCGGTAACAGTGGGCCAGCAGTTCGCGGCGATACGGTTCGGCGTGCGCCGAGAAACCCTCGCCGGCCACCGGGTCACCTTCAGAGTTTTGCGCGAGAAGGTTCATCCGCAAGAGCCTACGCAGTGTCGGGGCAGACGGCCCGTATCAGCAGCCACTACGCTGCCCGTAATGACTAGGACCTCCGAGTGAACCGCACCGAACGCAGTTTCGATGGGTTCGGCGGTGTGCGCATCGTCTACGACGTCTGGACACCCGACACCGCCCCGCGAGCCGTCCTGGTCCTCTCACACGGTCTCGGCGAGTACGCGCGTCGCTACGACCACGTCGCAAAGCGCTTCGGCGAGGCCGGCCTGGTCACCTACGCGCTGGACCATCGCGGGCACGGCCGCTCCGGCGGTAAGCGGGTGCTGGTGCGCGACATCCACGAGTACACCGCCGACTTCGACACCCTGGTCGGCATCGCCACCCGAGAGCACCACGGCCTCAAGTGCATCGTGCTGGGGCACAGCATGGGCGGCGGAATCGTCTTCGCCTACGGCGTCGAACGCCCGGACAACTACGACCTGATGGTCCTGTCGGGGCCCGCGGTGGCGGCCCAGGATCAGGTCTCGGCGCTGCTGGCGCTGGCCGCCAAGGTGCTCGGTGCCGTCGTGCCCGGGCTGCCGGCGCAGGAACTCGACGTCGACGCCATTTCCCGTGACCCCGCGGTGGTGGCCGCCTACAAAGACGACCCGCTCGTGTACCACGGCAAGGTGCCGGCCGGCATCGGCCGCGCGTTGCTGCAGGTCGGCGAGACCATGCCGCGACGGGCACCGGCCCTGACGGCGCCGCTGCTGGTGGTGCACGGGGAGCAGGACCGGCTGATCTCCGTCGCGGGCAGCCGTCGCCTCGTCGAGTGCGTGGGGTCCACCGATGTCGAGTTGAAGGTCTACCCGGGGCTCTACCACGAGGTTTTCAATGAGCCCGAACGCGAGCAGGTGCTTGATGACGTGGTCTCCTGGATCACCGCTCGCCTGTGAGGGCGGGCGTGTCGGCCCGCTCCCGTACTTTGGCGCCATGACTGACGCGGGCGACGATGCAGAGCGAAGCGATGGGGTGGGGGTACCGCCCAGCCGCGGAGCGGCGAGGGGGAGAGCGGCGCTATGACTGACGACAAGATGCTGGCGCGCATCGCCGCACTGCTGCGTCAGGCCGAGGGTACCGACAACACTCACGAAGCCGACGCGTTCATGTCCGCCGCGCAGCGGCTCGCGACGGCCGCGTCCATCGACCTTGCGGTGGCGCGTTCCCATTCGGTTGAACGGTCGGCGGCGCAGACGCCGACGCAGCGCACCATCACCATCGGGGCCGCCGGCACCAAGGGGTTACGCACTTATGTGCAGCTGTTCGTGCTGATCGCCGCGGCCAACGATGTGCGCTGCGACGTGGCCTCGAATTCGACGTTCGTGTACGCCTACGGGTTCGTCGAGGACATCGATGCCAGCCACGCCTTATACGCCGGCCTGGTCGTCCAGATGGTCCGCGCTTCGGACGCCTACCTCGCCTCTGGTGCGCATCGTCCCACGCCGACTATCACCGCTCGCCTCAACTTTCAGCTGGCGTTCGGGGCACGCGTCGGCAAGCGGCTGACCGAGGCCCGCGACCAGGCTCGGCAGGAAGCCACCAAAGACCGCCGTCGGTCGCCGGGTACCGCTATCGCGTTGCGGGACAAGGAGGTCGAGCTGGTGGACTACTACCGCGGTGCGTCGAAGGCGCGCGGCACCTGGCAGGCCGGCCGGGCGTCGGCGGGGTATTCCTCGGCGGCGCGGCGTGCCGGGGACCGGGCCGGCAAGCGAGCGCGGCTCGGCAACAGTGCCGAACTCCCCGGGGCGCGGAGCGCGCTGAGCGGGTGACGGCGGGGAACTTCCCGAGGCGGGATTCTCAACGCTCCAAGGTCTATGCGGCTGAGGAGTTCGTCCGGACGCTGTTCGACCGTGCCGCCCAGCACGGCTCACCGGTGGTGGACTTCTTCGGCACACAGTTGACGCTGCCGCCGGAGGGGCGATTCGGTTCGGTGGCGTCCGCGCAGCGCTATGTGGACGACGTGCTGGCGCTCCCGGCGGTGCGGCAACGGTGGCCAGCTGTGCCGCCGCTGCGGGTCCGACCGCGGCGCGCCGCCACCGCCGCGCACTACGAAAACCGCGACGGCACAGGTGTTATCGCGGTTCCCGATCACGACACCGCCGACTGGGCGCTGCGCGAGCTGGTGGTGCTGCACGAAGTGGCGCATCATTTGTGCCGGGCCGAGCCGCCGCACGGCCCCGAGTTCGTTGCGACGATCTGCGAGTTGACGGAGCTGGTGATGGGACCGGAACTGGGGCACGTGCTGCGCGTGGTCTACGCCAAAGAGGGCGTTCGTTGAGCCACGCCGATCCCGACGCGCGGGCACGTGCGGTCGAAGCCCGGATGACCGACGACGAGCGATTCGCGCTGCTGGTGTCGGTGATGGGAGCCGGCGAGATGTTGCCGGTGCGCGACGAGCGCATCCCCGCGGACGCGCCGATGAGTGCGGGATACGTGCCGGGGGTTCCGCGTCTGGGTGTGCCGGCGTTGCTGATGAGCGATGCCGGCCTGGGCGTCACCAACCCCGGGTTCCGCCCGGGCGACACGGCCACCGCGCTGCCCGCGGGTCTGGCGCTGGCCGCCAGCTTCAATCCGTCGCTGGCCCGGGCCGCCGGCGAAGTCATCGGCCGCGAAGCGCGCAGCCGCGGGTTCAACGTGCAGCTGGCGGGTGCGATGAACCTGGCCCGCGACCCGCGCAACGGCCGCAATTTCGAATACCATTCTGAGGACCCGCTTTTGACCGCCACGATGGCCGCCGAGTCGATCGACGGCATCCAGCGCCATGGCGTGATCTCGACGGTCAAGCATTACTCGTTGAACTGCAACGAAACCAATCGGCACTTCCTGGACGCGGTCATCGATCCCGCCGCGCACCGCGAATCCGACTTGTTGGCCTTCGAATTGGCGATCGAGCGCTCGCGACCCGGCGCGGTGATGACCGCCTATAACAAGGTCAACGGCGACTACGCCGCGGCGAACACCGTCTTGATCAACGACGTGCTGAAAGGAGCCTGGGGTTACCGCGGGTGGGTGATGTCGGATTGGGGTGCGACGCCGAGCTGGCAGTGCGCCCTGGCCGGCCTCGATCAGGAGTGTGGGGCCCAGATCGACGCGCTGCTATGGCAGGCCGAGTCCTTCGGTGCGCCGCTGCGCGACGCATACGCCGACGGCCGGCTGACCAAGGAGCGCCTGTCGGACATGGTTCGCCGGATGCTGCGGTCCATGTTTGCCGTCGGTATTGACAACGCCGATGCGGCGCCGACACCGGACCTGGCTGCGCACAACGAGATTGCGCTGGACATCGCCCGGCAGGGAACGGTGTTACTGATCAACCGGGGGATGTTGCCGTTGGCACCCGGGTCGAGCGTGCGCATCGCCGTCATCGGCGGATATGCACACATGGGCGTGCCGGCCGGATACGGTTCCAGCACCGTCGTTCCGCCGCGCGGATACGCGGGCGTGGTGCCGATCGGCGGCACTGGGCTGGAGGCCGGGCTGCGCAATCTGTACCTGCTGCCACCGAGTCCGCTGGACGAGTTGCGAAAACAGCTCCCGCACGCCCAGATTGAGTTCGATCCCGGGATCAGTCCGGCCGAGGCGGTGCGGGCGGCGCGCGGGGCCGACATCGCTATCGTGTTCGCGGTCCGCGCGGAGGGCGAGGGCTTCGACATCGCCGACCTCTCGCTGCCGTGGGGCCAAGACGAGCTGATCACGGCGGTGTCGGCGGTCAACCCCAACACCGCCGTGGTGCTGCAGACCGGCAATCCGGTGTCGATGCCCTGGCGGGACTCGGTGAACGCCGTTGCGCAAGCGTGGTTTCCGGGCCAGGCCGGTGCCCAGGCCATCGCGGAGATTCTCACCGGGAAGGTCAATCCGTCGGGCCGGCTGCCGATCACCTTTCCGGTCGATCTGGCCCAAACGCCGCGCCCGCAACTGCCCGGCGCCGGCGAACCGTGGGGGACACCGACCACGATCGACTACGTCGAAGGAGCCGACGTCGGCTACCGCTGGTTTGCCGCGCGCGGTCATGAACCGATGTTCGCCTTCGGCCATGGGTTGTCCTACACCAGGTTTGACTACCGCGACCTGGTGGTCAGCGGGAAAGAGACCATCCGCGCCAGTTTCAGCGTCGTCAATGTCGGCGACCGCGCAGGGGCGGACGTAGCCCAGTTGTACCTAACGGCCGCCGCCGGTGAACCGTGCTTGCGGCTGCTGGGATTCGCGCGGGTGGAGCTCGAGCCGGGTGCAATGCAGTGGGTGACCATCGAGGCGGACCCGCGCCTGCTCGCCCGCTACGATGGCGGCGCCGGGACCTGGCGGATCAACCCGGGCGCCTATACGGCGGCGGTGGGTATTTCGGCTACCGCCATGCGGGCGACGGCCACGGTTCAGCTGACCGGCCGTACGTTCGGGCGATGATCCACACGGGCGCACACCCGAGCGCATGTCTGCGACGGGTGGAGAGGTTGACGGCGGTCGCCCAAAGGCACGGTCGTTTCATCCTCGAGCTGACCATGTCGTGGCTGCTCGCCCAGCAAGCTGTTGCGTCGGTGATCGCGCGCGCGACCTGCCGATCAGACTCACACCCGGCGTTCGCCCGGCGGCCAACACGAGGGGGCAGGCCGTCACGTGACGCCGCGCATTTTGTCCGACGCCGACCGTTGCCGGACACGCGTCGTGCAACGGAATCGCTCCCCAGGTCTACCAGCTCGACGACGACGGCTATTGCCACAATGTCCCCACCACGATCGAGGACTCGCTGCGCGATCTTGCCATCGCCGGGGCGGAGGCTTGTCCAGAAGGTGTGCTCCGCGTTGTCGAAGATTCAGACGCATAGCGACGCCGCTGCGCGGTTGAGCAGTCCCAACCGGTGGCACCGGCGCTCCCTGACGATGTGTTCAGGCGGTAGCTTCCCAGATGTCACGACCCTTCAGGAAGGTAGCCATGCCCGCTTCTCGCGCGTCCAATAAAGACATCGCGCAGACGTTTTTCGACAACCTGTGGGTGGACACTGCCATCGCGCGCAGCGTGGCAACCGACGACGTCACATGGGTGACGACCCGAGGCGTGCCCATTCCCGGAGCCGAGGACACAATCGAACACGTCGGGTGGGACGCCGTTGAACACGTCTCGAAAAGTGGGCTGGGGATCGAGACCGGCTACATCCCGGAGACGATGACTTTCCCGGTGCGCGAGTTCCTCGAAGTCGAAGGGGACAGGGTGATCTTCCGCTTCACCATGGCGTGCAAGACCAAGGCGGACAAGGACTACGTCAACGACTATCTGTTCCTGATCGACATGCGCGACGGTCTGGTCGCCCGCTTTCAGGAGTATTGGGACTCAAAGCAGGCCTACGATCTGCTACTCGCGCCGGGTCTCGGGGGCCGCTAGATGTCGAACAACCAACACTCGGCGACCCATCCGGTGCTCGACCTGAGCATTGACGAGGTTCTGACCACGACGCGGAATGTGCGTAAGCGTCTTGACTTTTCGCGACCGGTGCCACGTTCGGTCATCGAAGAATGCCTGACGCTGGCACTGCAGGCACCGAACGGTTCGAACAACCAGGGCTGGGAATGGATTGCGGTCGAAGATCCGGCACTCCGAAACGAGCTTGCTCAACTGCAGCGCCAAGCCCTCGAACTATTCCTCGGGGACGCCGGGCCCAATCCTTCTGTCGGCACCCGGATCGACGTCGGCCGCAACGAGCGCATGGCCGAGATCAGCGGGTCGGTGATCTATTTGATGGAGCACATGCAAGAAGCGCCCGTGCTCATGGTCCCAGCGGTCCTGACGCCGGGCCGGTTGGAGAGAGCCAACAGCTTCTACCAGGCGAGCACGTGGGGCTCGATCCTGCAGGCGGTGTGGAGCTTCATGCTCGCACTGCGATCGCGCGGTCTTGGCAGCGCGTGGACGACGCTGCAACTGTGGAAAGAGCGGGAAACCGCTGAGCTGCTCGGCATTCCGTACGAGGACTACACCATCGCGGGGGTCTTCCCGGTTGCCTATACGGTCGGCGTCGACTTCAAGCCGGCGCAGCGGCGGCCGGTCAACGAGGTGCTGCACTGGGATAGGTGGTCAAGCGCATGCCAGTAATCGATTGCGATTGCCATTTCGAAACGACCATCGCACGAGATGAGCATCCCTTCCGCGAAGTCCTGTCGCGCATGCCCGATAGCCGGGAAGTGATGCGATATGCGATGACCGAGGATCTGGCAAGGGCGACGCCGCGCGAGGATAGGCCCGCGATCGACGAAATCGTGCAGTTCCTGCCTCGAGAGAACACGTCGTCGATGCAGCAGATGCTGCTCGAGGATGCCGGAGATCCCGAGTTCGTAGTCTCCACTGTCGACGAGCGGATCGGCTGGATGGACGATGTCGGCATCGACATCGCCCTCATCAATCCTGGCAATTGGTTTCTGTTGGCCGAATTCGTCGATGATCGCGCTGCCGCATTCCGCCGCTGCAACGACTTCCTGGCGGATCGCTTAGGGGAAAGAACCGACCGGTTGCTCCCGGTCACCCTTGTCGATTTCAGCGACCTGGCCGGCGCAGCGGCCGAACTGCGCCGCATGCGTGATCGTGGCAGTAGAGCGTTCTGGATCGAGGCGCGACCGTTCAACGGTATGTCGCCGGCTCACCCCGATTGGGATGTCGTATGGGCAACGGCGACCGACCTCGGCATGATCGCGCTGTTGCATGTTGGACGTACGCCAGCCAACTTCGAGGGATGGGGAAACGCCGGCTGGATGCAACCGGGCGGCGGCGGGATGATGGGGTATTTCAGCTATGCGAACGCCATGCGTCACCAAGCGGCCGAATTGCTGCTTGCCGGAATGGTTTACGGAGGTGTGTTCGACCGACACCCAGCGCTGACTGTCGTCACCGAGGAATTATTGGTCAGTTGGTTGCCTGGTTTCGTCTCACGCTGCGATTCGTTCGGGCGTGGCGACACGGTCCGACGTAACATCCGCGCGACGCCGCTGATCGGTCTTGGCGACAAGGATCCGCTCGAAGCGGTCCTGCCGCTGCTTCCGGAAATGCTCGTCTTCTCGTCGGACTATCCGCATGGCGAAGGCAATGCCTCGCCCATAGATCTGCTCGAACCTGCCTTGTCGAATCTGGATGCGGCTGCCCGGGCAGCATTCCTCGGGGAGAATCTTGCCGACTGCTTCGCCCGGATGGGCGATCCGCTCCCAGTGCGATGAGTGGGAAGGCCAGTGCGTAAGCATCATCCGCTTGACCGGTTCGCCGGCTCGTGGGCACTGGTCACCGGTAGCGCCCGCGAGCAAGGCCTGGGCTTTGCGTTCGCGCGCCAAATAGCCGGCCGCAAGATCAATCTCGTGCTGGTGGACATCCTCGAAGAGGACCTTCAAGCGCGGGCTGCCGAGTTGCGGTCGCAATATGGTGTCGACGTCCGTCCGATCACTGCTGACCTCGGCGACCTCTCGGTATATCCGTCGATAATGGATGCGCTTGGCGATGTCAGCGTCGACTTGCTGATCTGTGACCACATGTTCACCCCGGGGGACACCCCGAAAATTCTGGATATGCCATTGGATGTCCACAACACGATGATCGACATCAACGCACGGGCGTACGTCAACCTCATTCACCGCTTCGGGAACCTGATGGCAAAGCGGGGAAGAGGGGCCATCGTGATCGTGGCCTCGGGTAGCGGATTGGTACCCGCCCCCTACACGGGTCCGTACGCCGCCAACAAGGCATTTCAGATCGTATTCGGTGAAGCATTGTGGTACGAAACCCGCGGCACCGGCATCGACGTGCTGGTGATGTCCGCCGGCTTGATGGACACCCAGGGTGATGCGCTGTCGAATTACCCGCGGTGGCAACTTGCCGACCCCGCTGATGCCGCGGCCGAAACATTGCACACCATCGGGCGCAAGCATCTCGTCATGCCCGGGCGCCCAAACCGACTGGTCACTCTGGTCAACACGCGATTGATGTCACGGCGCCGCGCCGTCACGACGATGGGCCGGTTCATGGAAAGCGGGTTGGGCAAGACCACCGGCTAGGCCCGGGTCGGCGGTTGTGCGATGAGCCGGCCGTTTCCGCGCAACCTGTTCAGGCGCGCCATCGCCGACCGGCTTCCCCTCAGCAAATCAACGGGAAACCCCGACGGTGGGTGGCTCGGCGGCATGAAAGGAGCTTCAGCCGTCTTCGCTTCCTAGGCCTCGGCCCATGCTCCTGAATACGGACAGCTGTCTGTATTAACGGAGATTGCCGGCCTGACCGTCCACGTCCCGCCGCATGTCGTGGATCCTCGGTGTGCCGAGGTACGCGATTTCAGTGCGCAATTCACGGGCATATTGCGTCTGAGCGCCGATGCCGCTAATCTGAACAAGTGTCCGGAAATGAGACGACACCGTCCCCGACCCGCACTGTGCAGCGGCGACGAAACGTGCGGTCTGAGCAGAGCATGCGCAAGCTGGTTGCCGCGGCGGTGGAGGAGTTGAGCGAGTCGACCTACGGCGAGTTGACGGTGCGCACCGCGGCGGCCCGCGCGGGCGTATCGCCCACGACCGCCTACACCTATTTCCCCTCCAAGGACGCACTGATCGCCGAGGTCTACCTTCGCCTGCTTCGTGAGGCGGCCATATTCACGGACGTCAACGACACCGCGGAATCGCGAGTCAACGCGCAGTTGCGGGAACTCGCGCTCTTGATCGCCGACAAGCCGCATCTGGCCGATGCGTGCACCATCGCGCTGATGGCCGACGACGTCGTCGTGAACGAAATTCGCTCGCATATCGCCACCGAGATCAGTCGCCGAATCGCGGCCGCCCTGGGGCCCGGTTATCCGGCGTCAATGACTTCCACGCTGCACTTGCTTTTCTCCGGTGCGATGATGCACGCCCGGGACACTGTCGGCGGCTACGCTCGCGTCGCCGCGCAGCTGGACGAGGCCGTGCCCCTGATCCTTCGTTCTCAGCTAGCGCAGCCCATGCCTGCCGCCGAACGGCTTGCGTAGTGAACAGCCACGATCGCGGATGCTTCAGCGCGAGTATCGAACACGAGGAGAACCTGAACTCATGACGACAGCGATCGTTCCGCGTGTCTCCGGCGGAGGGGGCGAGCACGGCCATCTCGAGGAGTTTCGTACCGACCCCATCGGTTTGATGCAACGGGTGCGCGACGAGTGCGGTGACGTTGGCATCTTTCAGCTCGCCGACAAGGAGGTGGTGCTGCTCACCGGGGCGGAGGCCAACGAGTTTTTCTTCCGTTCGGCCGACGAGGATCTCGACCAGGCTGAGGCATACCCGTTTATGACGCCGATCTTCGGCAAGGGAGTAATTTTCGACGCGACCCCCGAGCGGCGCAAGGAGATGCTGCACAACGCTGCGTTGCGTGGTGAGCAGATGAAGGGCCATGCGGCCACCATCGAGGGCGAAGTCAAGAAGATGATCGCGGACTGGGGCGACGAGGGTGAGATCGAACTGCTCGACTTCTTCGCCGAGCTGACCATCTACACCTCCACGGCATGCCTGATCGGGTTGAAGTTCCGCAATCAGCTCGATCACCGGTTCGCCGAGTACTACCACGACCTGGAGCGCGGCACGGATCCGTTGTGCTACGTCGACCCGTACCTGCCGATCGAGAGCTTCAAACGCCGTGACGAGGGACGCGTCAAACTCGTTGCGCTGGTGCAGGAAATCATGGATCAGCGACTCGCCAACCCGCCCAAGGAAAAGGCCGATCGCGACATGCTCGACGTGCTGGTGTCGATCAAGGACGAGCAGGGCAATGCCCGGTTCTCGGCCGACGAAATCACGGGCATGTTCATCTCATTGATGTTCGCCGGGCACCACACCAGCTCGGGGACGTCGTCGTGGACGTTGATCGAACTGATCCGCCATCCCGAGGTCTATGGGGAGGTCCTCACGGAACTGGACGTACTCTATGCCGACGGCCAAGAAGTGAGTTTTCATGCGCTGCGCTCGATTCCGAAGCTGGACAACGTAGTCAAGGAGACGCTGCGGCTACATCCGCCGCTGATCATTGTCATGCGTGTGGCGAAGGGCGAGTTCGAAGTACGCGGTCACCCGATTCATGAAGGTCAGATGGTGGCCTGCTCGCTGGCGGTATCCAACAAGATCCCCGAGGACTTCCCCGAGCCGGAACGGTTCAACCTGGACCGCTACGACAAGCCCGAGCAGGCCGACCTCGCCAACCGGTGGACGTACATCCCGTTCGGTGCGGGCAGGCACCGCTGCGTCGGAGCCGCGTTCGCCACCATGCAGATCAAGGCGATTTTCTCGGTTCTGTTGCGCGAGTATGAATTCGAGATGGCACAGCCCGCCGACTCATACCGCAACGACCACACGAAAATGGTAGTGCAGCTGGATCGACCGGCCAAGGTTCGCTACCGCAAGCGCGGCAGGTAGGGATGACCATCGCCTGTCGAGTCGAAGTAGACCTGGACCTGTGTCAGGGCCATGCCATGTGCGAGGTCGAAGCACCCGCCCAATTCCACGTTCCAAAACGGGGCAAGGTCGAAATCCTCAACGCCGAACCGCCGCAAGAGGATCGCGACGCGGTGCAGAGCGCGATCGACATGTGCCCGACCCGCGCGCTGTCCGTCCACTATTGGACACCTGAAATGCCCGAGCCGGGTCCTGTCCAGCGAAACCATCCGGCAACCGAAAGGGATTGACCCAGCATGGACTTCGGCATCGTTCTCTTCACCAGCGACCGTGGAATTTCCCCCGCGGACGCGGGGGCTGCGGCGGAGCAGAACGGGTTCACCACGTTCTACGTTCCCGAGCACAGCCATATACCGACCAAACGTGAAGTCGCTCATCCTGCGACGGGTGACGCCAGCTTGCCCGACGACCGGTACATGCGGACATTGGATCCGTGGGTCAGCTTGGCCACGGCCTGCGCGGTGACCACCAAGATCCGGCTATCGACCGCGGTCTGCCTGCCCGTTCAGCACGATTGCATTACATTGGCCAAGTCGATCGCAACCTTGGATCACCTCTCCGGCGGCCGAGTTGAGGTGTGTGCCGGTTTCGGTTGGAATCTCGAGGAGCTGGCCGACCACAATGTGCCCACAGGGCGGCGCCGAACCATGCTTCGCGAGTACATCGAAGCCATGCGCGAGCTTTGGACCAAGGAAGAAGCGTCATACAGCGGTGAGTTCGTCAATTACGGGCCCAGCTGGGCGTGGCCGAAGACCGTTCAGGAACACGTTCCGGTGTTGATCGGTGCGACGGGCAACGAAAAGAACTTCAAGTGGATCGCAAAGTACGCCGATGGCTGGATGTCGACTCCCCGGGACGCCGATATCGAGAGATTGGTCAAATCACTTTACGTCGAATGGGATTCGGCCGGCCGCACGGAACTGCCGAGGATCGTTGTTCTCGATACGGACAGGCCCGACGCGGCGCGGCTGTCCCGGTGGGCTGACCTCGGAGTGTCCGAAGTGGTCTACGGAGTGCCCGACAGGTCCGCCGAAGAGGTACAGGCATACCTGGGCAGGCTGTCGGACAAGCTGGATACGTTCGGCCCTCTCGCCGCTTCCGCGGCGGCTCAGTGACTCACCCCTCGAAGGGACCATGGTGACCGACCGCCTGAAGGACAAGGTAGCCATCATCACCGGCGCGGGAAGCGGCATCGGTGCCGCGACAGCATGCGCGATGTCGCGCGAGGGCGCCTCCGTCGTCGTCGCGGATATCCACCAAGCCAACGCCACCACTGTCGTCGAGGAAATCAGGTCGGTCGGGGGGTCGGCGGTAGCCACGCACACCGACGTCACGAACGACGCGGAGGTCGAGGCGATGGTGAATACCGCGATCAACGAGTTCGGCCGGCTGGACATCATCCACAACAACGCGGGCGCGGCTCAGGTGTCTCTCGACACCGACATCGTCAGCACGCCGGAGTCGGCGTGGTGGCTGGCCTACAACGTCGACCTCATGGGAGTGGTGCTGGGATGCAAGCACGCCATCCCCGAGATGGTCAAGACCGGGGGCGGATCTGTCATCATCACCGCCTCATCGGGGCCGTTGTTCGGCCAGCACCTATTCATCGCCTACGCCGCCGCGAAGGGCGCCGCACTGGCGGTGACGAAGTACGTTGCCACCAGCCATGGCCCGCAAGGGATTCGCTGCAACGCCATCGCACCGGGCCTGGTCCTCACCGCCGGCGTCGAGAGCGCGTTTCCCAGCCAGGGCCTGTTGGATGCGTTCGCCCGACACCAGACGCTTGAGGGATTCATCAGACCCGACGACGTCGCCAGCCTGGCGGTCTTTCTCGCGAGCGACGAGTCGCGCTACATCACGGGTCAGACCCACATCATCGATGCGGGTGCACTGACGATGGGGTCGGCGGTCCCCGACTTCAACGACGCGATCAACGAGATGGTGGGCGGCTGACGCCAGCGAACAGACCGCCATGGTCGCGACGGCGATGGATCCAGCAGCTCGACACGGGAGGAGACCCGATGACAGTTCATTCCGGACTGGACGTCCGCGCCTTCGACGACTGCAAGACGCATCGGTCGGGAGTCGTCGAGCGGGTCACGTTGGTCATGGACGTGTTCGGCCCGCACCGCCAGTCCGCTTGGCTTGAGGAAGTCGCCGACCACACCGGACTGCCCCGCTCGACGGCCTTTCGCATTCTGCGTCAGCTCGTGGAACTGGGCTGGCTCGAACATGGCCCCGAGGGTTTCCGGCTCGGAAGGAGGCTCCAGGAGCTTCACGGGTGCACGGCGGACTACACCGACGTTCGTGCGGCGGCGTCGGCAGTGCTGACTGACCTCAATCTCAGGACGGGCGCGGTGTGTCACCTTGGCGTACTGGAGGGCAGCTTCGTGCACTACCTCGACAAGGTCGGGGGCGCTGCAACGTACAGCGTGCCGTCCCGCGTCGGTGCCCGATTGGGCGCCGAGGAGACGGTCACCGGTCGTGCGTTGCTCGCCCAACTGTCTCCCGAAGACGTCGACCGGCGGTACGCGGCCGATCACCGACGGACCACCGGCGCCGGAATGAGCATCGAGCACCTACATCGGCGGCTCGATCGAGTGCGGCGACGCCGAGGCGTCGCGTTCTCCAGCGCAGAGCGGTGCGGGATGGGAATCAGTTCCGTGGCCGCGCCGGTACTCGGGCCCCACGGCGTGGTCGCCGCGATCTCGTTGGCGGCACGACGGACGATGCAGTTGGAAGCGCTGGGCCCCGTCGTCTCTGCGGCTGCGCGGACAACGAGCGCCCGCCTGTTTCCCGACTGGCACGCCTCGGCACGGTGACTCACGACTCGCGAAAAACCATGTCGCCAGTGGACATTGGCATAAACATCACCTCGAGGATCAGGGAGATTCCATGAAAAGACCGGTACGGGTATTCCAAGTGGCCACCGGCAACGTCGGAACCGAGATGATCGGCCGCATCATGGAACACCCCGACCTCGAATTCGTTGGGCTGCACTGCTATACACCGGAGAAGATCGGCCGGGACGCAGGCGAAATAGTCGGGCTACCCGCAATCGGAGTTACGGCCACGGGTACGGTCGACGAAATCATCGCGGCCAGGCCAGATGTCGTCACCTTCCACGGAGTATTCCCCGACTTCGACCTGTACGAACGCGTCCTGAGCGCGGGCATCAACATTGTCACCACGGCGGACTGGATCACCGGTCACCATCGCGAACAGAACCATCCGCATCCGTCGGGCAAGTCCCCGCGGATCGTGCTCGAAGAGGCGTGCCAACGCGGCGGGTCGACGTTCTACGGCACCGGCATGAACCCCGGGCTGTGCCACATCCTGGGCGTCATCCACAGCTGCGATGTCGCAAAGATCAAATACGTCAGCGTCACCGAATCGACGCCAGCGGATTGCCATCACTCCGTAGAGTCTTGGGACAACTGCGGATTCCGTCGCCCGGTCGACGATCCCGAGGTGCCGCGGTTACTCGAAATCGGCAGTCGGGTCTACGCCGACGGCGTCTACCTGCTGGCGGACTGCTTCGGTGTGGAACTCGACGGACCGCCCGAATTCGAATACGAGCTCGGAGCATGTACCGAGGACATCGACCTGGGTTGGTACTTCCTGCCCAAGGGTTCGCTGGGCGCGTGCCGGCTGCGCTACGTCGGCAAGGTCGACGGGACCCCGCGCATCGAAGCGGTGATCGAACTCGCCATGAGCCCGAAGACAAACCCTCAGGTGAACGTCAAAGGCTGCTACATCACCAAGATCGACGCCGATCCGGTGATCTACAGCAAGCACCTGATCCTGCCACGGCCAGGTACCGACTTTTCGACACCCGAGGCGCTCGCGTCTGTGGGTATGACGGTCACCGGCATGCCGGCGCTGAATTCTCTCCGTGCCGTCGTGGAAGCACGCCCCGGTTGTATCACAAGCGCCGACCTACCGTTGCGGGCCTTCGCGGGCAGCTTTGAGATGACTCGTCACGTGGACGTGTCGTGACCATGCGCTTCACGTTCACGGATGTAATGACGCGTTCGGAGTGCCTGCCGCGCTTGGCCGTTGCCGCTGAGGCCGCAGGTTACGACGGATTCACGATCCCCGACTCGATCGGCTACCCGGAGCATTCGGATGCCGTCTACCCCTACACGGCAGATGGTGATCGCAGCTTCCTCGAGGGCAAAGAATTCATCGAGCCCTTCGTGCTCGCTGCCTTCCTGGGCGCGATCACCCAGCGCATCCGCTTCAACACCTTCGTGGTGAAATTTCCGCTCCGCGCGCCGGTATGGGTTGCCAAGCAAGCATTCTCGGTCGCGAAGATCACGGGCAACCGCCTGGGCCTCGGCATCGGCATCGGGACCAGCCCGTATCCCGACGATTATTTGATGGCCGGCGTCGACCCGGCCTGCAAGGGCGCCCGCATGGATGAGGCCATCGAAGTCTTCCGGGGCTTGGAGTCCGGCGAGTTCTTCGAATTCCACGGACGTTTCTACGACGTCCCCTCGCTGAAGATGTGTCCGGTGCCGGCACAGCCGGTTCCGCTGCTCATCGGCGGCCACTCGGAGGCCGCGCTGCAGCGGGCGGCGACGAAGGGCGATGGGTGGATGCACGCGGGCGGGCCCAATGACGGGCTCGAGTCGATGCTGCAGAAGCTGCACGCGCTGCGCGCCGAAGCGGGAAATGCGCACGAGCCCTTCGAGATTCACGCCGTCAGCCAGGACGCGCGCACCGTTGACGGGTGCAAGCGGCTGGAGGACATGGGCGTGACCGACGTGGTGATCGGCTTCCGTAACCCCTACGTCAAGGGGGACGACGCGCAGCCGCTCACCGACAAGGTGGCCAGGCTGGAGCGGTTCGCCGAGGACGTCATCAGCAAGGTCAATCCCTAAGGCAAGCAATGAGAAACCTCTTTTACTTCGACTGGCGCACGTGGTGGATGATGGTCCGCTTGGTCCGCCGCGAGCAGGATCCCGCGCGGCGCCGCCGCCAGTACCGCACATTGTGTGTCGTCGTCCCGGCGCTGGCCGCGCTGCACACGGTGACGTTCGCGCTCGATCCCATCTTCTTTCCGGCCCTGCGACGCACCGAGGTGCGCGGTCCGGTTTTCGTGGTAGGCCACGCGCGCAGTGGTACCACGTACCTGCACCGCATGATGGCAAACGATCCCCGCTTTTCCTACGTGCTGTTGTGGGAGATGTTCTTCCCCTCGCTGATCGAGAAGAAGGTGCTGCGGGCGGTGCTGCGGTGGGACCAACGCCTGGGTGGAGGGCTGCGCAAGCGTATCGACGCTCTCGACGATCGGTTGTTCAGCAAGAGCCAAAGCGTGCACGAGTCAGGGCTTTTCGCGCCGGAGGAGGACGAGTTCCTGCTGACGATGTCGTGCGCGTCGGGCTTCTGGGTGGTGCAGTACCCATACGTTGAGGAGCTGGACTTCTACTACGTCGACGACCGGTGGCCGGCTGCCAAGCGGCGCCGGGTCATGCAGTTCTACAAAGAGTGCGTGCGCCGCCAGTTGGTTCTCAACGGTCGGGGTTTGACGCACCTCTCCAAAGCCCCGATCCACTGCGGCCGAGTCGAAAGCCTCATCGAGACCTTCCCCGATGCCCGGTTCGTCGTTCCGGTACGCAACCCACATGAGACGATTCCGAGCTTCCTCAAGCTCTTACAGTTCGCCTGGTCGGCCCGCAAGCGGACCGAGCAGGACATGCGGAAGTCGTTCCGGTCCATCGTGGATTCGTCCTACCACTACTACCAACACCCACTCGATGTCTTGGACGCCCACCCGGAGGTCCCGAGCGTGATCGTGGATTACCGGGACCTTGTGAGGAACCCGGCTAAGACGATGCTCCGGGTATACGACGAGATCGAGATCGACATGGTGTCGGAGCAGGAGAAGGCGCTGGCCGAGGAGAAGGGCCGCGAGTATCGGTCCGGACACACCTACAGCCTCGAGGAGTTCGGGCTGCAATCCGACGAGATTCGTACACGGCTGGCGCCGCTGTTCGAACGCTTCGGATGGGAGTCGGGTCGTGCCTGCTGAGCACGTCGACCTGTTGCGGGCCGCCTGGGAAGAGATGATGGATCGGCTAGGGTCGGCGCGAGAAGCGTTGGAGGCGACCGAGTTACACGCGCCGCCGGAGGCCGGGCCGCGCGATCTTGCGGAGGGCTACCGCTACCTGCTGGGCTTCGTGCATTCGGCCGTCGAGCGGGCTTTCTTCGGGGATCCCGCCTTCCCGTACTTCCGCCGCAGCATCGGCGTGCTCGACAAGGCAACCATCGACAACGCCGACGCGATGTACCTCTCGACGCCGATCGACGGCCGGTACTCCTACCGGATCACCGGCCACGTGCGGGACTCGCGACACTGGCGCGGCCAGCCGCCCGCGCCGTCGGGTCCCATTGCGCCCCAGTACGTCATCATCGAGGCCCACACGGGCTACGCCGGTGACAGCGGCGACCTCGCCGAACTGCAGCCTGGAGCGCGCGGCAACACCGGCAAACTCGACTCCTCGGAGCTGGCCGTGGATGACGACGGTCGCTTCGAGATCCTGCTGGCGTCCGAGCGGCCGGCGGATCACACCGGCAATTTCATTGCTACCCAACGGACCTCGCGGCGGAGCGATACGACGTTTTACGCCGAGCACGTGACCGTGCGGTTCTTGTTTCACGACTGGGAGCGGGAAGAGTCTCCCGAGTTGCTGATTCGCCGGTCGGACAAGGTCGGCGAGCACCCGCCCGCGCTGGACCCGCCAACCGCCGCGGCGGCGCTGCGCCGCATTGGCGAGATTGTGGATAACCAGACTCGCTACTGGAACAAGTTCTACGACGTGGTCTTGGAGGCGCACGGGGACCGCAACGGCGACGGCGTTAGCTTCATGCCGCGCAACGACTTCAACAGCCCGGCCGGTGCGTCGCTCGCGACCGGTGGCGGACAGAGCACCAACGTCTACGCCGGAGGCGTCTACGATTTGGCCGAGGACGAAGCCCTGCTCATCGACACGGAGGTGTTCGAGCTGCCGGCGTACATGGGGTTTCACCTGTCCAACGTATGGGGCGAGTCGCACGACTTCGCCAACCACGTCAGCAGCCTGAACGGCACTCAGGCCGCGCGTGACGACGATGGCCACTACCGCTACGTCGTCGCCCACCGCGACCCGGGTGTCTCAAACTGGTTGGACACCACCGGACTTCACGAGGGATTCATGGCCATGCGCTGGACCTACCCTCAGCCGACGGATCGGCTTCCCACGGTGACCGTGCGCAAGGTTTCTTTCAGCGAGCTCGGGGATCACCTACCTGAGTCCACGCGTCGCGTGTTGCCGGAGGAGAGGCGCGAACAGGTTCGCATCCGCCAGGATCACGTGCAACGCCGCTACCGGCAGTACTGATTTCACCCCACGGAAGGAAACAACATGAGCGACACCCTCACCCGCGCCGAGATCAAGGAGTTCTGGGCCGAATGGCTCGAGGTGAACCGCGAAGCGGAACGGTCCGGCGACTGGGGGAGCCTGGCGGACTGCTACCTCGAGGACGCCACCTACGGCTGGATGTTCACCCCCGACGAGCACTTCATGGCGATGGGGCGCGACGAGATCCGCCGCTGGGCAATGGGCACGGAGATGGAGGGGCTCGACGGCTGGCACTACGACTACATGGCCACCGTCCTCGACGAGGAGAGCGCCATGATCATCGGTTTCTGGAAGCAACGCTCGGGTCTGCTCGACGCCGACGGCCAGGAGTACGAGATCCGTGGCCTCGGTGGCAGCTGGTTTGGCGTGGCCCGGGACGAGGCTGATGGCAAGATCCGCTTCGCGTGGCAGCGCGACTGGTTCGACCTCGGGTCGACCGCGCACACCTTCATCGAGATCGCGAAGTCCGGAAAAGCGCCGAAGGCGTTTCTGGACCGGATCGGCCTCAACGGCATGGACATGCCGGGTCACTACCGTTACGCCGATCTGCCCTCGACCCTGTGGCCACCGCAAGTCGAGGCGGGCCAGTACGTCACCCAGAATCCGCTTGGACAGTAGGACAACATGACGTCACGAGTGCAGGATGCGGCCCGGCCGCTCGAGGGCCGAGTCGCCCTGGTGACGGGTGCCAGCCGGGGGATCGGGGCGGCCATCGCGCAGCGGTTCGCCTGCGAGGGTGCCGTCGTCGCCGTGGCTGCCCGGAGTTTGGATCAGCCTGCGCAGGGAATGATCCCGGGGACTCTGCGGGGGACCGTGGCCGACATCGAGGCGGCTGGGGGCCGCGCGTTGCCCTATCAGGTCGATCTCACCTCGCTCGAGTCCCGGGCCGATCTGGTCGAGCGCGTGGTCGCCGACCTCGGGCCGGTTGACGTACTGGTCAACAACGCCGCCAGCTCGATCTTCGCTCCGTTCACCGAGATCTCGGAGAAACGCTTGCGCCTCATCACCACGATCAATTACCTCGCCCCTTTCGACCTGTGTCAACGTGTGATCCCCGCGATGAGAGAACGCGGCGGCGGTTGGGTGCTCAACATCACCTCGCTATCGGGCGACATACCGACGACGCCCCCACCGGACCCGATTTACCACTTACAGGGGACTGCGTACGGTTCGTCGAAGGCTGCCCTCAACCGGCTGACCGAAGGGCTCGCGTCCGAGTTTTACGCCGACTTTATTGTTGCCAATGCCCTTGCGCCGGTTAAGGCTGTGTTGACCGAGGGCGTGAAGGCGACCCTCACCGAGGATGCCATCGCTGGCGGAGACATCCTCGAACCAGTCGAGGCCATGGCCGAAGCCGCCTTGGCGCTCTGCACGAGCCGCCGCGACGGTCTCAACGGCGGGGTGCACAAGTCACTGACTCTGCTCGAGCAGCTGGGTCGTCCCGTTCGCACGCTGGACGGTAGGACGTTGCTGGAGGTCTGAGCCCCCGAGCTAGGCAATCCGAGGCAGTCATCACCCACTCGGTTGACAAAGCCGTTCTCGCTGTGCCGCGCTCGACCGCACATCGCCTAGGAGGCAGCATTTCTGATCGGTTGCCTGCACTCGGGGTGGGCACGGCTGTATTCGGTGATGATTGGTTCTAGTTCGTCGGGGGTGGCGCCGTGCAGGATGACGCGGTCGGCGCCGCAGGAACGTTCCTCACGGATACGGTCGACGCATTGGCTGGGTGTGCCTGTTGCAGCGGCCGCCAGCCATTCGTCGGGTAGCAGAGTGGCGATGTGTTCGAGCTGTTCGCTACTCGCTTTGCCATCGATGGCCCCGGAGATTGAGGTGACCACCGGATCGCCGCGAAAGCGTTTCAGCACAGCAGGATCCCAATCATTGGTGCGAACCATCAAGTCGCCGTATCCCTGAAGATAGCCGGCGAGCCGTCCGACCGTCTTGCGCACGCGTAGCGCTTCAGGCAGGTGGTCGCCGACGGTGGCCAAACAAGACCAGACCCGAACGGCATCGGGGTCGCGCCCCGCCTGTTCAGCCGCGCGTTTGACCGCTGTGACGCAACGCTGCAACGTCTCAGGAGGGAAAAAGGTGTGCAGGATGACATCGTCGAAGACGCGTCCACCCAGAGCAAGCGTCTTCGGTCCGAACGCGACCAGCCCGAGCCGGATGTCTTCGTTGAAATCGGCGTCGAGGAACAGCAGGGGATAGCGACCGATAGGCCCGTCATGGTCGACGATGGTCTCGCCGTGCCAGAGCCTTCGCATCACGTGCGCCCAGTCCTCCATGTGGGCGGTGGTGACGTCACCGATGTTGAATGCCGAGTACATCGCCGATATCCCACGGCCGATGCCGAGGGTGAACCGGCCACCGGAGAGGCGGTGCATCGTGGTGGCCCAGGAGGCGGTGATCAGCGGGTGGCGAGTATTGCAATTGGTCGCGGCGGTGGCGATGTTCATGCTCGTCGTCACCGCACAGGCGGCACCGACCAGCGATGATGCCTCCTTGACGTTCCAGCGTTCAGATATGAACGCGGTGCCTAGGCCCAGTTCCTCACCGCGTCGCGCCTGCTCGACCAACGCTGCGGGTCCCTCGCCCGCGGCTCCGCCCAGCAGGTAGAACCCGAGTTCCTCGTGACTGCGTGTCATTCCCAGACCCCTTGCGCGTGCCCGCATCTGTGTACCTCGACGATGCGCCCATCGACGACACGGAAGACCTCGATGACGCTGGGACTGCGTCATGGCAGCCAGTCGCCGTCACTACTCCTTCCACAATCCGACGATGTGGGACGGTGCGCTCTCGTCGGGGAGGCGCCGAGCTTAAGATAACGATGCTTCCCACTATAAGATATCATCGATTCCTTACGTCATGCTAGCCCCACGATGGTGGGAGAAAGGCGGCTAAGCCGTTGCCCAAGCCATTGCTGAGCCGTGACGCAATCTACGATGAGGCGCCGCGGGTGCTCGCGGCTGATCCCGGGAAAGACGCAAGTGCATTCACAGGCATCTGCAAGGCCTCGCAGCCAGATAGACGAGCGATAGTCAGCACGCGACGTCGACACGCACAGAACAGAAGCCGATCATGACCTCACCGACACGACCGACCCGCAGTGACGTCACGTCCATGCCACTTCCCGCCACGCCTGCGCAGATCACCGCCGCCTGGCTGGAATCGGTGATGGAAGTTGGTATTTCCTCGGTGAGTGTCGAAGCGATCGGTACGGGGCAAACCGCGGCCACCTACCGAATCACGCCCACTTACTCACACCCGTCGCAGGCTCCACGGTCGCTCATTGCGAAGCTGCCGTCCCAAGATCAGGAGGTGCGCGATCGCGTTGCGTTGGGATACCGTGCCGAGCACGCGTTCTACACCCGAGTCGCCAATACAGTCGATGTACCGTTGCCGCAGGTGTATCACTGCGACATCGCCAGTGAAGGAGCAGAATTCGTTCTGCTGTTGTCCGACCTGGGTCCCGCGGTGCAGGGCGATCAAATCCGCGGCTGCAGCGAGGCGGAAGCGTGTCTGGCGGTTGAGGCGCTAGCCGGCCTTCACGGACCCCGATGGTGTGATCCCGCGTGGTTATCGTTCGATGCGGTCACCATGCCGAAGGCGGATGCCGACATCGCCCATGGGATGGGCGAACTCGCCCGTACCGCCCTTGACATAACGCTGTCCGGTCTTGGCGACCGCATCAGTGCGCAAAATCGGTCAACTCTGACCGAATCGGCAGACCTTGTGCAGCGATGGCTGCAAATAAACCCCCATCGATACTGTCTGCTGCACGGCGACTACCGGCTCGACAATCTACTGTTCGACCCCACGAGAACCTCGGTCACCGTCGTCGACTGGCAGACAATCGCTGTCGGACTGCCGGCACGAGATCTCGCATACTTCGTGGGCACCAGCCTGGATTGCGCTGTGCGACAGGCGGCAGAACCCGACCTGATCGAGGCTTATCATCGGCGTCTACTTAGCCATGGGGTCACCGACGGCTATTCGGCCGCGGAGTGCTGGGATGACTACCGCGTCGGCATGCTGCAAGTACCGCTGTTGACGACCTTCGGCTACGCCTTTACCGCGGCCACAGACCGCGGTGACGAGATGGTCCTGACGATGCTTACCCGCGGATGCGACGCCATCCGCCACCTCGGAACGACAGAACTGATCCGGAAGCTCACGTGAGTAGGGCGTTATGCCAGCGTGCGCACCAACGTCCACCACACACTGTCGACGAGGACATGGGCACCGCACGCTTCACGATGTTCGGATAGTTGTCTCGTCGGCGCCTGTGGGGTGACCGTGACGGCTTGTACGATGCGGCAATGGCAAAGCCGTTGATCCCGGCCGACGACATACTGGACCATGCTCTGAGACTTTTGGACGCCGAGGGTGTCGAAGCTCTCAACATCCGTCGACTCTCTGCAGACCTCAAGATCTCACCCCGGACGCTTTACCGGCAGGTGGGCAATCAGGAAGCAATGATCAGAGCCCTGGTTGCCCGGCACTTCACGCAGCTCAAATTGGAGTTCAAGGAGTATGGGACGTGGGAATCGACCGCACTGCACTGGTGTATTGCGCTGAATGACACCCTGTGCGCCCACCCGTACATCACCGAGTTGATGACTATCGATGACCGGGCCGCTGTGACGGACTATGTGCAGTCATTGCTGAAAGTAACACTACTAGAGGGGATTTCGCGCGGGCTGGCCGTGGAGTGCTGTCGCGGTCTAACCAACTTGACCATCCACCATTCGATCGCTGAGGTGAGAGCACGCCGCGAGGCCGAACACTCGCCTGAGACGGTGTCCGAGATCGCCAAGATCAATCGGAATTTCAAGCGGCTTGTCCAGTGGGTCATCGCCGCGGTCCGCGCCGAGGCGGCGTCGATGTCGAAGCGACCGCCTCCCGTGCGGCGGTCAACGCCAGCGGCCGCGGGTAGGCGCTCTGCGAAAGCGACTTAGTGGCCGACCGTAGGGACGCCACGAGATGGTTGTCGGGTTCCGGGGCGGGACGTGTCGTACCACGGCGCGGTGGTGTAGAAATCTTCGGTGGCAGCTATGGCGGCGCCAGGGACCGCCGTCGCGGCAAGGGCATGTGCTTTGAAAGCGCGGGCCGCGCCGCTAAGTCGATGTTGGCGCCTGGCGAGTTGACCGTGGAGGTCGCCGGGGATTGATGGACCCGGGCCCCAGAGGGTGACCTCGATGGCAGGTTGGTCTAGGGCTTGAAGAACCACCGCGCGAATGTGGTCGTTGTTCTCGAAGATACCGGGTGCGACGGCTATGGAAGTGGTTGCGCCGCCGTCGTTTATGGATGCGAATCGCTGATGGGTGAGGAGCGTGGTGACTCCGAGAATGTGCAGTGGGCGCAGATCGTGCGGTTCGGCGAGGGCTACGCTGACGTCCCAACCGGCGAGGGTCCGGTCACACATCCAGCCTCCGGCCAAGTCGACCAGCTCGCCGACGTCATGAGCTACGACGCAGAGTTGGTAGCGGGTGGAGCTGACCACGGATAGCAGCTGTGGGCCTTGATTTCCCATTGATCCTGTGGCCTTACGTGCGCGCCGCGGCGATGGCGGCCGCCCATCGGTAGTCGGCTTTTCCGGCGGGGGAGCGGATGATCATTGGCGCGCGGATGAACGACTTGGGGATCTTGTAGTCAGCGATGCTGCCTCGGCAGGTATCGATGAGTTCCTGGTCGGTGATGGATGTTTCGGCATTGACAGCGATGATGGCGACAGCTTCGTTGCCCCAACGGGGCGAGGGCCGGCCAACCACGACGACGTCGGTGACCGCCGGGTGGGCGGCAATGGCGCGCTCGACCTCTTCGACGTATATCTTCTCGCCTCCAGAATTGATGGTCAGGGAGTCACGACCGAGAAGTTCGATGCGCCCGTCGAGTCGAATCCGCGCACGGTCGCCGGGCACCGACCACCGGATTCCGTCGACGGTAGGAAAGGTCTGTGCGGTCTTGTCGGGATCGCCGAGGTAGCCGAGCGGAATGAGGTCGCGCCGAGCCAGCCAACCGTCTCCTTCGCCGGGTGCGAGAATCCTGTCGCGCTCCGGAGACAGCACGGCGGTGTCGTGGTGAGGATTGAACGTCGCCGCGTCAGGCTCGGAACCGTTGTCGACGAGCGCATTGAGTTGCATGCCCGACTCTGATGCACCGACGCCGTCGATGATCGAGGTCTGCGGCAGGGCGGCCATGATGCGTTGGCGCATCGACGGTGACAGCGGTGCACCGCCGTTGGATATCACGGCCAAGGCGGTCAAGTCGTACCGGCGCTGTTCGAGGGCCTCGACTAAGGGCCGCGCGATGGCGTCGCCCACTACGGGAACGCTGAGCACCTTCTCCCGTTCGGCCAGCTGCAACACCTCGTGGGCGTTGAGATGGTGTACGTCGTCGGGGATCACGATGCGACCGCCCATGGTGATGGCATTGAAGGCGCCCCATTGCGCGGCGCCGTGGATGAACGGCGGCACCATCAGCAGCGACACCGCGCCGGCCGCTTGGCGGGCGCGGTCGGCGAGTTCGGCGTAGGAGGCAAGGGGGCTGTCGCTGCCGAAGGGGCGCCCGCCCAGCGCGGCCAGAAAGATGTCGTGCTGTCGCCACAGCACTCCTTTGGGCATGCCCGTGGTGCCGCCGGTGTAGAGAATGTACAAGTCATCACCGGACGGCTCGACCCCCCTCGCCATGGGTTGCGTTGCAGCGATGATGGTTTCGTAGTCGACGGCGCCGGGCAGCAGGTCGTGGCCTGAGTCGTCGGCGACCTGGACTAGCACCTGCAGGTGGGGCAAGTGTGCCCGGATGGCAGCGATGCGCGGTGCGAACTCTGCATGATAGACCACGGCGCGTGCGTTGGCGTCGGCCAGCAGGAAGGTGAGTTCGTCCTCGACGTAGCGGAAGCTGACGTTGAAGGGCGCCACGCGTGCGCGATAGCTGGCGATCATCGCCTCAAGGTATTCGGTGCCGTTGCGCAGATAGATTCCCAGGTGGTCCTGCCCGGATTCGTGCCGTGCCAAATGCTTTCGTTCAGTATGACAACCGAGTCCCGTCGAGCGGAGGTGTGCGGCGAGGGCATCGACGCGGCGATCAACCTCGCTATATGTCATGCGGCGTTCCCGCCACACCAGCATGTCTTGATCGGGGACAGCGCCGGCCACGGTTGAGAAGACCGAGGACAAGTCGAAGAGAGTGGGGCCGTTCATGGTATTTCCTGGCTTTGGTTGGGAGCAGGGGCTTTACGGGCGTCCGACGCCTGGAATCTCGACTCGAAGCCGCAGGATCCGCCCGGTCGGCTGCTCAGGGGCGTCGGACTTGTGCCAGGCGTCGGTGGCACAGATGTAGAGGCTGCGGCGGTCGTGGTCACCGAGTGCACAGGCCAGCACGAACTGGTCGAGATGGTGTTCGTCGGTGATGACGCCGTCGCGCACCCGAAACACGCGTTTGTTGATCGAGTCAGCCACCCAACGGCCGCCTAGTTCGTCGAGGCATATGCCGTCGGGCGCGCAGAACGGGACAGCGGCGGTGGCGGGCAGCGGTTCGGTGGTGCGATCGAACAGCACACCGTTGCGATGGGTGTAGCTGCTCAGCCGGCCGGCACCGGATTCGGCGACCACGATGGTGCGTTCGGCGTCGTCGACACTGATGCCGTTGGGCACCATCAGGTCGCCGGCGGCTGTGCGCACGGCGCCGTTCGGGTCGACGCGGATCACCACGGTGGGTCGGGGCTCGGGCTGCGGCGCGTCGAGGTCGAAGCCGAGCTGGGTGACAAAAGCTGTGCCGTCCGACGTCACGATCATGTCGTTGATTTGATGGGGTGCAAGCGGTTTCAGGTCAGCGTGTACGGTGGTGCGTCCGTCGGAGATGCGGTAGATGATACGTTTGGCCATGGCGGCGACCAGGAGGTCCCCGTTGGGCAGCCAGCCAAGCCCTGCTGGTTCCTCTCCGGCGGGGAACTGGTGGAACAGCGAGACCGCGCCGTCGTCGATGCGGTGCACGGCATCGCCGCGGATGTCGGAGAACCACAGGTGCTCGTTGTGCCAGCGGGGACATTCGGGCATGTGCAGTCCGCCGGCCACGACGTCGATGGTGGGGTTGTGTTCGTTCATCAGCGTCGAGGCAGGCCAAGGACGAAGGTGGCGATCGTATTCAACTGAATTTCCAGTGTGCCTCCACCGATCACCCAGGTGGGGATGTCGAGCTCGTGAAAGACGGACTCACAACAGGTTTCGCTGAGGGCGCCGAGCGGACCGATCAGATTCAACGCGGCGTAGGCGGCATCGACGTGCAGCATCGAGGCGGCGGCCTTGCCGACGCTGGTGGCTGGTCCTGGCTCCTGACCCTGTAGCCGGCGCAACGTTTCGCGCAGGTTCATCGCGGCGATCGCCGCCCCGCGGGCGCTGATGCGGCCCAGTGTGCGTAGCGCGTCGTCGCGTGTTCCGGCGTATTGGCGTTCGGTGATGATGCGGCGGATCCGTTGTGCGTTGCCGGTGTCGCGGTAGGTGCCGATGAACAGGCGCTCCTGCGCGAGGGTGTCGATTGTGATTGCCCAGCCTTCGCCCGGTTGTCCGAGCAGCATCGCGTCGGGCACGAACGCGTCGTTGAAGAAGACTTCGTTGAACTCTGCCTCGCCGTTGGCTTGTTTGATGGGCCGCACGTCCAGCCTAGGATTGGTCATGTCGATCAGGAACATGCTCAGGCCGCGGTGCTTGGAATCCTCGGTTCCGGTGCGCGCCAAGCACAATCCCCAGTCGGCGAGGTGGGCTTGGGTGGTCCAGATCTTCTGACCGCTCAACTGCCATCCGCCGTCGGTTTTGGTCGCGCGTAACGTCAGAGATGCCACGTCAGAGCCGGCGTCGGGTTCACTGAAGAGCTGGCACCAGATCAGCTCTCCGCGCAGCGAAGGCGCGACCAGCGCCCCGATCTGTTCGGGAGTGCCGTGCTTGAGCACTACCGGCAAGACCCATTGGCCGATGGCCATCGACGCCTGCTCGAGGCCGCGGTGGTCGAATTCCTCCTGCACGATCAGCTGCTGCAGTGGGTTGGCGTCAAGCCCCCACGGGCGCGGCCAGGACGGGGCGACCAGTCCGTGTTCGGCGAGCAGAGTGCGGCGTGGGCCGGTGGCCACCGCATCATTGTTTCCCATCGGCGACGGGCGCGGGTTGGACAGTGCCGCAGCCTGATCAAGGATCCCTGCCACCCACTGACGAAAATCTTCTTCAGTGTCGGGCAAGGTCGGGGTGAAGTCCCGCGGCCCATCGACGGCGACCTCTCCGAGTCGCGCCTCCCATGACTCCACCGGGCCCGCCAGCCCGGCCAGCATGATGGCCCGACGCCAGTACAGGTGCACGTCGTGTTCCCAGGTGAACCCGATCGCCCCGTGTAACGCAAGGCATTCCACCGCCGCGTGGACGGCCCGACCCAAGGCCATGATGGCTGCACCTGCTACCGCGTGGCTTCGCTGCATCGTGGTGTCGGCAAGACCTCGCACGCCGTCCCACGCCGCGGCGGTGGCCAGCTCGCTCGTGATGCGCAGCTGCGCTGCCCGGTGCTGGACCGCTTGGAACGCGCCGATCGGTCTGCCGAATTGGGTGCGCGACTTGACGAATTCGGTCGCAGCGTCCGAGCACCACGCAATGATCCCGGCGGCCTCCACAGCCATCATCGCCACGATGAGGTCGGCGGCTTGGCCGGCGTCGATTCCGCTCAGGCGTACCGCCTCGGTGACATCGACGTCACAGAACCGAACCACCCCTAGGTCGCGTCCCAGATCCACACCATCGGCAATGTCGATGCCCATACCGGCGCTTCGGCGATCGATGACGAGCCACAGCGGTGCGGCACCAGAGTCACCGGCCTGGGCGGCCACGACGTACAGCTCGGCAGATGCTGCTCCCAGCGTCGCGGCGCTTTCACCGTCAAGCCGCATCCTGCCGTCATGTTCTCTGATGGACAGCGGCGATTGAGCCCCAAGGACCGTGGCGGTAGTTCCGGCGGCGAAACGCTTGAGAATACCGGTGGCGGCATCGTCCACCTCTGCGGTCGACACGACCGCGCTGGCACAGACCGTCGGCAACAGTGGGCCCGGAAGCAGGGCGCGACCGGCTTCACCGATGACCACCGCGATGTCCTCGATCGAGCCGCCCTGACCGCCCACCTCCTCGGGAAGGTGCGCGGCGTGCAACCCGAGGCTGATCAACTCCAGCCAATGGTCCGGAAACTCGCCCGCCTTGTGATTGGCCGTTTCCTTACGGGTGGACCCACGTGCGCCCTGGCGCTCGGCGAAGCCCGCGACGGTCTGCGCCAGCGCGCCCTGGTCATCGTTGAGTGCGACAGGCATTGGACCTCTTGGGTGCTGTGGGGAACCGATTCGACCCATCGATCGGCCGCCAACGAGCGGTGGTAATCATTGAGCCCTCCTCGATCACCCGAGTCAACATGTGGGGACCGGCGCCGCAATCCTTGTTGTTATGCAGCGTCAGTCGCTATAGCCGCGGATCGCCCGCATATGTATCATAATAATCTTAATGGAAACTACAAGTCCCACCTACGATGAGCCGATGCCGACACCGCAAAGCAGGCTCAAAGCTGGCCGACGCCCCAACCGGCGCGGTGAGGCGTCACGCAGGCATGTGCTCGATGTCGCGCTGCGCCTCCTGGCCAGCGGGGGGCCCGGGGCGGTCAGCGTCAAATTGATCGCGAAAGAAGCGCACGTCACATGGGGTACTGTCCAGTACCAGTTCGGTGACGCCGACGGATTCTGGGCCGCCACGATCCTGCACATTCTCGATACCGCGGGCCCGCGAGTGTGGAGCCGCCCATCGGCCGGGTCGGTCGAGACGCGTGTTGCCGAAGTCATAGACCTGCTATGGAAAGCCTTCGACTCGCCGTACAACGCCGTGGTGACCAATCTGCGCGCCGCGCTGGCCAAAGACCGCATCGAGCTTGAACGGAACTATCCCCGCACCGCCCGAGCGCTCGATTCACTGGAAGATAACTGGCTCAAGCAGTTTCGGGAATTCTTCGATGGAATCGCCGTCGACCCGCGCCACGCGCGCCAAGTCAGTGCGTTACTGCCGGCAGCGCTTCGGGGCCTATACGCCGAACGCACATTCGGGTCGCACCTCAACATCGACGACGCCCTCGAAGGCCTCCGCGAGGCAATCACTCTCTACATGACGCCGAGCGCACACAAGAAGTAGGCACCGTATCAAGACCTGATATGGGCCGCCCCCCGCACCGCACCCTGGAAGGAGATTGGCGTTGGACACTCACCGCGCCACTGAGCTGGAACCAGGCATCGTCCAGCTGGAGCTGACTCGCCCGCACCGCCGTAATGCATTGAGCAGTAATATGCTTGCAGAGTTACATCGCGAAATCGACCGGATCGGGGGCGATCCCGCCGTCCGGGTGGTGATCCTCAGCGGAGAGGGTCCGTCATTTTGCTCCGGTGCAGACATCAAGGCCGGTCCCGCTGATTCGGATGCCACCGAGGGCACCGCCATTGGGTCGTTGTTCGGCTCGGCGCGCAGTGACTTGGTGCGCTCGTTAGCCGCCCAGGAACTCATGGCCAGCCTGTTCGAAAAGATCCACCGGCTACGCCAACCCGTCATTGCCGCCATCAATGGGCACGCGCATGGCGGCGGATTCGCGCTCGCACTGGCCTGCGATATCCGCATCGCCAGCCAATCTGCGAGCTTCGGTGCTGTCTTCATCAAACGCGGCATCTCGGCGTGCGACATGGGGACCAGCTACTTTCTGCCCCGCTTGGTCGGCGCGGCCCGTTCAGCCGAGTTGCTGCTGACGGGACGAGTCTTCGACGCCGCTGAAGCGCACGATATGGGACTGGTAATCGATGTCGTCGACGAGGCAGACCTCCTCGAAACAGCCCTTCGCACCGCACGCCAAATCACCGAGAACAGCCCGCTGGCGGTGTGGATGACCAAGGAAACCATGTGGCAGAACCTCGACGCACCCTCCCTACGACTGGCGCTTGACGTCGAGAACCGCACGCAGATCATGTGCACCACCAGCGGTGAAGCGACGACCGCGTTCCAGGCATTCGCCGAACGCCGGCGACCCGAATGGTCGCCGCTGTGAAACTCGGTCTGCAACTGGGATATTGGGGAGCACAGCCGCCGACTCACCGTGCCGACCTTGTTGCGGCCGCCGAGAACGCCGGCTTCGACACCGTGTTCACCGCCGAAGCATGGGGCTCGGATGCCTTCACCCCGCTGGCATGGTGGGGGTCGTCAACCAGCCGCATTCGACTCGGCACGTCGATCGTTCAGCTCTCCGCCCGCACCCCGACCGCCTGCGCGATGGCATCTCTGACGCTCGACCACCTTAGCGGCGGACGACATGTTCTGGGCCTTGGCGTGTCCGGACCACAGGTCGTCGAGGGCTGGTATGGCCAGAGATTTCCCAAACCGCTTGCCCGTACCCGTGAATACATCGACATCGTCCGCCAGGTCTGGGCCCGCGAGAAGCCCGTCACCAATGACGGCCCCCACTATCCGCTTCCGTTGGCCGGCGAGGGGACTTCCGGCCTCGGTAAAGCCCTGAAGCCGATCACCCATCCGGTGCGGGCGGACATCCCGATCCTGCTGGGCGCCGAAGGGCCGAGAAACGTAGCGCTGGCAGCCGAAATCGGCGACGGCTGGTTGCCCATCTTCTACTCGTCTCGAATGGCCGATGCTTACAACGAGTGGCTCGACGAAGGCTTCGCCCTCCCTGGCGCCCGGTGTACTCGCGAGAGGTTTGAAATCTGTGCTACCGCAAACATTGTCATCACCGAGGACCGCTCTGCGGCCTTCGAGGCCATGCGACCCTACTTCGCGCTGTACCTGGGTGGCATGGGCGCCCAAGACACCAACTACCACGCCGACGTCTTCCGCCGAATGGGCTACGGCGACATCATCGACGACGTTTCGAGGTTATTTCGCGGAGGACACAAGGACGAGGCCGCCGCCGTCATCCCCGACGAACTCCTCGACGACGCCGCCATCATCGGCAACCTCGACCACGTCCGAAGCCAGATACGCCGATGGCAGGAGTCAGGCGTCACCATGCTCGTGGTTAACGCCGAAACCAGCGAGCAAATCGAGCAATACGCATCTCTGCTCTAGAACCGATTGGCGAGAACGGGATCAAGTCATGACGTCTGAAGTGCTTGTGGTCATCGGAGTCGGCGGCATGGGCCAGGCAATTGCGCGGCGGCTAGGGCCGGGCAAGATCGTTCTCCTGGCTGATTTCAATCAGGAGACATTGGAATTGGTCGCAAGCTCGATGACCAGCGACGGCCATACCGTCCAAACTCTGCCTGTCGACGTCTCCTCGCCGGACTCCGTCGATTCCCTAGCGCGGCGGGCAACTGAACTCGGTTCGGTGACCCAGTTGGTTCACACCGCCGGCGTGTCCCCGGCTCAGGCTTCGGCCGAAGCTGTACTGCGCGTCGACCTTCTCGGCGTAGCACTGGTCCTCGAGGTTTTCGGCAAGATCATCGCGCCGGGGGGAGCCGGCGTCGTCGTCGCGAGCATGGCCGGCTATCTATTTCCCGCCTTTACCGCAGAGCAAGAGCGCGCTCTAGCGCACACCCCTGCTCCTGAGCTGCTCACGTTGCCACACATCAACCCCGGCGCGGTCACCGATTCGGCACTGGCCTACGGGATTGCCAAGCGCGCCAACCACATCAGAGTTCAGGCAGCAAGCATGGCCTGGGGCCGGCGCGGGGCGAGAGTCAACTCGATCAGCCCGGGCTGTATCGCCACACCGATGGGGCATCTCGAGCTCGTTTCGCCGATCGGCGACGGCATGCGGGGCATGGTTGCCGCGTCGGCCACCGGCAGGCTTGGCACACCTGACGAGATCGCCGCGGCCGCCGCTTTCCTGCTCGGGCCCGAGGCGGCTTTCATCACTGGCATCGATCTCCTCGTCGACGGCGGAGTGGTTGCGGCACTCCAGTCCGGCGGCACGAGGTCCGCCGGCGACGTGCGTGAGCCTTGAGGGGCGTAGAAATAACGACCGAAATGTTGATGCCGCAGGAGCCATTGCGGCTCATCGTTTTGTCCACCGCCGGGATTCTCGCCTTAAGGGCTCACTAACTACCATGATCGGCCGGGTGAGTTGACGAGAGTCGTTGTAAAAAGATCAAATTCATCCCGTATCCGACTGAAGGTCGGGCGAATTGCGCGATCAGTCAGCCACTTCCGTGCGTAAGCTGTTGACGCGCTTGAGAACTGCAGCGCGTTTTTCCGGGGTGCCCATCACGACATCATGAAAGTACAGCGTATCCGAATGTTCTCGGACCTCGGCGATCTTGCCGGCGGCCACCCGAACAACCATGCAGTAGTGGTTGTGGTACGGCTCGCCGTCATGCGTGACGAACTCAGAGTCGAATTCGAACACCACCAGATCATCCTCAGCGATCATGAAATGGATGTTCGTCGAGCCGACGGCATCGTCGTAGTTCGCGTAGACCGCGTGATCGATGGCTGGCAGAGTGCGAAGCCCGTCTCGCCCGTGCAACGCGGCATCGGGTGAACCGAACAACTCGGCCTCCGAACGGGGCGCTTGCCAGCGAAAATCGTCGGTGACCATTGCCAGTCCCTCCGGCGTGGCCGGTCCGGCGGTCAGCCATCGCACGACAAGGGTTTTGCTGTCGACCTCGGCCGAAGTTTCCTGCATCGGAGCCTCTCTGGCGACGGCGGCGTGAGTCTGCAGTCAAGCCGACCGCGGGCCATTCGATGGCACGCAATGTCATTGAGTGGGACCGAGCGTGATGGGATGCCACAGCAGGATTGAGAATGAGGAGCCGTGACGGTTCAACAGTTGGTCGCTGCGCGCGCCGACGACGACGGGGTGGCGATCAAGCACGGTTGCTGCCAGTGGACCTGGCGTCAACATGTCGCCGACGCCTCGGCGACGGCTGCGGCATTGCATGCGATCCTCGATCGCGACAAACCCACCCACGTCGGCGTCTTGATGGGCAACACACCGGAGATGCTGACGCAGATGGCGGCGGCAGCGCTGGGCGGTCATGTGCTGTGCGGTGTGAACACCACCCGTCGTGGCCAGTCCCTAATGGACGATGTACGCCGTGCGGACTGCCAGATTCTCGTCGTGGATGCAGAACACCGTCGGCTCCTGGCAGATGTCGACACCTCCGGGATCGAGGTCGTCGATGTCTCTTCGGAGCTGTGGACGAATATGCTCTCGGCGTCGTCGGCCCTGCAGCCTCTGCGTGTCGCAGAAGACGGCGACACATTCATGCTGGTGTTCACCTCGGGAACCGGCGGCAATCCCAAAGCTGTTCAGGTTTCGCACTTTATGGTGCAGATGGCGGGCGAGGCGCTGACCGAACGTTTTGGGATCACCACCGCCGACACCTGTTACCTCTCGATGCCGTTGTTCCATTCGATGGCTCTGGTCGCCGGGTGGGCGGTGGCGCTGGCATCCGGAGCGGCGATGGCGCCGGCGAGCTTCTCCGCGAAGAACTTCCTGACCGATATCCGGCGATACGGAGCGACATACATGAACTATGTCGGTAAGCCGCTCGCCTACGTGCTGTCGACGGCGGAGCAGGCCGACGACGCGGACAACCCGTTGCGTGTCGCGTTCGGCAACGAGGCCAGTGACCGCGACATCGCGGAGTTCAGTCGACGTTTCGGCGTCGAGGTGTGGGACGGCTTCGGGTCCACGGAGAATGCGGTCATCGTGACCCGCGAGCCCGGCACGCCACTTGGCTCGATCGGCAAAGGGTTCGACGGTGTTGCGATATTCAAATCCGAGACCGGCACCGAGTGCCCGTGGGCACTGTTCGGCCCAGATGGGCAACTCCTCAACGGTGACGAAGCGATTGGCGAACTGGTCAACACCCAGGGAGCCGGCACGTTCAAGGGTTACTACAACGATTCGGCGGCCACCAGCGAAAGGATGCGCGGCGGCATGTATTGGTCGGGTGACCTCGCATACCGCGACGCCGAGGGCTGGATCTACCTGGCGGGTCGAACAGCTGACTGGATGCGTGTCGATGGCGAGAACATCGCCGCAATGCCGATCGAACGCATCCTGTTGCGGCACAGTTCCATCAGCCGTGTCGCAGTCTACGCGGTGCCGGACGAGGGCGTCGGAGACGCGGTGATGGTTGCGATACTCCCCCGATCGGATGACGCGTTGAGCCCGGCTGAGTTCGAGCGGTTTCTGGCTGCCCAGCCGGACCTCTCGCCCAAGGCCTGGCCGCGGTGGGTCCGTATCAACACCGAGCTTCCGATGACCGCTACATACAAGATCATCAAGCGCGAACTGATCCGCCAAGGGATTTCGGCGGACAACGGTACGTTGTGGACGCGCACCGGCCGAGGTTCGACCTACACCGAGGCTACGACGTAGACCACGGGTCGAGGGCGACGTGCACGATGACACGTCCGCGGTCGGCGCGCCGGCTGGTTGCGTACCCGGTTCGGGTGGCGCCGGCTAAGTGCACGGTGATGGGTGCGCCGTCGTCGAGGAAGTTGCGCCACCATTTCTTGCTGTCTGGTGAGGCGACTCGGATGGTGATGATGTCATCGTGCTTGGAGTACAGCACCGGTGTGCTGAAAGAGTTCCCGGAGCGTCGGCCGGTATAGCTGATGGTGACGACGAATCGTTGCAGTAGCCACGACCAACGGGACTCCAAGATGGGGACGGTGATGGCGTTGAGTATGGGGTTGCCGGCCCTTTCGATTGCACCGATGAGCCTCCGTGTGTCGATGTGCATGCATTGCTCCTTGAAATACGTTGAGGTTGGGTATGTTTGGGTGTAACGACGGACGAGCCAAACCTACTCGAACGCAAAGATTGTCTTTCCAAGGGTTTGGTTGGCGCGCAGCCGGTCGGCTGGGGCTTGGAAGTCCTCGGGTGGGTATGTGTGGTCGATGAGCGCTGGTGATGCGCCGGTCGGCACCAGCGTTGGTGACGGTGCGCCGCAGTCGCGCAATCACGCTATCGACGGCACCGAGCGCGTGGACTTGCACGGTGACGAACAGCTGAGCGGCGCCACCATGGATCGCGGCGCACACCCGCGTCTCCGGCCAGCTGACCAGCATCCGTCCGACCTCGGCCGCCAGTGTGTCCGCGGGCAGTCCCGACATGAGCACCACGTTGGCCGGCCCGCCCGCTTCCGCCCGCGCGAAGTCCGTGCGAAAGCGCATCAACCCGGGTTGGGTGAGCACGTATAGCCGCCGGCGCGCGGCGAGTTCCGAACAACCCAACCGCGCCCCGAGCTCGCGATAGCTCAGCCGGACACCCTGCTGCAGGCCCGACGCAACCAATGTCACCACACACCGACACAGCGGACGGGTCTCATCTGGCGGCATCGGCCGAGCGAAGGCGGTGACTCGGGTGAGAACTTGACGGACGATCGACCGGAGCACCGTGTCGATCGCGAGATACTCGCCGAACCGGGGTGTACGCCATGACTGATATGCAGGCGACGGAGCTATTCGACGCCGATTTCGACTTCACCGATCCCGATCGGATGCACCATCACGGGCCGGCCGTGGAGGAGTTCGCGCGGCTGCGCCGCACGCCGATGAAGCGACGCATGACCCGGTTCACCCGCAGTCGCCCAATGAGGTAACGGTGCGCCACATCTCGCGTCGTACTCGGATTCTCGAGGAGGTGCTGTCCGCTGTGGCCGACGGGTACGAAGAGGTGAACATACGCGATGTCGCCCAGCGGGCAGGTGTGGCGGTCGGCACGATCTACCGCTACTTCGCGTCCAAGGAGCATCTGCTGGTATCGGTGCTCGGGCGCTGGCTGGAGGACTTCGAACGACATGTGGGCCCACAGCTGGACGACGTCGACGATCCTTACGCACGGATGTATCGTGTCGTCGACGAGCTTCACCGTGAGGTCCATCGCAGACCGCTGCTGGCCGAGGCGATGGCGCGCGCTTACGTCGTCGCCGACGCCTCGGTGGCCGTGGAGGTGGAGCTGGTGCGATCGCGACTCGTAGACCTGTTCGCCGACGCCGTCAGTCGGGGCAAGCCTACCGAATCGCATATCGATGTCGCAGGGTTGCTCACCGATGTCTTGGTCTCAAATCTGCTGGCACTGGCCCATGGTCGAATACAGATCGGCGACATTCGCGGGCGGCTTCGGTTGATGGTAGACCTGCTCTTCAGGCGTCATGGCGCGGCTATCGGACGCCCCGACTGGCACGGAACGCGAAGCGTCGGAGAGCAATCGGCGCACTGGTTCTACGATTGGGCGCCTCGCGCTTCCAGTGCCGCCAGGCGCCGAGTCAGATCGTAATCGGCGAGCCGCAGCCAGATTTGGTTGACAGCGCGACTCCGATGGGGGCCTTGTGAGGCTGCTCAGCGATTTTGAGGTCGGGTGTCTGCTGATCCGCTTGATCATCTCGGAGCCGACGCTGCGGGCGGCCACCTAAAAGACACGAACGGGCGCGTTCATCGAATCGCGGCCCTTCAGCATTGGGTTGCCTGCGTCGCGGCGCTGGACTGGAGTTCCGCGGCGCTGCCACCTCGACCTTCGGGATAGAACTGTCGCGCCCACTCGCGTATGGCGGTGAAGCCCGTGGACTCTGACGGCGACAATGCGGGTGGGTCCGAATAGCGTTGGTGCGACCAGATATAGACGTCCTGGCTGAACTGCCGGATGACCTCTTGGCCGAACGCCTGCGCCTTTGCTTCGGCACGCGGGGTGTCCTTGCCGGGGGTGCGCCCGATGTAGACAGTGAACCGCACATCGGAGGTGTACTCGTCGACGGGAGTGATCGCGGAGATGGTCCGGTTGTCCACCATGCCCGAACTCTTCGTCACCGCAATGCCTAGCCCGCCGTTGATCGCCTCGACGCCGCTCTTGACCTCATCGATCGACTGATTCTCGTCGCCTTCGAAGGTGATGGTGAAGTCGACGTAGGACACCGGCGCATCGAAGTCGTGGCGGGTGAAGACCGGCACGATCGGCGTCTTGTGCACGAACTTGAAATGCGCAAAGTCGACGCCGTTTTCGAGCACGTACTGCGGATGCAGTTCCAGCTGCCGCTCGTAGAGGCTGGCGCGCGGATAGTAGTCGGCCGCGCTGCTGCCGTCCTCGAAGCTCGCGAAGACGTCGGGCACGTCGAAGAACGGCTCACGGCCCTCGGCGTCATGCCAGATGTAGACTGATTCGTTGCGTTCCACCACGGGGTAGGTGCGCATCCTGCGCCCTCGATTGGGCCGCTTCTCATAAGGGATACAGACGTTGCGGCCTTCGTGATTCCACTGCCAACCATGGAAGGCGCATTCGATGACCTCACCCTCGACGTGACCGCCGAAACCCAAATGCGCGCCGAGGTGTTCGCAATAGGCATCCATCACGGTCATCCGACCCGACTGTGCACGCCACGCCACCATCTCCTGGCCGAAGTACACCATCTTGTGAACATCGCCAACCCCGATCTCCTCGGACCAGGCGATTTGAAACCATCCCGTCGGCTTCATCGAAAGCGGTGGCTTCGCCATGCCGGGCTCCTCTCCTGGCGGGTGTGTGCTGGCGCCTCAAGTCTTCTCCAGAAGAAGCATAGATGGCTCTATGTAAATTTGAAAGAGGTCTTCTAGGATCCGCAAACTCGAGGTAGTGATCCCAACTGGCGATTACTTCGGCCGGTCCCACATCGGTGTATCGGTGAACGCAATCATGGTGGGCGTGGTGAGCCGGTCATCAAGTTCGGGCACGCCGACGAACTGGAATGCGATATGACGTCCGCCCGGTCGCGAGCCAGAAGAGCCAACGCTGCGCACAGCCCACCCTCCGGCGCTGGCGCCGTGAATGGCAATGCGTTGTGGGTCAATCCGAGTTCGTCGGCGCTTTCGGCCAGCCAGACCAGTCCGGCGTAGACATCCTCGAGCGGACCTGGGAACGGGATTTCGGGCGCGAGCCGGTAATCCACCGCCACCACAACGACGCCGAGTTCGCGAGCCAATCTGACGTCGAGGCAATGTTCGATTCCTGATCGCCGGCGATGAATCCGCCGCCGTGCACGCTGTAGATGACAGCTGGCGCATTGCACGACGCAGGTCGATTCGTGGGCCACTTCGATGAGAAGTCTGCAGATTGGAGGTGGAGGCGGTGTTTCGTTATCCCCCAAAGGGATTTACAACGTACAGCACGACCGGCCCCGCGGGTTACTTGACGGGGGTCAGCGCGTCGCCGCACGTGCAGCGGTAGGGCTCATCCGAACCCGAGCAGTGGCAGGGGACCTCGATGCGGACGCGGCAGCCGCAGCCTTCGTGGCCGCACGTCAGTTCGGTCCCAGCCTCGTAAGTTGTCATTTAACTCACCCTTTTCTCGTTGTGGTGACTCGCGCGGTGCGGGTCGACCGCACCCCACTATATACCCCCCACGGGTATTCAGTAAATGACCGCGGCCGCTTCGATACCAACCCGCCGTCAGTGCCGTCGCCGTCGGGCGCGGCTAGCGTGGGCGCCATGATCGAGAAACCAACCCCCAAAGACGTCGACGCATTTTTGGACAGCACGGTGGTGGACGGCGATCCGTCATTGAGCGCGGCCCTGGAGGCCAGCAGCGCAGCCGGATTGCCGCCGATTGCGGTATCGATGCAGCAAGGGAAATTCTTGAGCCTGCTCGCCGGCGCCATCGGTGCGCGCCGCATCCTCGAACTCGGCACGTTGGGCGGTTTCAGCACGATCTGGCTGGCGCGCGGCGCCGGCCCGCAAGGGCGCGTGGTCACGCTGGAATACGAGCCCAAGCACGCCGAGGTGGCGCGGGCCAACCTGGAGCGCGCCGGTCTCGCCGATCGGGTGGAGGTGATCGTCGGGGCCGCGCTGGACACGCTGCCGACGGTAACCGGTCCCTTCGATCTGATTTTCATCGACGCCGACAAAGACAACTACCCCGCCTATCTGGAGTGGTCGGTGCGACTCGCACGCCCCGGCGCGGTCATCGTGGCGGACAACGTGATTCGGCAGGGGCAGATCCTCGATCCGGAATCCAACGCTCAGGCTCGGGCGGTGCGCCAAACGCTACAGGCGATGGGCGAGGATCCGCGGCTGGACACCGCGGTGATCCAGACGGTGGGCGCCAAGCAATGGGACGGCTTCGCGCTCGCGATGGTGCGGTAGGCGTCAGCGCGGGGCGAGGTCGGCGACGGCTTGCTCGGCGGAGGTGAGTTCGCCGATCCGCAACGCGGTTTCGCCTGCGTACAGGGCCGCGCTGTCCAACCAGGAATCGGGCACGCCGGCCACCGGCGCCAGCGGCGTGAAGAACGGGAAGGCCGGCGACTGCAGACGCATCAGCGGCCCGGCGTCGAAGTATCCCAGCGCCGACAGCGGGCGGCTTGCCACGTTAAGGGCGGCGGGCAGCGCCTTGGCCTTCCCGTCTCGGCCGCACCACCGGCGGGTGGCCGCGTTGGGCACGACGCGGTGGCGCAACGGCCAGCTAAGGCCGAACAGGTTGGTTTCGATCGTCGTGTCCGCCCGCAAGATTCGCCGCTGGTATTCGCGGTTCGCGTTGGCCTCGTGCGTCAACAGGAATCGCGTGCCGGCGATGACACCGCTGGCGCCGGCGTCCAGCGCGGCGCGGGTGTCGGCGCCGGTGGCGATGCCGCCGGCCACGAACACCGGACGGTTGCCGGCCACGGTGAGGGCGCGCGGTAAAAAGTCCAGCGCCGCCATGGTTCCCACGAGATGTCCGCCGGCCTCGCGTCCTTGAGCGATCAAACCATCGGCGCCACCAGCGATCGCGGCACGCGCCTGCGCTTCGGTGCCCACCATCACGAAGACGAAGATCCCGGCATCGCGCAGGTGCGCGACGAGCCCCCGCTTCTCGCCGAAAGCCAGCACGACGGCGTCCACCCCGGCCTCGACGCAGACCGCGACGTGACGACGATGAACGAAGGGCATCAACAGGTTTACCGCGACGGCGCGGTCAGGCGCCTGTGCGCGCACCCGTTCGATCGACGTCCGTAGCCGGCGGGGCGTGTCGATGCCCAGCGTGCCCAGTCCGCCCGCGCGGGCGACCGCGCCCGCCAACGCGGCGCCCGCCAGTCCGCCGCCCATGCCGGCCTGCCCGATCGGCACATCGAGGCGCAGTCGGGCCGCGATATCCATGACCTAAGACGCTACGCGCGATGTCGATACGCCCCGCGGAGCGGCCCCGCCGGGGTGCCGATTTTCGTTGCTGGCCGACGGCGTGCGGGCGTAATCTTGACAACAGATGGATGGGTGCAGTCCGGCTCAAAAGGCTTGCTGCATAACAGAAAGGTCACAAAATGAGTACAGTCCATTCATCATCAATCGATCACCACCCCGATTTGTTGGCACTGCGCGCCCGCTATGAACGCGTTGCCGAGTCGATGAGTGCGCATGTCACCTTCGGTCTGGCTCTGCTGACGGGTCTGTATGTGGCCGCGTCACCGTGGATCGTTGGATTCAACGCCACGGCATCGCTTGCCACGTCCGACCTGATCGTCGGGATCGCGGCGGCGTTCTTGGGCTACGGGTTCGCGACGACGCTGGATCGCGCGCACGGCATGACCTGGACGTTGCCGGTGCTGGGCGTGTGGGTCATCGTCTCGACGTGGATCCTGCCGGGCGTCGTGATGACCGCCGGCATGACCTGGTCGAATGTCGTTGCTGGTGCGTTGTTGGCGTTCCTGGGCTTCAACGCGACCTACTTCGGCATGCGCACCCGCGCGACGGACACGCACGCCTGATCGCGAACTCGGTTAGGCCGCAAGGCGGTTCGCCCGTCCCGGGCCCAATCAGGCTCGGGACGGCGATCAGCCGCAGACCGCGCCGATGGCGGCCGAGCTGACCAGCTTCACGTACTTGGCCAGCACGCCGGTCTTGTAGCGCGGCTCCGGCGGGGTGAAATTCTTTCGCCGAGACTCGAATTCGGCAGGATCGGTCAGCACGTCGAGCACATGGTTGGCCACGTCCAGGCGGATGTGGTCGCCGTCTTGCAGGAAGGCGATCGGTCCGGCGTCCACCGCCTCGGGCGCGATGTGGCCGACGCACAGACCGGTGGTCCCGCCGGAGAACCGGCCGTCGGTCAGCAGCAGCACGTCTTTGCCCAGACCCGCACCCTTGATGGCGCCGGTGATGGCCAGCATTTCGCGCATGCCGGGGCCGCCCTTGGGGCCTTCGTAGCGGATCACCACGGCGTCACCCTTGGTGATGGTGCCGTCCTCCAACGCGTCCAGCGCGGCCCGCTCGCCATCGAAAACCCTTGCGGTGCCCTCGAACACGTCGGAATCGAAACCGGCCGACTTGACCACCGCCCCCTCGGGGGCCAGCGAGCCCCGCAGGATGGTGATCCCACCGGTCGGATGAATGGGATTGCTCAGCGCGCGCAGCACCTTCCCGTCCGGGTCCGGCGGCGCGATCTCGGCCAGGTTCTCGGCCAGCGTCGCACCGGTCACCGTCAGGCAGTCGCCGCGCAGCAGCCCGGCATCCAGCAGCGCCTTCATCATCACCGGCACGCCGCCGATGTGGTCGACGTGGGACATGACGTGCCGGCCGAACGGCTTCACGTCGGCGAGGTGCGGAACTTTCGACCCGATCCGGCTGAAATCGTCGAGCGAGAGCTCGACGGCCGCCTCGTGGGCGATGGCCAGCAGGTGCAGAACCGCGTTGGTCGAGCCGCCGAACGCCATCACCACCGCGATCGCGTTTTCGAACGCCTCCTTGGTGAGGATGTCGCGGGCCGTGATGCCGCGCCGCAACAGTTCGACGACGGCCGCACCGCTGCGCCGCGCGAACCCGTCGCGGCGGCGGTCGGTCGCCGGTGGCGCCGCGCTGCCGGGCAACGACATCCCGAGCGCCTCGGCGGCGCTGGCCATCGTGTTGGCGGTGTACATGCCGCCGCACGCGCCCTCGCCGGGACAGATCGCGCGTTCGATGGCGTCGACGTCCTCGCGGGGCATCAGGCCCCGGGCGCAGGCGCCCACCGCCTCGAACGCGTCGATGATGGTGACCTCGCGCTCGGTGCCGTCGGACAGCTTGGCCACCCCGGGCAGGATGGACCCCGCGTAGAGGAACACCGACGCCAGGTCGAGTCGTGCGGCGGCCATCAGCATCCCCGGCAGCGACTTGTCGCAGCCCGCCAGCAGCACCGAGCCGTCCAGGCGTTCGGCCTGCATCACCGTCTCGACGCTGTCGGCGATCACCTCGCGCGACACCAGCGAGAAGTGCATCCCCTCGTGGCCCATCGAGATGCCGTCGGACACCGAGATGGTGCCGAACTCCAGCGGGTATCCACCGGCCGAGAACACGCCCTCCTTGACCGCCTTGGCGAGCCGGTCCAGGGAGAGGTTGCACGGGGTGATCTCGTTCCAGGACGAGGCCACCCCGATCTGCGGCTTGGCGAAGTCTTCGTCTCCCATGCCTACGGCCCGCAGCATGCCACGGGCGGCGGCCTTCTCCAGGCCGTCGGTGACGTCACGACTACGCGGCTTGATGTCGGCGGTTGCCGCCGAATCGGTGGTGGGCATCGTTCAAGTATGCGCTGGCCAGTCGCGATGGCCATTTCGGGGGTTATACCCCAATGGGGTATAACCTGAAGTTCGGCGTGATGCCGCCGCATGGCGGGCGATTCAGCAGGGGTGACAGATGACGAATGACCACGGGTATTCGCAGCAGAAGGACAACTACGCCAAGCGGCTGCGGCGCATCGAGGGCCAGGTGCGCGGCATCGCCCGGATGATCGAGGAGGACAAGTACTGCATCGATGTCCTCACCCAGGTCAGCGCCGTCAACAGTGCCCTGCGTTCGGTCGCCCTGAATCTGCTCGACGAGCACCTGAGTCACTGTGTCACCCGCGCCGTCGCCGAGGGGGGCGACGAGGCTGACGACAAGCTCGCCGAAGCCTCCGCCGCCATCGCGCGCCTGGTTCGCTCCTGAGGTGGTGATTTCGTTTTTCAATCAGTGACGTAGTTGAGACCTTCGCCACGGCCCCGGTTCAGGGGGAGGCGTAGTTGCGGTCCGTACGGTAAGGCAGTGTGATCGCATTAGGCGCGACAACCCAGGAAGTGGGTAGTCCGGCCGATACAGACGCCATGACTGCCGAAATCAATGCCGCCGCGCGAACGTGGACCCCACGGATCGCGGCTCAACTTGCTGTGCTCGCCGCCGCGGCCTTCACCTACGTCACCGCCGAGATTCTGCCGGTTGGCGCGCTGCCGGCCATCGCTCGCGACCTGCACGTCAGTGTGTTCGCGGTGGGCACACTGCTGACCTGGTATGCGTTCGTGGCGGCCCTGACGACGTTTCCGCTGGTGCGCTGGACCGCGCATTGGCCGCGGCGGCGCGCGCTCATGCTCAGCCTCACCTGCCTGACCGCCTCGCAGGTGATCTCGGCACTGGCGCCCAATTTCGCGGTGCTGGCCACCGGACGGGTGCTCTGCGCGATCACCCACGGCCTGCTGTGGGCGGTCATCGCGCCGATCGCGACCCGGCTGGTGCCGCCGAGCCATGCCGGGCGCGCCACCATGTCGATCTACGTCGGCACCAGCCTCGCGCTGGTGGTGGGGAGCCCGCTGACCGCGGCCCTGAGTCTGATGTGGGGCTGGCGCCTGGCCGTCGTGTGCGTCACCGTGGCTGCCGCCGTGGTCACGTTCGCCGCCCGGCTGCTGCTGCCGGAGATGGTGCTCACCTCCGACCAGCTCGCCCACGTGGGTCCGAGGTCACGACACCACCGCAACTCCCGGCTGATCCTGGTGAGCGTGCTGGCGATGATCGCCGTCACCGGCCATTTCGTTTCATACACATTCATCGTCGAGATCATCCGCAACGTCCTCGGCGTGCGTGGGCCGAACCTCGCCTTCGTGCTGGCCGCCTACGGGCTGGCCGGCCTGCTGTCGTTACCGCTGGTGGCGCGGCCGCTGGACCATCGGCCTAAGAGCGCCGTCATCCTGTGCATCACGGGGTTGACGGCGGCCTTCGTGGTGCTGACCGGCCTGGCGTTCGGTGGTAGGGCCGGCGTGGCCACCGCGCTGATCGGGACCGCCGCCATCGTGCTGTGGGGCGCGATGGCCACCGCGGTCTCGCCGATGATGCAATCCGCCGCGATGCGCAACGGCGCCGATGACCCCGACGGGGCGTCGGGGCTCTACGTGACCGCGTTCCAGGTCGGCATCATGGCCGGGTCGCTGGTTGGCGGCCTGCTCTATGAGCGCAGTGTCACGATGATGCTGACCGCTTCGGCGGCCTTGATGGCCGTCGCACTGGTCGGCATCGCGGCCAACCGGCGGATGCTGGACGTTGCTCCGACAAGCTCACCCGATTCATAGCCGCCCAGGTCAACCAGGTAATCGCCACCGTTCCCGGGCGCGGCCAACCGCCGCTGACGGTAGCTGGCGTGGCTCCTATGCCACACTGTGTCGAGAACACGAGTGGAGGTATGCGTATGTCAGGCTGGACGAGGGCCGGCACTAGGAAGGGCCTCTTCGCCGCTGTGAGCACAACCGGCTTGGCGTCCGTCGTGGGCTTGGCGCTGGTGCTGAGTGCGGCTCCCGCATTGGCGGATCCGGACCCGGCTCCCGCTGACCCGGGCGCGGTCGCCGCTCCGCCTGGACCGCCCGCGCCGCCCGATCCGTTCGCGCCGCCGCCTCCGCCGGACCCGTTGGCGGCCCCGCCGCCGCCCGACCCGCTGGCGCCGCCGGCGCCGTGGGTTGCGCCCAACACCCAGCCCGCGGCCTCATCGGCCGCCGGGCAGAACTCCACCCCGTTCACGGGAACGGCCCCGTTCGGCCCGCCGTCGTTCGTCCCCAAGGGTGGCTCGACCGTGGGGGTGGGCCAGCCGATCATCATCAACTTCCCGGGAACGGTCGAGAACGCCGACGCGGCGATCGGCGCCGTGCACGTCTCGTCGGTCCCGCCGGTACCGGGCAAGTTCTACTGGATGACCCCGACCCAGCTGCGCTGGCGCCCAATCAATTTCTGGCCCGCGCACACCGCGGTGACGGTCGACGCCGGCGGCACCGTGTCCACCTTTCAGACCGGCGACACGCTGATCGCCACGGCCGACGACGCGACTCATCAGCTGATAGTCACCCGCAACGGCACCGTGGAGAAGACCTTCCCGATGTCGATGGGCATGACGTCGGGCAATCACCAAACCCCCAACGGCACCTATTACGTGCAGGACAAGAAAGCGTCAGTGGTGATGGACTCCTCGACCTACGGAGTGCCCGTCAGTTCGACCTACGGCTACAAGGTGACGGTGGAGGACGCGGTCCGCTTCGACAACGTCGGCGACTACGTGCACAGCGCGCCGTGGTCGGTGGATGATCAGGGCAAGCGCGACGTCAGCCACGGGTGCATCAACATCAGCCCCGCCAACGCCAAGTGGTTCTTCGACAACTTCGGTCCGGGTGATCCCATCGTCGTGAAGAACTCCAGCGGTGGCAACTACAAGAAGAACGACGGATCCGCCGACTGGATGAACTAGCCCTCGCGTAACGCAGAATCGCCCATTTCCCCAGGGGGATGGGCGATTTCGCGTCTGTGGCCGCGGTGTCGACAGCGACGGCTTCCGCTGGCCGGCGATTATGTATAGCATCATACATAACTTGAAGGTCTGAGGAGCTGCGGTGCGTAGTCCACGCGAGCAAATGGTCGTTTCTGCCGCGTTGCTGATCCGCGAGCGTGGCGCGCGCGCCACCGCGATCTCCGATGTGCTCGAGCACAGCGGCGCGCCACGCGGATCGGCCTACCACTACTTCCCCGGCGGGCGCACACAGCTGCTCTGGCGAGGCCGTCGACTATGCGGGCGAGCATGTCGCCGCCGTCCTCACCGGCGCCGACGATGGCCTGCAACTGCTGGACACATTGATCGACAAGTACCGCCGGCAGCTACTCGATAGCGACTTCCGCGCCGGCTGCCCCATTGTGGCGGTCTCCGTCGAAGCGGGGGATCAGCACGACACCGAACGCATGGTGATCGAGCGCGCCGCGGCGGTCTTCGACCGATGGTCGGATCTGATCGCTGCGCGGTTCATTGCGGACGGAATTCCGCCGGACCGGGCGTGCGAACTGGCGGTCCTCGCGACCGCCTCGCTCGAGGGCGCGATTGTGCTCGCGCGGGTGCGGCGTGACCTGACGTCCCTCGACGTCGTCCACCGCCAGCTGCGCGATCTGCTGCTGGCGGCGTCGCCCCATCAGGCGCCCGGAAAGGAAATCTGCGATGACCGGTGAATGGCAATCCAGCGCGTGCATCCTCTGCGAATGCAACTGCGGCATCGTCGTCCAAGTCGAAGACCGCCGGCTGGCCCGCATCCGCGGCGATAAGGCGCACCCGGCCTCGCAGGGCTATACCTGCAATAAGGCGTTGCGGCTGGACCACTATCAGAACAGCGGCGCCCGGCTGACCTCCCCACTGCGCCGCCGCACGGACGGCAGCTACGAGGAGATCGATTGGGACACGGCGATCGTGGAAATCGCCGAGGGATTCAAGCGCATTCGCGACAGCTACGGCGGCGACAAGATCTTCTACTACGGCGGCGGCGGGCAGGGTAACCACCTGGGCGGGGCGTACAGCGGCGCCTTCTTGAAGGCGTTGGGCTCGCGCTACCGCTCAAATGCGCTGGCGCAGGAGAAAACCGGTGAGGCCTGGATCGACGGGCACCTCTACGGTGGTCACACCAGAGGTGAATTCGAGTACGCCGAAGTCGCGGTGTTCGTCGGGAAGAACCCGTGGATGTCGCAGAGCTTCCCGCGAGCGCGGGTCGTGCTCAACGAGATCGCCAAAGATCCGGCCCGCTCGATGATCGTCATCGATCCGGTGGTCACCGACACCGCCAAGATGTCCGACTTCCACCTGCGGGTGCGACCCGGCACCGATGCATGGTGCCTGGCCGCGCTGGCCGCCATCCTTGTCCAGGAAAACCTATGCAACGAGACATTTCTCGGCGAGCATGTGCGCGGCGTGGATGCCGTGCGCGCCGCGCTGCGCGAGGTTCCGGTGGCCGACTACGCCGAGCATTGCGGGGTCGACCAGGAACTGCTGCGCGCGGCGGCGCGGCGCATCGGCACGGCCGCCAGCGTCTCGGTGTTCGAAGACCTCGGCGTGCAGCAGGCACCCAACAGCACGCTGTGCTCCTATCTGAACAAGTTGCTCTGGATCCTCACCGGCAACTTCGCGAAAAGAGGTGGCCAGCACCTGCATTCGTCGTTCGCCCCGCTGTTCGGCCAGTTCTCCGGCCGCACACCGGTCACCGGTGCCCCGATCATCTCCGGACTGGTGCCCAGCAATGTCGTGCCCGAGGAAATCCTGACCGACCATCCGGACCGGTTCCGGGCCATGATCGTGGAAAGCAGCAATCCCGCACACTCGCTGGCCAACTCGGTCGCATGCCGGGAGGCCTTCGGCGCCCTGGAACTGATGGTGGTCATCGATGTCGCGATGACCGAGACCGCCAGGCTCGCACATTACGTGCTGCCCGCAGCGTCCCAATTCGAGAAGCCCGAAGCCACCTTCTTCAACCTGGAATTCCCGCACAACACCTTCCAGCTGCGCCGCCCGTTGATGGAGCCCCTGCCGGGAACCCTGGCCGAACCCGAAATCTGGGCACGGCTGGTGCGTGCGCTCGGTGTGGTGGACGACGCGGATCTGCGGCCACTGCGCGAAGCCGCACGAACCGGCCGGCAGGCCTACACCGAAGCGTTCCTCGCTGCTGCCGCGACCAACCCCACTGTGGCGCAGCTGCTTCCGTATGTGCTGTACGAAACGCTCGGGCCGACACTGCCCGATGGGTTACGCGGCGCGGCCGCCCTGTGGGGCCTTGCCCAAAAGACCGCACTGAGCTATCCGGATGCGGTGCGCCGGGCCGGGCACTCCTCAGGCAACGCCCTGTTCGACGCGATCCTGGACACCCCGTCGGGGGTGACGTTCACCGTGCACAACTACGAGGACGACTTCACGCTGATCAGCCACGCCGACCACAAGATCGCGCTGGGAATTCCGTCCATGCTGGACGAATTGAAGACGCTGTCCCGCACGCCACCCCAGCTCACCACACCGGAATTCCCGATCGTGCTGTCGGTGGGGGAGCGGCGCGCCTATACCGCGAACGACATCTTCCGCGACCCGACCTGGCGCAAACGCGACGCCGACGGCGCACTGCGGATCAGCGTCGAGGATGCCCAGATCCTCGGACTCGTCGAGGGATGCCGGGCGCGCATCAGCACCGCGGCCGGTAGCGCCGAGGCCACCGTCGAGATCACTGAGACGATGATGGCCGGTCATGCCGCCCTCCCCAACGGTTTTGGGCTCGATTACCTCGACGCGAAGGGGCGCACCGTCACTCCCGGTGTCGCCCCGAACTTGCTCACCTCGACC
>NZ_DASUHS010000092.1:0-86858 GCF_036273375.1 Mycobacterium sp. | reverse complement strand
AGCGCGTTTCGACTGACTGGTTGCTCGACGACGACGAGTGAGTGAGAACGTCTTGGCAAGGCCCTAGCGTTGAATACACGTACTGTAGACGTACGCAACTGCAGGCCATGCATCAATGTGGCCTATCTTTGACAAAATGTAACTCTTTCGGGCCAGAAGCCCTGTTAGAGGGCTGGGCGCTGCGACCAGTACGCGCCGATGTCCGATTATGTGTGTCAACTCGCCCAAGTGAGTCTCGGGGACTTAGGGGCCGTCTGACGGCGGGCCCAAGCACAGCGGCAGTCGGGGGGCGCGGCACCGTACCCCCAGTGGAACTCCCCTCGTGAAGCCCCGAAACGTCTAACGAGAATTCAGGAATACGGCGGCGCAGCCATAACGTCACAGCCTTGCGTTCGCGACCGGCCCGCGCTACAGAAACCCCGGAGGACCTTTGGGAAGGCGCCCACTCCGGTCAGGTGTTTTCCACAGGTCGATCGTTTGAACCACCCAATATGCGGCGAACTCGAGGATCAGCGCCACTTCGGCCACAAGGCCCCAACGAACCCCCAACCATCTCGGGTGTACGAGATGCACCGGGACAACTGCAATTAACGTCGCCAGCATCAGCCAGGCAATCCCCCAGTAGATGCGCTTATAGCAACGCTGATGCGGTGACTTCGACGGGTCCTCTCGCCCGACGACGTATGCGGTGCAGAACGTGGTGGCGATAAAGGCCGAGAGCAGCAGTACCGCGGCTGCGCCGTGTGCATACTTCAGGAACTTGTCCCGAAAGAAGAGCAGGGCAATTAGGCCGACCGCCATAGTTAGCCAGAAAACACACAGCGACACTATTCCCGCCGGCCTTCGTGCCTGCGGGCGGTGGCCGCGCAGGCATTGCACCAGCATCACCGACCAGATCACCGCATAGCCCAGACCCAATGCGATAGCGATCGCCCCGACATTAGGCAGCGCGGCGGCCAGGACATCGTAGTCGGGCGGCAGATTAGCTGGCCCGGGGCACAGGTCCGAGGGTCGATCCTGCGGCACCATCGCGGCGGTCAACGCGCTGACCCCGGCCAGAGTCAACAAGACATCCTCGGTGTCGGTGCTGCCCCTATAGATGATGAATAGCGTGCCGAGTGCCAGGAGCGCGGCGATGACGATGCTGTGCGCGGAGGTGTAATAGTAAGTGCTGAGGGCCGATTGCCAGCAGGGTGCCGATATCCTTTCGATGATCACGCCCGCAGCGACCATCACCATTAGTACGACCATGGCGACGCGTAAGTCACGGTATATGGCAAGCGTGATGGGAGTCCGACGCGGGCCTTGGCCGCCCGTGCCGCTTGGCTGGCTCACGCTGCCCACACTTCTGGCTGAGCGCTTTCGCCCTTTTGGTTCGCTTCGGGCATGTCCGGTACCTGTTTGTGGACGATGTCGGGTGATATGGCTGACTGCACAGGATTTTAGGGATATCCGTCTAACGGTGTGCAGCTATTGCCGGTGCAGTTGTGGACCCGCAAGTTCAACCGGGCGCGGTCTTCCGGGGTCGCACCGAACTTCGCCACCCGCAACCGCAACTCCCGGGCCGCGGAACGGTCGCCCAGCCAGAACTCCGCATGCAAGCAGCCCAACGACGTGCCCTACGACAGGCCGGGCGGCAGTCCCCTCAAGCCGGTCGGCCCTAAGGTGCCGGACCCCAACGAGCTGCACATCCCACCAGCACGATCGGTCGGACCGGTCACGAGGCTGAGAGCCAAGGAGACTCCCCTGAAGAAAAAATACTGAATTGGGTAGACCGCGAGATTTGAGGTGATGGGATGGAAATCGTTGTCGCAACGATGACGATGACCGTGGGGGCGGCGCTCGTCGTCGCCCCTGTGGGGCATGCCGCCCCCTGCAACAACCAGGCCTGCCTGTCCACACCGTTCTCGCAGGCCGGCGGACCTTACGTGGGCGAGTGGCAGGCCCATCAGGAACACGTGTCGGTCAGTTCGGACGGCAGCGGCACGGAAGTCAACAACTCCGGCACGGTCACCTTCAAGATGGGCAGTGTGTCGACAGACCAACCCATCACCGCCATGGGCAATGTCATCAGTGGAGGCCGCATTCCGACCGGAAGCTACGTGGCCATGCAGCTAGTCGACGGCGGCAACGGAATGCTGTTCAGCATGGGCGGCGGCGATCAGAACTTTCCGTTCTGCAAGGTGGTCAACGGCTCCTACGCCAATAGCGCCGACTGTGGAGCGTGAGCTGGAATAGCCGATTTCATGAAACTGATGGTGCACTCGTTGTCATCGACTTGACCACAGCCAGCTTCCCGCGACGCTGTGTCCGCTTCGAGAGCGTACCCAGGATCGCGGCCAACTGGCGTGCCGCGGCGGGCTGAGTCGGTACATGTCTCGGGTCGTCGAGGATTTCGGCCAACGCTAGCGCCACCGCCGTCAGAGCGGGGCGTTCCACAGCGGCCGGCGCAGCGTCGAGTTCAGCACGCACGGCCGCGACCATACAACCGTCAGCTAACGAAACTGGTTGACAATCAACCACACTCGGCTTCCAAGGGGCTGGCGTATCGATTGAAAGCCCGCAATGGCGCCGGGGTGGGCCGCTGCCTTCGATAGACGCGGCGGATGCGCTGCCGGATGAGCGTCTTCGAGCTAGTAAACGGCTGCAACCCATAAGGTTCGTGCGTGCGCCAGTTGTCATAGAAGCGTAGCGTTTTCGCTGTTCGAGCAAACGAACAAGGAGACTGCCATGGCAGCCGAGTTCGAAATCACAAGGAAAAATCCGGCAAGTTCCGGTTCCACCTCAAAGCCGCTAACGGCGAGATCGTCGCCGCCAGTCAGGGCTACGACACCAAGGCAGGCGCCAAAAAAGGGCATTGAGTCGGTCAAGACGAACGCTTTCGCCGCGGAGGTTGCGGACCTTACCGAACGGGCGCCGGCCGACAACTAGCGCGTGTCGCGCGCGTCATCCCTCGCCCACGCCACCAACACGATGTGCGTGCCGCAGTGGTCTGCGGGACCAATTACGGAGCGCGCATTGCGCTTGTCGAAAAATCCGTCCACGACACGACTTCGGGATGCTGCTTGAGCAGAGCCCTGCGCTGGCGCTCAGTCATGCCGCCCCATACCCCGAACTCGACCTTGTTGTCGAGCGCCTCCGCCCCGCACTCTGTCATCACGGGGCAGCGACGGCAGATAACCGCAGCCTCACGTTGTTTTGCCCCCCGCACAAATAGTGCGTCGGGATCTGTTCCCCTACACAGCGCCTTCGAAGCCCAAGCGCGATCGTCCGCGGCCACGGCGCTTGACGTGTTGTGTGCGGGCACAAGGCTTATGGGCCGTCCGGCCCGTCTTTCTCCTGACAACGAGCTAATCCTTCGTCCCAGCCGGCCGCAAAGTTGCGACCGCCTCCCCTGATGCTGGGGTGTGCGCCACATCGGCCCGGACGTGTGACTTGACCCACGTTGCCTAAATTAGCGATTCGGTATCGATTGCGCAAACGGATTCTGGCACGCGCGTACCTTTTGTGATGGCCGGAGGGGAGCTGACCGCGAGTGCTTACGGAGCAGCGACAACGAACAGGCGCCATTTGCCGGGGACGCCCTTGCGCGCGTGAGCGCCGCGATCCTCGAACTCGAGTCCAGACCCGATCACCAGATCGCGCAGCGTGCTGGACACGTGCACATCGTTCGGGCCGGCCAGGGCGCTTACGCGTGCGCCGATGCCGCCGATGTCGTCGCCGCGGACCTGCACTCGCGGGTGTGCAACCCGGGCACGGACCTGCCGCGAGGACCACGCGCCGCTGAACGCAGCTTATCGAGCAGGGCGGCCAGTGCCTTCGCTGCGGTCCGCGGCGTCAACCAGCCAATCCAGACCCCCGACATCGCAAAAAGCTTTTCCAGCGATTTTGCGCAACTATTCCACACGCGCCCAATGACAGCGATAGCATCACATAACTGGCGGCACTTAGATGCCACGGGGATTTAAATAGAAGAAAGGTGTGACCGATGAGGACGAAGAGCACCAAGAAGGTACTGAAAGCTGTTGCAGTAGCCGCAATGCTGACCGGTGTGATTCTGGGGTCGTCGGGCTGCATAACGATTGACCTTCCCCACGCTCCCGTCTACGTCGCGCCGATGTAGTGGCGCCTGGCCGAGAAAACGCAAACTTGATCACTAACCACGCGGAATCCGCAGCGGTTGGCTGATTGACGGCTAATCAGGAGTTGTCCGCTGGTTCGTCATCGACTTGACCACGGCCAGGTCCCGCGGCGCTGTGCCCGCTTCGCTAGCGTGCGCAGGATCGTGACCAACTGGCGTGCTGCGGCGGGCTGAGTCGCTACATGACTGGGGTCGTCGAGGATGGCGGCCAAGGCCAGCGCCACCGCGGCCCAGCCGGGACGCTCGCCCGCCGGCGGCGCAACGTTGAGCTCGGCGCCGAGGCGCTCGGCGTAGGGGCCTGTGTGAGACTTTCAAAGTGAGCAGCATCGACGACACCACCCGCCGATCCTTGCTACGCCGAGGCTTCGCGCTGGAATTCGCCACATTGGGCTGGAATGTGGTCGGCATTGGCGTCCTCGCAGTCGCAGCCATCAGTGCAAAGTCGGTGGCATTGGCCGGATTCGGTTTGGACTCCCTGATCGAAATCGGCGCCTCAACCGTGGTGATCTGGGAACTGTCCGGAACCGGTGAAGCTCGCCAGCGATTGGCAGTGCGGTTCATCGGTTTCGCCTTCGCCGCGCTAGCTCTGTACCTGCTCGTGCAGTCAACGGTGGTGCTGGGCATGGGTTTTCAGCCGCACCATTCGCCGACCGGAATCGCCTGGACCGCCGTGACCGCGATGGTGATGTTTGTCTTAGCCGCTGGCAAGGCGCGTACCGGTGCTGCGCTGGCCAACCCGGTGCTCACCACCGAGGGCCGCGTTACTTTGATCGACGGACTGCTCGCCATTGCCGTACTGCTAGGACTGTCGCTCAACAGCCTGGCCGGGTACTGGTGGGCCGATCCCGTCGCCGGATATGTCCTCGTTTTCTACGCGCTGCGCGAAGTCCAAGAAATCTTCTCTGACTCCTAGCCCGCACGGTGAAGAGATTCAGTAAGTAGGCACGCCTGAATTGTTGATTGGGCGCCCCTACTCGCCAAGGGGCGGCCCGTGCTTTCACACGACAACGGAGTGATCGGATTCAATGAGGCGAAATGGTGTCTCGGTGGGCGGGTCCAAGGCCGCGCCGGCTTGCATGGCGACCTCGAGAGCATTGATACCGAGCTGGGTTGCTGGCGACCCTTCGCCGTGCGCCTTGGGAGCGAGGCGGGCCGCTACCGTCGATAGACGTGGCGGATGCGCTGCTGGATGATCGGCGCGAGCTGACGCGAAGTTTGTGTTCGCGAGCTCGGCTGGGGCATTGACGGCAAGTTTCGGTAACGATGCATTGGCACCGCTGCCAACAACAAGAAGGCGCAGGGTTCATTCGGTGGCACGGGAACGACAACTTCGGCGGTCGGGCGGCGACGCGCGGGCCTGAACGGTTAACGCGGCAGTGGCAACGATTGCAAAGCGGTTGTACTGCAACGCAATCGGGTTGCTCCTTGCGGCATCGAGGATTCCCTGCGCTTTCCGGGAGTCAGTACTCGAGCCCGTATCCGCCGCGCAAGTCCTTGTGCGCGGCCTCCAGGGTGCGGTCGCACAGGTCCACGAGTGCGTCGAGGTCGAGATCCGATTCGCTGCCCAACCTGTCCAGCCACACCATCTCCACCTTCCTCAGCTCGGACCACTTGAGTTCGCCCTCGTAGAACACGGTCACGTCCTCCTGTGGGGCAGGGCACGCGGTGCTCTGCGCCAATTGCCGCTTGCACGAATCCAATTGGGTCAATGAGTAGCCGTGCTCGCGGAACTGACGATCCCACTCGTTGAGCAGGAGACTTACGCTGTCGCGCACCGGTGGCGCGGCGTAGACCATCAGCTCGGCTACCCCATCGTCGAGGCCCAGCCGCATGCGGAAGTCATACAGTTCTCGGATGGCCTCGGCGCGCCGCTGGCTGGCGATCTCCTCGGCGCTGCCGGTCCCCTCGTATTGGGCCGCGCGTTTGACGTAGATGGTCGCGGAGATCAGCGACTTCAATACGGCCTTCTTGTCCTCGGCCGCCCGCTTCTCGAAGTCGAGGACACGTTCGTGGCGACGGTCTGCCGCCTTGTTCCTGGCGTCGATTCGCTTCGTCCAGATCGCGACGGCGGCGCTCGAAATCACGGACGCAAGGGGTACGAGCGCGTTGGCCACCAACGTCGTCCAGTTCATTCGTCGACCTTTACCCGCAGTACCCAGGGGGCGGCAGCCGGCCGGGCGGGGCTGCGTCTTGATTGCAGAGGCCGGATTCTCCGTGCGGCGGAGGGGCCTGGGTGGGGTGCAGGGTTGCCGTTATGGCTGGATTTGGGTCGGGAGTGTTTGGGGTGGCGGGGTCTGCGTTGGCGATGGCCGCGGTCAGCCCCGACAGCGTCATTCCCAACCCAGCGGCGAGAACGGTTCTGGCGGCCAATTTCGTCAGTTTGGGCTTAGTGGTGCGGTCGAGGTGATCGGTCGGTGTCATGATGTTCCTTTTGTGGTCGCAGCCCCCGATGGGCCGCCCTGCAGGTAGGGCCATCCCGCCAATTGGACAGTTCGTCGACAACGTTTTCCGAGTACCGCTTCGGGCGGAGCCGGAATTCCGTGCAGGTAGTGGGGTGGGACCAAACCTAGATCGAGGCTATTCGGGGGGCCGGGGCGTGTCTCGCGTTTTGTGGAATTTGAGCGGCGGATGCGCTGCTGGATGACGGCTCCGGCGTCATGTGTGAGCCGGAATCAGACGGTGGCGACGTATCCGCCGTCGATGCGGAAGTCGGATCCGGTGATGTTTCCGGCGCGGTCGCTGGCCAGGAACACAAGGAGGTCAGCGACTTCTTCAGGAGTGGTGAACCGGCCCGTCGGCGCGGAACTTGCGAGCTCCGCCCGGACCTCGTCGGCCGTCTGGCCGTTAACCGCGGCGAACCCGTCGGCCATCCCGCCCCGCTCCATCCACTTCTCGGTCGACACGGCGCCCGGACTGACCGAATTGACGCGAATGTTCCTCGGTGCCAGATCTTTTGACAGTGCCTTAGCAAAGTTGGCGACAGCTGCCTTGGCGGCGCAGTAGTCGTAAGTGTTCGGTCCGGGAGAATAGGCGCTGATTGAGCTGACGATGACGATGGAACCACCGCCGCGCCGCTCGATCTCTGGCAGCGCCGCGCGGGTCGGTCGCACGACGCCCATCAGGTTCAGCTCCCAGGACTTCCGCCACTCGTCGTCGGAAATGCTGGCGAGTCCACCGGGACGAACCGTGGCGCCGCCGACGTTGTTGATCAAAACGTCGATCCCGCCGCGGTAGGTCGCCGCCGCGATCAATTCTTCGGCAGCACCGGGCTGGGTAAGGTCCACGGACACATACGACACCTGGCCGCTCTCCTCGAGCAGGGGCAACTGCTTACCAGGGGTCCGTGACCCAGCTACCACATGGGCGCCGGCTTCGACGAGGGCCTTGGTGACTGCGAAACCGATGCCCTTGCTGGCCCCAGTGACGACGGCGATCTTCCCCGACAGATGCAGCTCCATTTGCGCTCCTTCATCCGCCGTGCGCGCACGACGCTACTCCGTGGCTGCGGCTGGTGGCAGCGCTTTGCCGTGCGGCTTTGGGAGCGCAGTGGGGCCGCCGCGGTCAATAGACGTGGCGGATGCGGTGCCGCATAGACGGCGCGCGCCGGTCGAAGAAAGTGACCCATGTCACGTTTAGAATTTGGGCGATCGGTTGGGCGAACACTCGTTCACTACCTATCGTGGAAGCCGGCAGCAAAGACGGGAGGCCAGTGGATCAGCTCTGTGATGACCTACGCCGATTCGCCATTCAGGTACGGCAGATCGGATTCTCCGTCAACGGCGGCGTAGGCGAACGGGAATGCCTGGATCTCAGTGATCGCATGCTGGCCGCGGTTCAACGCGCTGAGTCTAGAAAAGGCTGAGCCGGAAATGGGCCAGTTGAATTCGAAGGTACCGACACACCGCGAACCGTAAATTACCGGCCAACAAGCCCCACGCACATGTGAGACTGCATTTTCGCGGTGAAATGCTGCCCCAGCCCTTGGGCTCGTCCGGATGGTTGATTGCTGAATTCGCGTCCCCCTGCCGACCGGCGGCCTCGAGGGGCGGGCACTTCATGGCCCGGAGCGAATCGCGGGGCAGTCTCCGCGCCAACAAGCTGGGTTGCGTCTGGTTTCCTCGTTGCGGACTAACACCACTAAAGCCGCGCCAAAGAGAACCAGCAGGGGCACGAACACCAGCGGGTACGCGGCGACCAAGGCTAAGCCGATGAGAGTGGCCGGCACCACCAACAGCATCACGGCCGTCGGACCCCGATCGCTTCGATCGACGCTCCTTGCGATCCTCACCAGGGCCGCGAACGCCGCAGCGGCCCATGGATGCTGATCCGGCCACCTACCGTACGAGCGATGGGTCTTGAGGCCGCAACCCACGCAGATCTGCCCATTCACCCGCTTATGGTGTCACCGCGTCGGTAGATCCGCACCCCCGCCGCAAATCCACAAACTCCGGTGGCGGGCTGCATCACGCGTGCGAGTCGTCCACAACATGTTTTCCGCTGTTTGCGCAATATTGCACACGCGTCAAAAGACCGCGATAGCATCAGCTTGCCGGCGGTTTTTGCCACGGTTGTCTCATTAGCAGAAAGGCGAACCGATGAGCGCGAGCAAGAAGAAGATGCTGAAAGCTGCCGCACTGGTCGCGGTGCTGACCGGTGTAATGCTGGGTTCGTCGGGCTGCATAATGATCGACCTTGGGACACCAGCAGCCCAAGAAAAGTAATCCGCCGCCGCGGCGCTGACGAGTCGTTTGCTCTCACGGCCGGCATCAACGGCATGCCGTCAGGCGCGCCCTGGTCGGACATTGAGCACCAGTGCGAGGCGCCCGCGACCACCACGCGCTGACGCCGAATCGGCTTGCCCAGCCAAGACGGCAGCACCTTCGCCGCTGCAGGCTGACTGGATACGGCACGCGAGTTAATGGGCTATATCTGTCGACGCCGGCGAGGCATCTGTCGGCGCCGTCGCGGCCGGAATGCGTCCTTGACCTTTTCACCCGCGTCTCTCAGGTGAGCCGCCCGCTGATTCGCTCTGCCCTCAGCCTCCAGCGCTGGGTCGTTGGTCGCGCGGCCGAATGCCGCCTTGACCTTTCCCGTGACCTGGTTCATCTTGTTCCGGGCTTTATTCGCACCGCTCACAGCATGTCCTACTCTTCGGGTTCGGAATAATGCGCTAAGAAGCGGCTACCCATTTTCGGTCTGACCCACCCCGCTACGGCAACACCGGGGCGAGACCGGAAGCTGTGAGCCAAGTTGGCCATTGCCGTCCTATAGACGTAGCGGATACGCTGCCGAATCAAACATGCGCTGGATCACCGAACGGGCTATGCCCAAGCCTCTGACCTAATCGCTTCCTTCGTCCATTACGACAAATTTCAGCCACATATGCTTCTTAATCGCGCCTATGTGAGCTAACGCAACAACGACCAAACTGCTAAATGCACCACCTGCGACCCCCAGCAGCAGTGCCATCAACACTTTATGATGAGGAGCCAGTTCCCATCGTTGGAGAATCGGCGCTGCCAATCCTTCATAAACCCCGACTAATACTGCAAACGAGACAACCGGAATTTTGAATAACAGCAGCCGTTGCTGTGCAGTAATCAATTGGATCCCTAAGTTAGGCAAAGCTTTTATCGAGGAAGAATAGGCAGAACCCGTCAGTACAATGCTGCCTGCGGCCGAGACGAATCCGAAAAGCATCAAATTCAGTATCATTGGAAAGGTCAGAAAACCAGCAATACACAGCTGAATCCAGAAGATGACCGCCAGCAAAACGCCGCCCCATATCCCCACAATCAAAGGATGGAACATACGCACTATAACCGCATCATTCAGCCGAACTCTCACTCTAGGAAAAACGATCCAGTTCAACAACGAACAGACTACCGCCGCCCCCACGAACCCTATAACGAACCCGTAGACACCAACAATGAGCATTCTATTTGCGAATGCCGCGAACTGCACAGCAGCACTTGCAGTCCGAGAAGCTCGGTCTACCCTAGGTCCCTCTTGTGAGAACAAAGACAGCAAAGGAACGGTGATTCCTTCTAATAGTGCGAATAACCAGACTAAATGCCAAGAAAACTTAACGTCGGCTTTTACATAATCCTCTGTGCCTAAAGAGCGTCGCTTGGCGCCACTCGCGTTCATCGACATGCCCTTCATTTGCAGGTGCTGGCACTCAAAGCCATCGTCAAATATTATCGCCATCACCCGGTGGGCGGACTACTTCAGCCGCCTCTTGCGATCGTGTTCCACACCAAATGCCGCGGCGAACGTGCGCGGACACCGAACCCAGCTTGTCCCGGCCCGGGCAGCACCTTCGCGCGCCGCCTGCTGTTGATGTGTCGCTCCTGGCTCGGGTGCCACATAGCCCAACCCAGACCGCCGACATTTGCAGAAGCCCTCCGGCGGTTTGCGCAATATTACACACGTGCCAAACGAGCGGGCTAGCATCAGAGAACGGCGGTACTTCGCCGCCACGGTTCGTCTACCAGGAGAAAGGTGTACCGATGAGGACGAAGGGCACCAAAAAGATGCTGAAAGCTGCCGCACTGGCCGCAGTGCTGACCGCTGTAATGCTGGGGTCGTCGGGCTGCATAACCATCGACCTGGGCGGCGTCGCCGCACCGATCCCAATCAACACCCAATAGCCCCGCCGGCAGCTACGCTCGGGGCGTCGCTCGTACTCAGTGACGGCATGGACTGCATTCCATCAGGCGCCGCCCTGGGCTTGATAACAGAATTGTTGTCCCACCCCGGTACCGCCCATCGCATACAAAGAGTTTGTTTGAAACTCGGCGGCGAAAAACGGCATAGGGAGATCCGCCCAGCAGCTGGACGGGCAGAGGTGCTGAATCGGGGCCGGCAAAAATTGTGTCCCTCGGTGACGGCCGCCCTATCACCCGTGTCGTCCTCGCCGAGATTAATGCGGCGCGACCGGATTCGGCAGCGAAGCCGTGGGCATCATTCTTGCTGCTTTCTTGTGACCGGCGAGCTGAGCTTGCAGGTCTTGTCTTCGCGCGAGGGCCCGTTGATGTAGGCGACTTGTTTGTCCGATAGCTGCGAAACGGGAGTATTCATAAATCGATCTGAATAGAGGTCGTGGTTCGACACCGAACGATCCGGAACGATGCCTCAGTCGCTGGTGTGGACGATCAACACGTCGGTCTTGGCCCTGCGGGAAACCTCGGATGGGACTGATCCCAACAGTCGCCCGGCGACGCTGCTGAGTCCGACATTGCCGATGACCAGCAGGTCGGCATCGACCTCTTCGACCAGCTGCACCAGCGCGTTGACGGGGGCACCGACGATCGGCTTCTCCTCGACGTTCTTGGCCCCGGCTTTGTGCGCCCGCTCCCTGGCGTCCTGCAGGATCGCGTAGTAGGGGGCCTCGCCCACCGTCCGGTAGTCCTGGCCGTGGTCGCTCCCCGGAGGGATGGCGTAGCGGCCCTTTTCCTCGCGCACGGGCGTATGCGCCGTCGCAACAATTAATTTCGCGTCGTGCTCCGCAACGATCGCGGCTGCGCGCTCCACCGCACGCAGCGACGAGTCCGAGCCATCGGTGCCGACCACGACCGTCTGATAGGCGCTCATATCCCGCCCAGTGTAAGGCCGACCGCGGCGCATTTGAGTGAAAACCGATTTGTTCCCGGCCGACCTCTTGAACCGAAACAGCCCGCGGCCGATCCGCCAGACTTCCCAGATGCGCTATCTTCGCGCAGTGACCAGACCCGCGCACATGAGCGCTATCACAGCGACGCTTGCGCTGACAGCGTGTTTGACTGCGCCCCGTGGAACCGCCGACCCGACAACTCCACAGTCGCCTTTCCCGACCGGAAAAGCCGGCACCAGCATCCACGTCACGGAGTACAGCACCGCGACCGCCGACGTCACACTCAATAACGCAACCTGGGTCTCGTCCGGCTGTTACGGCGCCAGAGGTTGCAACGTCATCGAACTCACCATCGCCGGCAAGTCCGACGTGCCGTTCAACTACGGCCAGACCTCCCTGACCGCCGCCTCCTCCCCTTGGAGGCAGGACCCAAACCGGGATATCGAGGGCGGCTCGTCCATGATCGATTACCAGAAGATCAACAAGATGCCACCCCTGCGCACGGGCAGCGTCACCAACGGCCAAACCGCCCACGGGTTCATCGCCTACGCCGGCAACCTCAACCAAGGCGACGTTTATATCGAGTTCAACGATCCCGATGCCCCGGCGGCCCCCACCCCATTAGCGGGCTGGAAAGTCCACACCTGAGCGCGACCACGATAGGGTGTGGATCAATCAAACACAGTGTGCCGCAAGGGAATGTGGCTCTCACACGCTGCACTTCCCAAATCACGACTCGCACCTGTCAGCCACACCAGTCCGGCACATCCTTCGGGTACGCCTCAAGCGAGCCATGCCCCTGACAGCGCTGCCCGGGTGGGTAGTTGACGCGGGCGTTGAGCAGATCGCAGGGAATGTAGACCTGCTTGCCCTCGGTCCAGTCGCGGGCCGCGTTCCCGAAGGGCTGATTCACACGCGTTCGGCCCTCATATCCATGTCGATCGTCCCTTGGCACGCGCCGCTCAGGATGTCGGTGTGCATTATGCCGGCGAGCGACCCGTCGGGTTGGGGCGTGTAGCGCACCTCGGTCCGGGCCGGATTCCATTGGATCGTGGTGTCGGGCATCATGCAGTCCCATTGAAAATCGTTGACCTGCGACCAAGACGTTCCGTCCCAGGTGAACTGAATCGGCTGCGGAACCGTCGGGTTACGAGGTGGGGGGCCACTGATGATGGTGGCGACGCACTTCCCGCTGGTGCAGCTCGAGCGGAATCCGTAGGTCTCGGTGTGCTGCGTTTCCGGATCGCCGACCGCCATGCTGGTCCCGGCCTTGGGGCCGACCATGAACGTGATTGCGTACTGGCCGTTCCAGGACGGATTGTCGGCGAAAGCAGTGGGGGGAAGCGACAGGGCAATCGCGAGCGACGCGGCGGATAAACCGGCGAAGCTCTTCAGACGGTGTGGAGCCATGATTCCTCCTCCGAGGCCGAACCGATTCAATCGTCGTACGCCGGACCGCCGCCGACAAGGTTCTTGCCGATTGACTTGGCGTGCGCGATTTTTGCCAGACCGCCTTACCAGCCCCACTCGTCATCGTCGAGTACATCCACGGTCAGAGCGTTGTCGGCTGGGCCCTTCGTCCCGTACGTGAAGGTAAGCAGCGTGCGATCGTCGTCAAGGGGTTCGGTCGCTATGACGGTAGCGTGCCCGAACTTCATGCGGATCCTGTCTCCGGGCTTCAGATCGTCAACACGTTTAAGGGTCACGCTCAACCCACAGCGCCCCACGGCGATGAGATCGCCCGGAAATCCGTTGGAAAGCAGTAAGTCTCACGGCACCTCGCGCGGTGTCGTTGGGCGTTCGCGGCGGTTCGTTGAACCAGGTCGGGAACCTCAAGGTTGAGTAGTCAGCGGCATAGGTCTACTGGGCTGAGGTGGGCGCGATTGCCGAGATGTTCGAGATGATTCTCTTCATCGCCACGCCAGTATCTTTCACCGCGGCCCTCTCGGGGGTAAAACGCCGCGGCGCTGTTAGATGTAGCCGCGCCCGTGGAACGTTACCAACAGGCGCCTGAAGAGCGCGAAGGGCCGCCGGGTGCAGGTGCGTGGACCGGGCCGTGTCACGTGCGGCGCCACCACCGGAGCAAAATGTGAGACGTGAGTTGGACGAGGTATACAGGCAGAGCGTTCGCGGATATCACCCTGGACGGCGACGCGCTGCATGCCGAGCTCGAAGACCGCATTCGCGTGGGCAATCCGCATCTGACGGATGTTCGGCTCGAGCTGGCAACCAGGACCGAGGCCTTCGACGCCGAACGGAGCCGGCGGTGGTATGAAGTCACCTACCTGGCCGAAGACCCGGAAGACAATTCGTAGCCCACAGGCGCGGCGGCCCATTTGCCCGCGCGGTCAACGTTCTTGGCGCTAAATTCCTCTCCTGAGCATTGCGAAGGAGCGCAGCGGTGCGGTCAACCATTGGCACCGTCGTTGTGATCGGTTGCGCGATCGTCGCGCTGCCGACGCCGACGGCCTGGGCCGGCGATGACTTCGTTGCTCTGGCCGTGTCCGTCGCAAGCGGACGATCCGCCGGCTGGGGCGCCGGCGGCAGTCAGGACCAGGCGAGCCAAATCGCGCTGGCCAGCTGCACCGCCGAAGCCGGACCCGCGATTTCGACTATCGTTCATTCAAATCGTCCTTGACTGTACGCCGATCGGTCCGCGCACAGAGGGGAGGCCATGGGCCCGATGAAGGTTGGTTCTGGAAAGTGGCCGACCGTCTGCGCGATTGTCCTGTCCACCGCCGCGCTCGCCCTCGCGGCCCCGGCGGCAGCGGATGACACCGACGACGCGTTCATCGCGGGCCTGTCCAAGGGCGGAATCACCATGCCCGACAACGACGATGCGATTGCGAAAGCCCAGACGGTGTGCGCCAGCATCGCTGCCAATCCGAACGCATCGGTGCTGGCAATTCAGCTGGCCAGGCAAACGGACCTTTCGGTCAAGCAGTCCGCCTACTTCGTCGGCCTGTCGATAGCTGTCTATTGCCCGCAATACAGGGAGGATATCGACCCCTCGGTGACCTGGCTGCTGCCGGGCCCGCCGCTCATGTGAGCGGAGGTACTGCAGCACAACGGGTTTCGTAGTGCTCAGCGCGGTGCTACGCCTGCGGCGCCATGCTCATAGGCGGTGGTCAACCAGAACACCGTGCGCTCGATACCCGGCACGATATCGGTGGCGTCGATCTCCCCCTGCGCAAATCGGGTAAGCAACCCGTAGACCACGCCGGTGAGGATGAGCTCGAGGTCCTTGGCGAAGCTCGGTTCCGCTTGCGCCAGCACGGCTTTGGCGACGGGAACGACCGCGTCGACACCGCGCTGGATGAGACGCTTTCCGCCGGGACCCGATCGCGCCTGGAAGTAGGAGCGCAGCATCAACGGATGTTGCTCCCAGGGCTCGAAGATGGTCCTCATCACGTGCATCAGGTCCACATAGATCGACTCGCCGGGCAAATCGTCGATCAGCGCGGGCAGGCGCGCATAGCGATTGGCATCCATCCACCCGTCAAGGGCGGCGACAATGAGCTCGTCGCGGGTGCGATATCGCTTGTAGATGGTCGCCAGGGAGACACGGGCCCGTCGGGCGACCTCGCGCAGCTGCACCGCCTCATAGCCCTCGCTGTCGAGCATCTCGACCACGATGTGCAGAATCGGGTCGGCGCGCCGCCCAGAAGCGTCGTGCACCACGTGCAAGTGGGGCCCTTTTGCCATCACAGTAACCATGTTACTGTGCGCAGGTGAGTAACGGCGTTACTCGGGCCTGATCTGGGCTGATGAACAAGAAACGAGGACGAGCCCGTGGGTTCAATAGATGGCAAAGTCGCCTTCATCACCGGGGTGGCGCGCGGCCAGGGCCGCAGCCATGCGGTGCGACTCGCGCGCGAAGGCGCCAACATCATCGGCATCGACATCTGCGCGGACATCCCCGCCAACGGTTATCCGATGGCCTCCCATGAGGAATTGGACGAGACCGTCGCGCTGGTCGAAGAGGCCGGTGGCAAGATGCTGGGCACCGTCGCCGACGTCCGCGAGTTCGAGCAAGTCAAGGCCGCGATGGATGCCGGCGTCGAGCACTTCGGGCGCCTCGACATCGTGCTGGCCAACGCGGGAATCGCACCCCTGGCGTTTCGGCAGTTGAGCATCGAGGAGGAGTTGGCACAGTGGCGCGCGGTCACCAGCGTCAACCTCGACGGCGCCTATCACACGGCATGGGCGGCGGTCCCGCAGCTGCTGTCCGGTAACCGCGGCGGGGTCATCATCTTCACCAGCTCGACCGCCGGTATCAAGGGTTTCGGCGGCCTGCAGGGCGGCGGCCTGGGCTACGCGGCATCGAAACACGGGATCGTCGGACTGATGCGCACCCTGGCCAATGCCCTTGCACCGCTGAGCATTCGGGTGAATACGGTGCACCCGACCGCCGTCAACACGATGATGGCGACCAACCCTGACATGACCGAATTCCTGGAAAAGAATCCCGGCGCGGGTCCCCACCTGCAAAACCCGATGCCCGTCGGAATGATGGAACCCGAAGACGTCAGCGCCGCCATTGCCTACCTGGTCTCCGACGAGGCGAAGTACGTCACCGGCGTGACCTTCCCCGTCGACGCGGGCTTCTGCAACAAGGTTTGATACGCCGATGACGACGAACAACGCAACGGGCCGGGTCGAGGGCAAACGGGTCTTGATCACCGGGGCCGCACGCGGCATGGGACGCTCGCACGCGGTGCGGCTGGCCGAAGAAGGCGCCGACTGCATCCTGGTCGATATCTGTTCCACACCAGACGGTTTGGAATATCCGCTGGCCACCGAAGACGACCTGAACGAGACCGCGCAACTGGTCGAGAAACACGGCCGCCGTGCGATCACCCATGTCGTCGATGTGCGTGACGAGGCCGCCATGAAGGCTGCGGTCGACGCGGCCGTCGACCAACTCGGCGGACTCGACGGTGCGGTCGCCAACGCCGGCGTGCTCACCGTCGGCACCTGGGACACCACCACCGCCGAGCAGTGGCGGCTGGTCCTCGACGTCAACCTCATCGGCGCATGGAACACCTGCGCGGCCGCACTCCCCCATCTGGTCGCCCAGGGCCGCGGAAGCCTGGTCAACATCAGCTCATCGGCCGGCATCAAGGGAACCCCGCTGCATGTGCCCTATACGGCATCCAAGCACGGTATCGTCGGGATGACTTTGGCCCTGGCCAACGAGCTTGCCGCACAGAACATTCGCGTCAACACCGTGCACCCTACCGGAGTGGCGACCGGAATGGCACCGCCGAGCATGCACACGTTGATCGCCGAGCAGCGGCCCGACCTGGTGCCCATCTTCCTCAACGCCTTGCCCGCACCGTTGATCGAAGCGTGCGACGTGAGCAACGCGGTGCTGTATCTGATATCCGATGAATCTCGTTACGTCACAGGGCTCGAACTGAAGGTCGACGCCGGTGTCACAATCCGATAATCCTCCGAAGCGCGACAGCGCGCGACGTGAACGCGGGCTGCGCACCTTCGCCGACGTGATGACGATCGACCCGCCGGACGGCGACAGCCCGTGCGCGGGCGGGTTGATCGACTTCGTCTTCGGCGAGGTGTGGTCGCGGACGGGGCTCAGCCGCCGCGACCGGCGGTTCGTGACCCTGGCCTGTGTCGCGGCCGCCGACGCGCAGGCCCCCCTCGAGCAGCACATCTACGGCGCACTCAACAGCGGTGACCTCACCATCACCGAAATGCGGGAAACAGTCTTGCATTTCGCCGTCTACGCGGGCTGGCCGAAGGCGTCCCGGTTCAATATCGCCGTGGACATGGAATGGGCCAAGATAGCCGAGGCCCGCGGCGAGCCGCACCCTCCCCCGGAACCCTTGCTGCCGCTGGTCACCGCCAGCGACCCCGAGCAGCGGCTGCAAGGCGGCGAGGAGTCGTTCAAGGAGATCAACTGCCTGCCGTTCGCGCCGATGCGCGACAACCCGTACTCGGGAGCGGGCATTCTGAACTTCGTCTTCGGCGAGATGTGGCTGCGCCCCGGCTTGGGGATGAAGGAACGCCGTCTCATCACCGTCGCCTGCGTCGCCTTCCAGGATGCCGAGATCCCGATCATGTCCCACGTATACGCCGCGCTCAAAAGTGGCGACGTCTCGTTTGAGGAGATGGACGAACTCGCGCTGCAGTTCGCGGCGTACTACGGCTGCGCCAAGGCCGACTACCTCAACCAGGTCATCACGGAACAGAAACAACGGGTGACGGCCGAGAACCAGGCCGATCACGCCCCTGTTGAATTTCAGCCCTGATGGCATCGGTGCCCCCATGACCATGACGTCGGTTCGCGAATACTGCTGGCCTACAAGGGGAATCGTCTCATCTATGTCGGCGACGGTCGCGGCGGCGGCACGGGTGATGCCAAATGCATCAGATCCTCGAGACACAATCGACCGAAGTCGATTCCCGCCAGCCGGTGCTGTCGTGGGGCCAACGCGATCGGGCGACGGTGTACGAACGCGCGTAAGCGCGAGACTTGGGAGCCGCCGGTGAGTCGGGCATGCTGGCGGTATGCATGTGATCAATGGAGTCCGTGACCCGGCGGCAAGCTTTCCCCTCGACACCGCGACCGACGACGCCGGCGAGCGCCGGCAGGCCAACCGCGCCATTGCCTGCAGCGCCGTCGGGCTGGCGCTGACCGGGCTGGTCGAGTTGGCCATCGCGCTGCTGTCCGGCTCGGTGGCGCTGCTGGGCGACGCGCTGCACAACCTGTCGGACGTCTCCACCAGCGTCCTGGTGTTCATCGGCTTCCGTGCGTCGCGCAAGCTTCCCACCGAGCGGTATCCCTACGGCTACGAACGCGCCGAAGACCTCGCCGGTATCGGTGTGGCCCTGGTGATCTGGGGCAGCGCCGTCGTCGCCGGCTCCGAGAGCATCACGAAGCTGCTTCGTCACGGCGGCACCGGTTACGTGGGCTGGGGCATTGGCGCGGCGGTCGTGGGCGTGGTGGGCAATCAGCTGGTGGCCCGCTACAAACTGGTGGTGGGCAAGCGGATTCGGTCGGCCACCATGGTGGCCGACGCCAAGCATTCCTGGCTGGACGCGTTGTCGTCGGGCGGCGCGGTGCTCGGGCTGATCGGCGTGGCGCTGGGCTGGGGTTGGGCCGACGCGGTCGCCGGGATCGTGGTCACCGGGTTCATCTGCCACGTCGGCTGGGAGGTGACCGCCGATATCGCGCATCGGCTGCTCGACGGCGTGGACCCCGACATCATCACCACCGCCGAGGCCGTCGCCGCCTCAGTCCCCGGTGTGACGCATGCGCACGCCCGGGCCAGGTGGACTGGACGGACCCTGCGCGTCGAAGTGGAAGGCTTTTTGAACGCCGACACTCCGCTGGCGGCCGCCGACCAGATCGGTCGAAGCGTCGCCGCGGCGCTTACGCCTGAGATCCCGGAGATGCAGAGCTTCACGTGGACGGCCCGGGCCGCCTAGGTGACCAGACGTCAGCCGCGACGGAACCGCTCCCGCAGCTGCGGGTCGTTCTCCCACCAGAGACCCGACGGCGCAGCGCCTTCGCCCTCGGCGCCTTCGGCGCTGTGCATCTTCGCCTCGGCCTCGTCCAATTCGGCGTCGACGGCGACCGCGTGCGCCTTCTCGTCGCGAGACATCGCGCGCATCAGCAGCAGCACAAACGGCCACCCCACCAAATCCCCAATGATCCATAAGACGCCGGCACCGATCGTCTGGTCGAGCCGCGGGTCCGGACCCCAAGACCGTTGCAGCCCTGCGTAATACGATGTGCCGATCAACGAGCCCTGCCAGATGACCAATCCCAGGACACCGTCACCGAGCGCCTCTGCGACGGTGATCAGCAGCGAGATCGACTGCGGGTACCTGCGGGGCACGGGGTCTTCCTGCAGCCGGGCATAGAAGTAGCCGAAGCCTAATACCACCAACAGGATTCGCGTCGGCGCACCGATCCTCTCGTCCTGCAGGGCCGCGGTGTACCACGGCGTCAGGTACAGCAACCACGGCGTGGCGAGCATCGCCAGCGACGTGGTCGCCGGATGAACGAGCATGCGCGCGAACCGGGTCGCCAACAGCCGATCGATGCGGTCGCGGGCCGCCGACCGAAGGGCGTCGCGAAAAACGGTGACCGGCTTGGCCTGTGCGATGAAGAACGGCACGACGTAGAGCAGCAACAACACCTGCAGCGCACGCACCCAGAACAGGACGTAGGCATAGGCGCCGAGGGCGCTGATCGTGGCCAATACCCACACCAGCATGCCGACGCCGAAGTACCCGGCGTTCGCGGCGCAGACCGGACGTTCGGCGTCGCGACTGCGCCGGTAGCACCAGGCGTATCCGGTGGTGAGCGCTGCGACAACGGCCGCGGAGACGAGGTCGAGATGCCAAGTCTGGACGGCCGCGTCCCACGTCAGCGGTCCGGGATCGACGCGCACGGCATTAGCCTATTGCGCGCCCGGATGGCTCAGTTGCCGGCGGGACCGTCTGGCTTGGGACCGCGGTCCTCACCGGTGATGTACTTCGGGCAGTAATGGGCGGCCGAGAGGTAGGTGAACTTGGCCGCGCTGGCGCCCTGGAAGGCCGGATTCTGGTTGCGCAGGTCCGTCACGATTTTCGCGTCGGACTGGCCGTCGTCGAGCAGGTCACACACCGACTTGCCGATGGTGACCGCGTTGCCGCCGTCCTGATAGGTGATACCGGCGTCGCGGAGGTCTTTGAGAAAGTCCTGATCGTTGTCGACGTCCGCGTGTGCCGGCGCGGCCAGGAGGATCATGGTTGCGAGGCTGGTCAGCCCCAGGAGAAATCGCATAGCGCAGTGATTGTCGCAAACCTGCGGGTGATTGGCATCCCGAGCGCTACGAGGGGTTCGGCGTGCTCGTCGTGATGGCGCTCGGGCAATACGTGCTGGCGGCGATGGCCGCGAACTGGTTGGCCTTGTCCTGGCTCAGCGCGGAGTTCTTGGACAGCAGCGTCTTGACCACATCGGGCATCTGCGTGCCCTGGCCGACCGTGTCGCACACCCATCTGCCCGCGCCCACGGCCTTGCCCGGATCGGAAAAGGTGATGCCTGCCGCCCGCAGCGAAGCGATGAACGAGTCGTCGGTGCTGTCGGCGTGCACCGGTCCGGCCAGGCCGATCGCGACGGCCAGACCACACAGCGTGAGCAGTGGCTTCATGACTCACAAATTCTCCCAGAGCGGTCAATAGCGCGCACGTCCGTGGACGGACCGCTGCACCGAGGCCGGGTCGACAAAGACCGGGTAGAGGCGGATCTGCTCGCTGCGTTGCAAACCCACGCCCGCGGCAAAAGCGCCGCCGGAGACGACTGACCAGTGTGGCCGACCCCTCCCTTTGGCATTAGCGCGTGTGCAATCATGCGAGGGTCCCCTGCAACGGCGTCAAGGAGGCACGAGATGGCGAAGATGCACCGCTGGCTGCTGGTGGCGTCCGCCTTTCTGATTGCCGTTGCCGGCGTCGCAGCGATTCCGATGCCCCGCGCATGGGCCGGCGACGCGCCGATCGGCCATATCGGTGACACGCTGCGGGTGGACAACGGTACGTTCATCGCCGACGTCACCGTGAGCGGCGTGGCGCCCTGCGACCCGCCGCCGGGATTCGGCTACACCCGCGAGGGCACCTTCAGAGGCTTCCCGGGCAGCACCGTCGACCGCGCCGACGTGACCATCCGGGCGATCCGCGTGCCCAATCCGTACGTCATGGCGACCGTCATGAGTTTCAACGGAGTGACCCCGACCGCCGACGCCTACAAGCCGCGGGCCTCGGATGCACCCGACTCGCTGGACAACGTGCTCGTCAACGCCCCGAACGGGGCGATCGTGCGCGGCGGCGTGTACTGGGACGCCTACCGCGATCCGGTTTCCGCCGTCGTCCTGTTGGACAAGAAGACGGGCTACCACCTCGCGCAGTGGAACCTCTGACAGGAACGTTCCACATCGCGCCGGCGGGCTCCGGTGACGCCTTAGAGCTGGCTGCCGTTGCGGCACAGACCTTTCCGTTGGCGTGTCCGCCAGCGGTGAGCGCGGACAACATCGCGTCGTTCATCGACGCAAACCTGTCGGCCGACCGTTTCGACGAGTATCTCAGCGATCCGGATCGCGCCATCGTCACCGCGCGCCAAGGCGGCCGAATTATCGGTTACGCCATGCTGGTTCATGGTGTCTCCGATCACGCCGGCGTACAGCGAGCCGTGCAAACCCGCCCGGCGGCCGAGCTGTCGAAGATGTATGTCCTGCCCGACCGCCACTCCAGCGGGGCCGCGGCGGCGCTGATGGAACGCATGCTGGCCGTCGCGACCGACTGGGGTGTTCGCTGCGTGTGGCTGGGCGTGAACCGGGCAAACCAACGCGCACAACGCTTTTACCTCAAGAGCGGGTTCACCATCGCCGGCACCAGGACGTTTCAACTGGGCACCGACGTCGAGAGCGACTATGTCATGATCAGCGAGCTGGGTTAGCCGCGGCGGTCAGCGCCAGGAGCCGGGAAGTGGCCCGTAGGTACTTCTTTCGGTATCCCCCGGCCAGCATCTCCTCGCTGAAGATCGTGTCCAGCTTTGCACCCGAGGCCACCACCGGAATGCCCGCGTCATAAAGCCGATCGGTCAGCGACACCAACCGCAGCGCGACGTTCTGATCGTCGATGCCGTGCACGCCGGTCAAAAACACCGCGCTGACCCCCTCGATCAGCGTCAGATACCGCGACGGATGCATGGTGGCCAGGTGCGCACACAGGGTATCGAAATTGTCGAGCGTCGCGCCGTCGATCCGCGCGGCGCGCGCGGCCACCTCGTCGTCGGACAGCGGCTGGGGCGCCGGCGGCAGGCCGCGGTGCCGGTAGTCGGGCCCCTCGATCCGCACTGTCGTGAAGATTCTTGCCAGCGTGCTGATTTCGCGCAGAAAATCTTGTGCCGCGAAGCGGCCCTCGCCGAGCTGCCCGGGCAGCGTGTTGGAGGTGGCGGCCACCGACACGCCGCGCTCGACCAGCGACGAGAGCAGCCGTGCGATCAGCGTGGTGTTGCCCGGGTCGTCGAGTTCGAATTCGTCGATGCAGACCGCCGTGTAGTTGGCCAGCAGGTCGATGCACTCGACGAAGCCGAACACCCCGGCCAGCTGGGTCAGCTCGCCGAACGTCGCAAACGCCTTGGGAGCCCGGCTATCCGGTGCCCCACCCGGCCCCTCACCCGGCAGCCGGTAGTAGGCCGACGCCAGCAGGTGCGTCTTGCCCACACCGAACCCGCCGTCCAGGTACAGCCCGACGCCGGGCAGAATTTCGCGCCGGCCCAACAGCTTTCGCCGCCCGGCGCGCCGCTCAATGGCCTGGCGGCAGAAGTCCTGACACGCGACCACCGCGGCGGCCTGCGTGGGCTCCGCCGGATCGGGCCGATACGTCGCGAAGCTCACGCCGGCGAAGGTCGGGGGTGGTCGCAATTGGGCGATCAACCGTTCCGGCGACACCGTCGGGTGCCGATCCACCAGGTGATCCGGGCCGCCCGAAGCGCCCGCGGAGGTGGACCCGTGCATGCAGGAACTGTAGCGGCGTGCTGCAATCAGACTCATGCCCGACTCTGGCGGCCCCGCGAGTTTCGCGACCTCCGCGACGTCAGAGACACCGCTGTCGTTGCTGGGTTCGGTACGCGGGCTCGACGACGGCGACCTGTCCCGGCTGTACGGCTATCCCGAACACGACGGGACGTGGGTACGGGCGAACTTCATCACCAGCGTCGACGGTGGGGCCACCTCGGGCGGCAGCAGCGGCGCGATGGGCGGCACGGGCGACCGGTTCGTCTTCAACCTGCTGCGTGAACTCGCCGACGTCATCGTGGTGGGCGCGGGCACCGTGCGGATCGAGGGTTACTCCGGCGCGCAGGTCGGCGTTGCCCGGCGCCAGCGCCGGCAGGCCCGCGGACAAAGCGAGGTCCCGCAACTGGCAATCGTGACCGGATCGGGCCACCTCAACCGGGACATGGCGGTGTTCACCCGCACTGAGGTGCAGCCGCTGGTGCTCACCTGCACCGCGGCGGCCGAGCAGACGCGCCGCGCGCTCAGCGGCCTGTGCGAGGTACTCGACTGCTCCGCCCGCGATCCCGAGAAGATCGATGAGGCCGCCCTGCTGGCGGCCCTCGGCGCGCGCGGCATGCGCCGCATCCTCACCGAGGGCGGGCCGACACTGCTGGACTCGCTGATGCAGCGCGACATGCTCGACGAGCTGTGCCTGACGATCGCGCCCTGCCTCGTCGGCGGCCAGGCACGCCGCATCGCGGCCGGTCCGGGCCAGCTGCTCACCCGGATGCGGTGCGCCCACGTACTGACCGACGACGCCGGCTACCTGTACACCCGCTACGTCAAGGCCTAGCTACTGTGGTCGGCATGAGTCGGCCGTACACGTGCGCCACGATCCTGGTTGCGGTGACCGCGCTGCTGGCCGGCTGCGTCCCGGGCCTGGCAGCCGATCCGCGGTTCGCCACCGACTCCGGTGCACGACCGCAGGGGGCGGCGACCTCGAAGCCGGCGCCCAGCGGCCCACCACCGATCGCCGCACCCAAGAACGACTTGGCGTGGCACGACTGCACCTCACGGGTGTTCGCCGACGCGGCGGTTCCCGCCGCCGCCGGCGTCCGGTTGGATTGCGCGAACTACGACGCCGACCTGGATCCGGTCAACGGAGGGGGCGGCAGCCTCAGCATCGGCGTGGTGCGCGCCCGCTCGAACCAGACACCCCAGGACGCCGGGCCGCTGGTCTTCACCACCGGCTCCGATCTGCCGTCCTCGGCGCAATTGCCGATCTGGCTGTCCCGGGCGGGCGCCGACGTGCTCGCCACCCACCCCATCGTGTCCGTCGACCGCCGGGGTATCGGGATGTCGAGCCCCATCGACTGCCGCGACAAGTTCGACCGTCAACAGATGCGCGACCAGTCGCAATTCCAGACCGGCGACGACCCGGTGGCCAACCTTTCCGAGGTCTCCAACACCGCCACCACCAACTGTGGCGACGCCGTCGGGATCGGACCGAACGCGTCCTCCTACGACGACGCGCACGCCGCCTCCGACATCGAGCGGTTGCGCACCCTGTGGGACGTGCCCACCCTCGCGCTGATCGGCATCGGCAACGGCGCGCAGGTGGCGCTGGCCTACGCCGGATCGCGGCCGGACAAGGTGGCCCGGTTGATCCTCGACTCACCGGTTGCGTTGGGCACCAACGCCGAGGCCGCCGCCGAGCAGCGGGTCAAGGGGCAGCAGGCCGCCCTCGACGCCTTCGCCGCGCAGTGCATCGCCGTGAACTGCGCGCTGGGCGCGGACCCGAAGGGTGCCGTCAGTGCCCTGCTGGCCGACGCCCGCGCGGGTAAGGGCACCGGTGGCTCGTCGGTTGCGCAGGTGGCCAACGCCATCACCGTCGCGCTCGGCTATCCCGCCGGCGGCCGCGTCAACGCCACCACCAACCTGGCCAACGCGCTAGCGGGCGCCCGCTCGGGCGATACCAACGCGCTGAACAATCTGATCAACCACGCCAACGCCATCCAGGACTCCGACGGCCAGTTCGTCAACGTGTGCAGCGACGCGGTCAATCGCCCCACGCCGGACCGCGTGCGCGAACTCGTCGTCGCCTGGGGCAAGCTTTACCCCGACTTCGGTACCGTCGCCGCGCTCAACATGGTCAAGTGCGTGCACTGGCCCACCGGCTCGCCGCCGCCCACCCCGAAGACACTCAAGGTCGACGTGCTGCTGCTCGGTGTGCAGAGCGACCCGATCGTCGGTACCGACGGCGTCGCGGCGACCGCGGCCAGCATCATCAACGCCAACGCGGCCAGCAAGCGGGTGATGTGGCAGGGCATCGGCCACGGCGCAAGCATCTTCTCGGGCTGCGCTGTTCCGCCGCTGATCGGCTACCTCAACAGCGGCAAATTGCCCAACACCGACACGTACTGCCCGGCCTGACGCTGCTTTCGGGCCTGCGTAGCCGCCGGTGTACGGTGCGCTGGTGACGGCAGCTGAATCGACCCGAACCGGCTTGCGTGATTGGACCCTGGCCGCCTTCAGTCCCCGCACCGGCCCGCTGAGCACGTCGACGGTGCTGCGGTCGGCGCTGTGGCCGGTGGCCATCATGTCGGTGTTGCACCGCAGCATCATCCTCACCCTCAACGGCAACATCACCGACGACTTCAAACCGGTGTACCGCGCGGTCCTCAACTTCCGGCACGGCTGGGACATCTACAACGAGCACTTCGACTACGTCGACCCGCACTACCTGTACCCGCCGGGCGGCACGCTGTTGATGGCGCCGTTCGGATACCTGCCCTTCACGCCGTCGCGGTTTCTGTTCATCCTGATCAACACCGTCGCAATCCTGATCGCCTGGTACCTGCTGCTGCGGATGTTCAAATTCACGCTGGCTTCGGTGGCCGCCCCCGCCCTGCTGCTGGCCATGTTCTGCACGGAGAGCGTGACGAGCACGCTGGTGTTTACGAATATCAACGGCTGCGTGCTGCTGGCGGAGGTGCTGTTCATACGGTGGCTGCTGGACGGGAGGGTCGGGCACCAGTGGTGGGCCGGCTTGGTGATCGGCCTGACGCTCACGCTCAAGCCCGTGCTGGGCCCATTGCTGTTGCTGCCATTGCTGAATCGCCAGTGGCGGACGCTGGTGCCGGCCATCGCGGTCCCCGTCGTCGTCAACGTGGCCGCGTGGCCTTTGGTGAGCGATCCCATGGACTTCGTCACCAAAACGGTGCCCTACTTCCTGGGCACCCGGGACTACTTCAACAGCTCAATCGAGGGCAACGGCGTGTACTTCGGCCTGCCCACCTGGCTGATCGTGTTCATGCGAATCCTGTTCACCCTGCTGATGATCGGTGCGATGTGGCTGCTGCACCGCTACTACCGCACCCGAGACCCGTTGTTCTGGTTCACCAGCTCGTCGGGCGTGCTGCTGCTGTGGTCGTTCCTGGTGTCCTCACTGGCCCAGGGCTACTACTCGATGATGCTGTTTCCGTTTTTGATGACGGTGGTGCTGCGGAACTCGCTGATCCGCAACTGGCCGGCATGGCTCGGGATCTATGGCTTCATGGCGCTGGACGACTGGCTGATTTACAAGTACATGAGGTACGGCCGCGCGCTGCATTACCTCAAGATCACCTACGGCTGGTCGCTGCTGCTGATCGTCGCCTTCACTGTGCTGCTCTTCCGTTACCTCGACGCCAAGGCCGACAACCGGTCGGAAGACGGCATCGATCCCGCGTGGCCGATTGCCGAGCGCGAGCGGGACGCGGTGATCGCAGGCGCGGCGGAGCCGGGCGCGGCGGGTCACAGCCATTCGAGCTAGCGTGGAGGCATGACCTCCCCCGACGTGTCGCAGCCCAAGGTGCGACTGAGCGACGACGAGTGGCGCAAGAAACTCAGCCCGGAAGAGTTCCACGTGCTGCGCCAAGCCGGCACCGAGCGGCCCTTCACCGGTGAATACACCGACACCAAAACCGAAGGCGTGTACCAGTGTCGGGCCTGTGGCGCCGAATTATTCCGCAGCACAGAGAAATTCGAGTCGCATTGCGGCTGGCCGTCCTTCTTCGACCCGGCCAAATCCGACGCGGTCATTCTGCGGCCCGACCATTCGATGGGCACGACGCGCACCGAGGTGCTGTGCGCAAACTGCCACAGCCACCTGGGCCACGTGTTCGCCGGTGAGGGCTACCCGACGCCGACCAATCAGCGCTACTGCATCAACTCCGTGTCGCTGCGGCTGGCGCCGGCGGGCGGATAGCCCGCGGGTCGTTTCCCCAGAGGCCTTCCGCGACATATAAACCACGCACACGACACGCCGACATGGGTGTGCGTGGTCTATATCTCGAGCCGGCTACGGGCGATTCAGTCAACCCGGGTGGCGTGCACTTCCCAGAACGGGGCGTGTGCCCGATCGCCCTCGAGCCACGGCTCGATCACCCGGAAGCGCTCCAGCAATTTCTCCGCCTGATCGGCCATGTCCGGGTTGCGCTTGGCCATCGCCTCGATGGACTCGACGCTGACGTTGACCCGGTAGGTGGTCGTGCCCAGATAGGTGATCTCCCAGCCACCGTCCGGAAGCACATCGCGAAAGTCGTTCTCGGACAACGACCGCAGCATCTTGAAGCCATTGACGTTGTGTTCACCGAACTCGAACATGTACAGCCGCGCGCCCGGCTTGGTGGCACGGTGCAGCGCCTGCACATAGGACCTGCGCAGCTCGGGCTCGGCGCTGAAGGTGTGGTAGAAGGCGCAGTCGACCACCGTGTCGAAGCGGCCGTCGAACCCGTCCAGCTTCGTCGCGTCGGCCAGCTCGAAATTAACCGAAACCCCGGCCTTTTGGGCGTTCTCCCGGGCGCGCTCGATAGCTCCCGCCGCGCCGTCGATGCCGGTCGCCGAATATCCCTTGGACGCGTAATAGATGGCGTGATGGCCCGGGCCAGTGCCCGGGTCGAGCACCTCACCCTTGACGGCGCCCAGCGCGACGAGCTGCTGGACCACCGGCTGCGGGCCACCGATATCCCACGGTGTGGCGGTGGGCAGGCCGTGCGACGTCCGCGAGTCGCGGTACATCTCCTCGAAGCGGGTGGGATCGGTCGGATCGAATGCGGTTGTCATGGCAGGGCGTTCACCAGCTGCTCGACGGGAATCCGGGGGCCGGTGAAGAAGGGCGTCTCCTCGCGGGTGTGCCGGCGGGCGTCGGTGGCGCGCAGTTCGCGCATCAGGTCGACGATGCGGTGCAGTTCGGGCGCCTCGAACGCCAGGATCCACTCGTAGTCGCCGAGCGCGAACGCGGGAACGGTGTTGGCACGCACGTCCTTGTATTCGCGGGCGGCCATGCCGTGCTCGGCGAGCATGCGGCGGCGTTCCTCGTCGGGCAGCAGGTACCACTCGTAGGACCGCACAAAGGGATACACGCAGATGTAGGCACCGGGTTCCTCGCCGGCCAGAAAGGCCGGGATGTGGCTCTTGTTGAACTCGGCCGGCCGATGCAACGCCACACTGCTCCACACCGGCGAACTGGCCCGCCCCAGCGCCGTGGTGCGCCGGAAATCGGCGTAGGTGGCCTGCAACGCCTCGACGCGTTCGGCGTGGGTCCAGATCATGAAGTCGGCGTCGGCCCGCAGGCCGGCGACGTCGTACAGGCCGCGCACCACGACGCCGCGCTCCTCCTGCTGCTTGAAGAACGTCGACGCTTCATCGATGACGTCGTCCCGCTGGTCACCGAGCTCACCCGGCTCAACGGAGAACACCGAGAACATCAGGTAGCGGATCGTGGAGTTGAGCGAGTCGTAGTCGAGCTTGGCCATGGAACCTATCGTGCCACCCGCGCGTCCAAGTCTCCGATGGCCCTGATCACACGCTCGACCGCGCGCCCGGCCGCACCGACGCAGGCCGGCACGCCGATGCCGTCGAGGTAGCTGCCGGCCACGGCGAGCGTCGGGGGCAGCCCCGCGCGCACCTCGGCGACCAGATCGGCATGGCCGGGCCCGTACTGCGGCATCGCGTCGATCCAGCGCTGGATAAGGACGTCGACGGGGTCGACGGTCAGCCCGAACACGGTGGCCAGGTCACCCAACGCCCAGGTCAGCAGCTCGTCGTCGGACGTGTCGGCCGCCACGCGATCGCCGAACCGCCCGAACGACAGCCGCAGCAGCTGCGCGTCACCGCCTGCACCACCCCACTTGCGCGACGACAGCGTGATGGCCTTGGCCCGCAACCGCTCACCGGTGGCCACCAGCACGCCCGAACACTCCGGGAACGCGGTATCGCCCGGCACGGCGAGCGCCATCACCACCGACGATGCACTGCTGATGCGCCCGGCGGCGGCGACGCTGCGCGGGGCGATCTCGGCCAGCAGGCGACAACACTGCGCCGCCGGCACGGCCAGGATCACCGCATCGACGGCCCAGTGAGCGCCGGTGTCGTCGATCACCGACCAGCCGGCGTCGGTGGGCTCGAGCCGCGACACCGCGGCGCGCACCCAGCGCGGCCGACCCCGCGCGACCAGCTCATCGATCAGCACCCGGTAGCCGCCCTGCAGCGACCCGAACACCGGCGCGCCGGTGGCCGGCGGCAGCGCCTGCCCTACGGCTTCCGTCAGGCTGGGGGCGCCACGGTCCAGCGCCGCCGCCACCGTCGGGGCGGCCGCGCGCAGGCCGATGGTGGCCGCCGAACCGGCATAGACCCCGCTCAGCAGCGGATCCACCGACCGGGACACCACCTGGTCGCCGAATCGCTCACCCACCAGGTCGGCCACCGCGGGGTCGCTGCCCGGTTCCCACACCAGCGGGCGAGTGGGTTCGGCCTCGATGCGGGCGAGGTTGGCCTCGTCGACCAGTCCCGCCACCGACGCCGCCGACGACGGGATCCCGGCCACGGTGCCGGCGGGCAGTGGGCGCAACTCCTGCCTGCTGTAGATCAGCGGGCGTGCGCCGGTCGAAACCCGCTGGTGCTCAGACAGATTCAGTTCAATCAGCAGCGCCGGCAGCTCGGGGCGACGCAGCACGAAAGCCTCGGCACCCACATCCATCGGCACCCCGCCGACCAGCTCGGTGCGCAGGACCCCGCCGAGCCTGTCTCCCGGATCGAACAGCGTGATCGCCGCGTCATCGCCGGCCGCCATCCGGAGCCGATAGGCCGCCGTCAGACCCGAAACACCGCCCCCCACAACGCAATACGAGGGAGAACTCATAGGGAGTGGACCAGCGACACCAGCTCGGTCAGCACGCCGGGGTCCGTTTCGGGCAGCACGCCGTGGCCAAGATTGAAGATGTGACCGGCGGCGCCGGCGTCGATCGCGCGGCGGCCGTCGTCCACGACAGCGCGCGCCGCGCGTTCCACCACCGGCCAGCCCGCCAGCACCACTACCGGATCGAGGTTGCCCTGCAACGCCGTACCGGGTTGCACGCGGGCGGCCGCGTCGGCCAGGGAGGTTCGCCAATCCACGCCCACCACGTTCGCACCGACCGACGACATGGCGCCCAGCAGTTCGGCCGTGCCGACCCCGAAGTGGGTCATCGGCACGCCGTAGTCGGCCAGCGCGGCGAACACCCGGGTGCTGTGCGGCTGCACATAGGCGCGGTAATTCGCCAGGGACAGCGCCCCCGCCCACGAGTCGAACACCTGAATGGCGTCCACCCCGGCCTCCAGCTGCACCCGCAAAAAGCCCACGGTGACGTCGGTCAGCTTCTCCATCAGCACATGCCAGGTGTCCGGCTCGGCCAGCATCATCGCTTTGGTGCGCTCGTGGTGTCGACTGGGACCGCCCTCGATCAGGTAGGACGCCAAGGTGAACGGGGCACCCGCAAAGCCGATCAGCGGAACATCGCCGAGCGCGGACACCAGCAGCGACACCGCGTCGCAAACCGGCGCAACGCGTTGCCGCTCAAGGGGTTTGATCGCCGCCACATCGGCGGCGGTGCGCACCGGCGACTCGATGACCGGCCCGACCCCGGCGACGATGTCCAGGTCGATCCCCGCACCGAGCAGCGGCACCACGATGTCGGAAAACAAGATCGCCGCGTCGACGTCGTGGCGGCGCACCGGTTGCAGGGTGATCTCGCAGACCAACTCGGCGTCGAAGCAGGCCGACAGCATGTCGGTCTGGGCCCGCAGCGCCCGGTATTCGGGCAGCGAGCGACCGGCCTGCCGCATGAACCACACCGGTACCCGGTTGGGTTTGCGGCCGGTCACGGCCGCCAGATACGGCGACTCGGGGAGGTCGCGGCGAGTACTCATCAGCCTTAATGCTGCCATGACCGGAGAACACCGAACGTCGCTGCGTACTATCAACGACCGCAACCGTTTGAACGTCAGGAGCTCTGAGATGCCGGTGAGTCAGCCCCCAGCGAGCTACGACGCGTTTCCCAGCCTGCGCTGCGAGCTTGGTGAGAACGGCGTGCTGACGCTGGTTCTCGATTCCCCCGGCCTGAATTCGGTCGGGCCGCAGATGCACCGCGACCTCGCCGACATCTGGCCGGTGATCGACCGCGACGCCGCCGTGCGCGCCGTCCTGGTCCGCGGTGAAGGCAAGGCCTTTTCCTCCGGCGGCAGCTTCGACCTGATCGACGAGACCATCAACGACTACGAGGGCCGGCTCCGCATCATGCGCGAAGCCCGCGACCTGGTGCACAACATGATCGACTGCGACACGCCCGTCGTGTCGGCGATTCGCGGGCCGGCGGTGGGCGCTGGCCTGGTGGTGGCGCTGCTCGCCGACATCTCGGTGGCGGGCCGGACCGCGAAGCTCATCGACGGGCACACCAAGCTCGGTGTGGCGGCCGGCGACCACGCCGCGATCTGCTGGCCGCTGCTGGTCGGCATGGCCAAGGCCAAGTACTACCTGCTGACCTGCGAGACGCTGCTGGGTGAGGAAGCCGAGCGGATCGGGCTGGTGTCCACCTGCGTCGACGACGACGACGTGCTGTCCACCGCCACCCGCATCGCCGAGAACCTGGCGCAGGGCGCGCAGAACGCGATCCAGTGGACCAAGCGCAGCCTCAACCACTGGTATCGCATGATGGGCCCCACCTTCGAGACCTCGGTGGGCCTGGAATTCCTCAGTTTCAGCGGCCCCGACGTGCAGGAAGGCCTGGCCGCGCACCGAGAGAAACGCCAGGCGCGTTTCACCCGCTGACCGCGGCCTGAGCTGCACATATAGCTTTGGTGGAGGCCTGGTAACGGCTTGGTCGCGGCGGGTTTGAAACGCGGCGCGCCTGTCGCGGCGTGTCGGGCTGTAGGTCTACCGTCGATCCCTGTGACCCGTGCCGTGACGACTCAGAACGGTCGGGATGAACAGGAGCGGCGCCAAGTGACCTCATCCGAACCGGCCCCATTCCGCGAGGCGGTAGAGGCGATGAACGCCGTCGTCGTGCGGTCGGAGATCGAGTTGGGTCCCATCCGGCCGCCGCAACGCTTGGCTCCCCACAGTTACGCCCTGGGTGCCGAGGTCAAACATCCCGATCACGACATCATTCCCGAGCGGTCCGACGGCGATGCCTTCGGACGGTTGATCCTGCTGTACGACCCGGAAGGGGCCGACGCGTGGGACGGCACCATCCGCATGGTCGCCTACATCCAGGCCGACCTTGACCCCAGTGAGGCGGTCGACCCGCTGCTGCCCGAAGTAGCGTGGAGCTGGCTAGTCGAGGCACTGGAGTCACGTATGGAGCAAGTCGTCGCCCTGGGCGGCACCGTCACCGCCACCACGTCGGTGCGCTACGGAGACATCTCCGGGCCGCCGCGCGCCCACCAGCTCGAGCTGCGCGCGTCATGGACCGCGACGTCACCCGCGGTCGGTGGGCATGTCGAGGCGTTTTGCGAGGTATTGGAGCACGCCGCGGGCTTACCACCCGCGGGAGTCACCGACCTGAGCTCGCGGTCACGCGCCTAGCATGGGCGAGCCGTCGGCCGACGGGTCGGGCAGCAGCGCGCCCGGCGACGTCAGCGCCGACTCCGCCCCTACCCCCCTGGGGCAACCTTCCGAAGGCGTCCCACCCATCTCGGTGAGCGTCCACGAAATCGAGGCCGCCGCGCAGCGCCTGGACCGCGGGCACGGGCCCTTCGCGGTGGACGCCGAGCGGGCGTCGGGTTTTCGCTACTCCAACCGGGCCTATCTGATCCAGATCCGGCGGGCCGGTTCCGGCACCGTGCTGATCGATCCGGTGAGCCACGGCGCCGAGCCGCTCGAGGCCCTGAAGCCGGTGGCCGAGGTACTGAGCAACGACGAATGGATCCTGCACTCCGCCGATCAGGACCTGCCTTGTTTGGCGGAGGTTGGGATGCGGCCGCCGGCGCTGTATGACACCGAACTCGCCGGACGGCTGGCCGGGTTCGAACGGGTGAACCTGGCGACCATGGTCGAGCGGCTGCTGGGCTTCGGCCTGGCCAAGGGCCACGGCGCGGCCGACTGGTCCAAGCGTCCCCTGCCCCCCGATTGGCTCAACTACGCCGCCCTGGATGTGGAACTGCTCATCGAGCTGCGCGCGGCGATCGCCGACGTCTTGGCCGGGCAGGGCAAAACCGATTGGGCCGCACAGGAATTCGACTACCTGCGCGACGCGGATTTCAAAGATCCGGGGGCCGCGGTGCGACGGGACCGGTGGCGGCGCACGTCGGGCATCCATCGGGTGCGCGATCAGCGTGGCCTGGCCGCGGTCCGCGAATTGTGGTTGACGCGCGACCGGATCGCCCAGCGCCGCGACATCGCCCCGCGCCGCATCCTGCCCGACTCGGCCATCATCGATGCCGCCCTGGCCAACCCGACGACCGTCGAGGAACTCGTCGCTTTGCCCGTGTTCGGTGGGCGCAACCAGCGGCGCAGCGCCGCGACGTGGCTGGCGGCGCTGGACGAGGCCCGGCAATCCAAAAACCCGCCCAGGGACAGCGAGCCGCCGAATGGTCCGCCGCCGCCGGCGCGGTGGAGCAGGCGCAAACCGGAGGCCGCCGCCCGGCTGGAGGCCGCGCGCTCGGCGCTGTCGGAGGTCTCCGAGCGGGTCAACGTTCCCACCGAGAATCTGGTCTCACCGGACCTGGTGCGACGACTGTGCTGGGACTGGACGGCCGCACCCGACCCGTTTGACGCAGTCGAGACGTTCCTGCTCGCCGGGCAGGCCCGGCCCTGGCAGCGGGAGTTGGTGGATCCCGCTCTGGCGCGGGCGCTGCAGGCGCCGCCCACGCCCGCTGAGGACGACTAGACCCGATGGTGGCGACCCGCTTCACCCGACTCCGCCGCGCTCGCGATCGCCACTTAGTCGAGGTGCTCGCGGATCTCCGCTTCGGTGACGCCGCTGCCCAGCGCCGCGACCCAGCCGGTGATGCGGCGGGCCACGTCCTGGTCGGTCAGCGCCAGATCAGACAGCAGCTCACCGCGGGAGGCGTGCTCGTAGAACTGTTGCGGCAGTCCGACGTCGCGGCACGGTACGTCGATCTCGGCGTGGCGCAGGGCGGCGGACACCGCCGAGCCCACCCCGCCGTTGACCCCGTTGTCCTCGCACGTGACGACGAGCTTGTGTTGGGCCGCCAGTTCCAGAACGCTCTGCGAAACCGGCAGCACCCAACGCGGGTCGATGACCGTGACGCCGATCCCCTGGTCCTGTAGTCGCCTGGCCACCGCCAGCGCCATCGGCGCGAACGCGCCGACACCGATCAGCAGCACGTCGTGGTTGCACCCGCCGGCCGGGACCGCGAGCACGTCGACACCCGAGATGCCCGATCCGCGGCGCTCGATCGCCGGGATGTCCTCGCCCACATCGCCTTTGGGGAAGCGCAGCGCCGTCGGGCCGTCGTCGACATCGAGCGCCTCGCCGAGTTCCTCGCGCAACCGGGTGGCGTCCCGGGGTGCGGCCACCCGCATGCCGGGCACGATGCCCAGCATCGACATGTCCCACATGCCGTTGTGGCTGGCGCCGTCCGAACCGGTGACGCCGGCCCGGTCGAGCACCATGGTGACCGGGAGCTTGTGCAGCGCCACGTCCATCATGATCTGGTCGAAGGCCCGGTTCAGGAACGTCGAATAGATCGCCACCACCGGGTGCATGCCCCCCATGGCAAGGCCGGCGGCCGACGTCATCGCGTGTTGTTCGGCGATGCCGACGTCGAACAAGCGGTCCGGGAATTGCTGTCCGAACGGCGTCAGCCCGGTCGGGCCGGGCATGGCGGCGGTGATGGCCACGATGTCGCGGCGCCTCCTGGCGTAGCCGGTGAGGGCGTCGGAGAACGTCGCCGTCCAGCCGGGTCCGGCGACCTTGGTCGCCTGTCCGGTGACCGGGTCGATGACGCCGCAGGAATGCATCTGCTCGGCTTCGTCGTCCTCGGCCGGGGCGAAGCCCATCCCCTTGCGGGTCATTACGTGCACGATCACCGGGCGGCCGAAGCCGCGGGCGTGCCGCAGCGCGGCCTCCACCGCGCGTTCGTCGTGCCCGTCGACCGGGCCCACATACTTCAGACCCAGATCGGTGAACATCAGCTGCGGTGACAGCGAGTCCTTGATGCCGGCCTTGACGCTGTGCATGAGGCGGTAGGCGATCTTGCCGACCAGCGGTAGCGCGCGCAGCGCGTCGCGGCCCTTCTCCAGGGCCTGCTCGTAGGCCGGCTGCAGCCGCAGCGAGGCGAGATGGTCGGCGACACCGCCGATCGTCGGGGCATAGCTGCGGCCGTTGTCGTTGACCACGATGATGACCGGGCGGCCGGAAGCGGCGATGTTGTTCAGCGCCTCCCAGCACATGCCGCCGGTGAGCGCGCCGTCGCCGACCACCGCGACCACGTGGCGATTGCGATGCCCACTCAGTTCGAAGGCCTTGGCCAGGCCGTCGGCGTAGGACAACGACGCGCTGGCGTGGCTGGACTCGACCCAGTCGTGCTCGCTCTCCGCACGCGACGGATAACCGGACAGCCCACCCTTCTTGCGCAGGCTCTCGAACTCGAGGGAGCGGCCCGTCAGCATCTTGTGGACGTAGGCCTGATGACCGGTGTCGAAGATGATCGGATCGTGGGGTGAATCGAACACCCGGTGCAGGGCGAGCGTCAGCTCCACCACGCCCAGATTGGGCCCCAGGTGTCCCCCGGTGGCAGCGACCTTGTGAATCAGGAACTCGCGAATCTCGGCGGCCAGTTCGCGGAGTTCATGTTGGGAAAGGTGCTGCAGATCAGCGGGCCCGCGGATCTGTTCCAGCATCCAGTCAGTCTACGCAGCGCCCGCGAGAACAGCTGGGGACGTGGCGGGCGTTCACCGCGCTTGCGCGGGGCCGAACAGTTCGGCCAGGGTGTCATGAAGTTCGGGATCTGCCAGGATGACGACCTCGTCCCCGGCCTCGAGTTCGGTGTCGCCCCGCACCGGCACCAGGCCAGTGGTGCGGACCACGATGCTCACCCAGATGTCACCGACACGGTCACCGAGACTCTCGACTGTGCACCGCTCGGCAGCAGAGCCGGTCGCGACGCTGAAGCGATGGACCCCTTGCGGTTCGTCGGCGAGTCGCACACCTATCTGCCATGGCCGAGTCTCCACGGTGCGCATGGGCAGGTGCAACAGTCGGGCGACACCAGGCACAGAACTGCCCTGCACCAGCACTGAGAAGACGACGACGATGACCACGATGCCGTACAGACGTTCGGCGTCGGCGAGGTGAGCAGCCCGCAGGAACTCGCCCAGCAGGATCGGCACTGCACCCTTGAGCCCGGCGAAAAGAACGAAGGCGCGTTCGTTTCGCCGCAATCGGACAGGAACGAGGCACGAGCCCACCGCCAACGGACGGATCAGCACTGTCAGGGCCACAGCGAGGACGAGCCCGCAAACCCATACATCGGGATGGCCAAGGACATTGAGGTCGACCGTCAAACCCAGGACGGCAAAGGCGACGATTTCCGCCAGACCGGCCAGGGCGGCGTGGAATCGCTTGATCTCCGGCTTGTAGGGCGCGCGAGCGTCGCCGATCACGATGCCGGCTACGAACACGGCCAAAAATCCCGAGCCGTGCGCGAGCGTGGCAATGCCGTACAACATCAGGCAGGATGCCAGCGTTCGTAACGAGTAGAGACCTTCGCTGGGCAACGCGACCCGGCGCATGAAGACGAGTAGGACACGACCGCCAAGCACCCCGACGGCCAGGCCGACCGCCATCTGTAGAACGAATTGTGTTCCCACGCTGGCGAACCCGGCCGCGCTAAGACCGCCGGCGGCGATCAGGCTGGACATCAAGGAGATGCCGACCGGATCGTTGGCACCTGACTCGCCTTCCAGGATGGTGCCGCTGCGGCCACTGATCTCGCGTTTGCCCAGAACAGAGAAAACCACGGCCGGATCGGTCGGAGCCACGGCTGTGGCCACAAGCATCGCGGGAAACCAGCTGATTCCGCATATGTAGTGCAGCACTAGTGCCGCCCCTGCTGCGGTGAGGGCGGTGCCCACGACGCCCACCGACAGGATCGGGACGGCTGCGGCCCGGAATCGCGAAGGCCCGATGTGCATGCCGCCGTCGAACAACACCAACACCAACGCGATGGTGATCACCCGTTCCACGATGCGCTCGGACGGAGGCTGCACCGCGGGCATCGCGTGCACCGCGACGGCGGCTCCGACCAACACGAGTAGTGCCACGGGGATCTTGACCCGCTCGGTTAGTCGATTCGCCAACACCGCAACCAAACCGACTGCACTGGAGAACAAGACGAACAGCGCGTAACGAAGAGTTTCGTTCACGATGGCAGCAATCGAGTACCGGTGAGCACGTACCGCGCACGCAATCGACATGCCTCGCCAGTCACGGCCCGTTGTTTGCTGGTAAGCACGCGCGCCTTTCGATCGGTCGACAACGACATCGCCGACCAGACTTCCCGGCACACCGCGACGCAGTCTAACCGGTCATCAGATTCACCCGCGCGGAATTGCGGTGTCGTGCCGCAGCGTCCATCGCCGCCAGAAACTCCCTAACGGGTCAGCAGCGCGACGCATTCGGTGTGGTGCGTCAGCGGGAACGCGTCGAACACCTTGATCTTCTCGACGGCATAGCCGTGGCCGAGGTAGATCCCGATGTCGCGCGCGAACGATGCTGCCTCACAACCGATGTGCACCACCCGCGGGACATCGGCGGCGGCCAGCAGATCGATGACCTCGCGCCCGGCCCCCGCCCGCGGCGGATCCAGCACCGCCACGTCCGCGCGCCCTCGCTGAGCCGCCAGCGCGCGGCGCACCGAGTCGGTGACAACGTGCACCTGGGTCAGATCGGCCAGCGTGGCCCGGGCGGCCCGGGTCGAGGCGCGCGAGGTGTCGACACTGAGCACGCGCCCGGAGTGTCCGACCGCATCGCCGAGTACCGCCGCGAAAACGCCTGCGCCGCCGTATAGATCCCACGCACGCATCCCGGCGCCGAGCTGCGCCCAGTCGGCGACCAGCTGGCTGTACACGTCCGCCGCATTGCGGTGCGCCTGCCAGAAGGCGGTCACCGGCACCTGCCAGCTTCGCCCCGCCACGCGCTGCACCGCCTCGTAGCGACCCTCGACTACCTTGGTCGCAATCTGCCTGCCCTGCCGCAGGGTGCGCACCACGTGGCGTACGCCGTCGTCGTCGACGGCCACGTGCAGCTGGGCGGCCGGCGGCCAATCGATGTCGGCGATCCCGTCGAGCATCCCGGCAGGCAGCTGGGCACACCGCAAGTCGGTCACCAATTCCTCGCTGTGGTATCGGTGAAAGCCCGGGCGACGGTCGGGGCCCACGCCGAGCCGAACGCGGGTGCGCCACGCCGTCGGCGCGGAATCCGCCAGCGGCTCGGCCTCTCCGCTCCAGGCATGCCCGCCGAGGCGCTCGAGCTGATTGGCCACGACTTCGGCCTTGAGCGTGCGGGCCACCTCGGGGGCGGCGAACGCCAGGTCGCAACAGCCGGCGCCGCCAACCCCGGCGATGGGGCACAGCGATGTGATGCGGCCGCCCGCCGGGTCGATGACCTCGATAACCTCTGCGTGCCAATAAGATCCGCGATCCGCGGTGACCCGGACACGAACCCGCTCGCCGGGCAATGCGTAGCGGACAAACACCACCCGGCCTTCGTGGTGCGCAACGCAACTGCCGCCGTTGGCCGGGGCATCGGTGGTCAGTGTCAACTCCCCCATCGGGGGTGGCGCCGCACGCCGCGCGCGTGTCGATTCGCGGGTCAATCGAAGATTCCCCGACGAGCATCACCCGGCGCCACGTGCGGCTGTAAGGCCCTGCGCCGTTCCGACGAACTCAATTGCCACGGAACCGAAGTCACCATGACGCCCGACATGAACAGCAGCCGTCCCTTGAGTCGTAGAGCGCTCTGGTTGTGCAACACCTGCTCCCACCAGTGACCCACCACATACTCGGGAATGAACACCGTCACCACGGTGCGCGGCGACTCTTCCCTGGCCCGTTTGACGTATTCCAAGACGGGACGGGTGACTTCGCGATACGGCGAGGCGATGACCTTGAGCGGGACGCTGATATCGCTTTCTTCCCACTTGTGCACCAGATCGCGGGTTTCCCCATCGTCGACACTGACCGTCACCGCCTCGAGGACGTCGGGGCGGGTGGCCCTGGCGTAGGCCAGCGCACGCAACGTCGGCAGGTGCAATTTGGAGACAAGCACCACGGCGTGATTGCGGCTGGGCAGCACCACGTCATCCTGGGCGGCGGCCTGCTCCGCCAATTCGCGGTTCACGGTGTTGTAGTGCCGGTGAATCATTTTCATGATGCCGAACAGGAGGCCCATCGCGAATAAGGCGATCCAAGCCCCGGCTGCGAACTTGGTCACCAGCACCACCAACAGCACCGCGCCGGTGGACAGCAATCCGACCGCGTTGACCACGCGCGAGCGCATCATCTTGCGCCGCGCGCGCGGATCGGTCTCGGTGCGCAGCAACCGGGTCCAGTGCCGGACCATGCCGATCTGACTCAGCGTGAACGAAATGAACACGCCGACGATGTACAGCTGAATCAGCGCGGTAACCTCACCACGGAACGCGATGATCGCCAGCAGCGCCGCCCCGGACAAAAACAAGATTCCGTTGGAGAACGCCAATCGGTCTCCGCGGGTGTGCAATTGGCGCGGCAGATAGCTGTGCTGCGCCAAGATCGAGCCGAGCACCGGAAACCCGTTGAACGCCGTGTTGGCCGCCAGCACCAGGATCAACGCGGTCACCGTGGCGATCAGCAGGAAACCGATGTGGAAGCTGCCGAACACCGTCTGCGCCAGCTGTGTGACCAGAGTCTTCTGGTAGTAACCCTTTGGCGCACCGTCCAGTTGGGTCGCGGGATCCTCGACCAGCTGAACGCCGATCTTCTGGGCCAGCACGATGATGCCCATCAACAGCGTCACCGCGATACCGCCCAGCATCAGCAGGGTGGTCGCCGCGTTGCGCGACTTAGGTTTCTGGAACGCCGGCACCCCGTTGCTGATCGCCTCGACACCCGTCAGCGCCGCGCATCCCGAAGAAAACGATCGCGCTACCAGGAATGCCAAGGCGAAACCGACGATTTGGCCGTGCTCGGCGCGCATCTGGAAACCGGCGGACTCGGCCCGCAGCGGATTGTCCAGCACGAAGATCCGGAACAGGCCCCAGCCGATCATCGCCAACACACCGATGATGAACGCATACGTCGGCACCGCGAAAGCCAACCCGGATTCGCGCACCCCACGCAGATTCAGCGCCATCACCAGCAGGATGGACACCACACAGAAGTACACCTTGTGCTGGGCCACGAGCGGAATCGCCGAGCCGATGTTCGCCATCGCCGAGGCTGTCGAAACCGCAACGGTGAGAACGTAATCCACCATCAGGGCGCTGGCGACCACGAGGCCGGCGGTGTCGCCGAGATTGGTGGTGACCACCTCGTAGTCACCGCCGCCGGATGGGTAGGCATGGACGTTCTGCCGGTAGCTGGCCACCACCACCAGCATCACCGCGGCCACCGCGAGCCCGATCCACGGCGTCAGCGCGTATGCCGTCACCCCGGCTACCGACAGCATCAGGAAGACCTCCTCGGGCGCATACGCAACCGAGGACAGCGCGTCGGAGGCGAACACCGGCAAGGCGATCCGCTTGGGCAGCAGCGTGTGACTCAGCCGGTCGCTGCGAAACGGCCGACCGATAAGCAACCGACGGGTGGCGGTTGAAAGTTTGGACACGAGAGCCAAGAGTAAGCCCAGACGGGTTTGGCGGTAGCGTTCGTAGGAGAATGTTCGCCGACCGAAACGGCTGGCCGACGTGGGTTGCCGGTGAAGGGCGCAGGACGCGGGCCGAGAGGACCTCAAGTTGCGAGTAGTGGTGATGGGCTGCGGGCGGGTCGGTTCTTCGGTCGCCGACGGGCTCTCGCGCATCGGTCACGACGTCGCGGTGATCGACCGGGACAGCACCGCCTTCAACCGGCTCAGCCCGGAATACGCCGGCGAGCGCGTCCTGGGGCAGGGATTCGACCGAGATGTACTGCTGAGGGCACGTATCGAGGAAGCGGACGCGTTCGCCGCAGTCTCGTCTGGCGACAACTCCAACATCATCTCGGCGCGGCTGGCCCGGGAGACGTTCGGCGTCAAGCGGGTCGTGGCGCGCATCTACGACGCCAAGCGCGCCGAGGTCTACGAGCGTCTGGGCATTCCCACCATCGCGACCGTGCCCTGGACCACCGACCGCCTGCTGAACGCGCTGCTGCGCGAGTCCGAGACGGCCAAGTGGCGCGATCCGACCGGCACCGTCGCCGTGTCCGAGGTCGTCCTGCACGAGGACTGGATCGGGCATCGGGTCACCGATCTCGAGCAGGCAACCGGCGCCCGGGTCGCCTTCCTGATCCGTTTCGGGGCCGGCGTGTTGCCGGAGCCCAAATCGGTTATCCAAGCCGGCGACCAGGTGTACGTCGCCGCGATCTCCGGCCGCGCCGCCGAGGCGGTGGCCATCGCCGCGTTACCACCCAGCGAAGACCTGTGATGAATTCCAGCGACTGGCTTAAGGAGCGGCGCGCATGAAGGTACGCGCATGAAAGTAGCTGTTGCCGGCGCCGGCGCGGTCGGCCGCTCGGTCACCCGCGAACTCATCGGCAACGGGCACGATGTGACGCTGATCGAACGCAACCCCGATCACGTCGACGTCGACGCCATCCCCGCCGCGCACTGGCGGCTGGGCGATGCGTGCGAACTGAGCTTGCTGGAGTCGGTGCACCTGCAGGAGTTCGACGTGGTGGTCGCCGCAACCGGCGATGACAAGGCCAACGTGGTGCTGAGCCTATTGGCCAAAACCGAGTTCGCGGTGCCCCGGGTGGTGGCCCGGGTCAACGACCCCCGCAACGAATGGCTGTTCACCGACGCCTGGGGGGTCGACGTGGCGGTATCGACGCCGCGCATGCTGGCGTCGCTCATCGAAGAGGCCGTCGCCGTCGGAGATCTGGTGCGGCTGATGGAATTCCGCAAGGGCCAGGCCAACCTCGTCGAGATCACGCTGCCCGACGACACCCCGTGGGGCGGCAAGCCCGTGCGCAAACTGCAGCTGCCGCGGGACACCTCGCTGGTGACGATCCTGCGCGGCCCGCGGGTTATCGTTCCCGAGGAGGACGAGCCGCTGGAGGGCGGTGACGAGCTGCTGTTCGTCGCCATCGCGGAGGCGGAAGAGGACCTGCAGAAGCTGCTACTGGGCAGCCACAGTCCGGCCGGCGAGTAGTCAGTCGGTGACGGCGCCGGGTTCGACGTCGACCGAGGGGACTGCGGCAGCGGCGATGGCCCGTTGCGCCGACTTGATCGCCGCGTAGGTCGCCAACGCGGCGAGCACGGTCAGCGGCCAGCCCATCGCGATCCGCGCCACGGCAAGCCAGCCGGTCCGATCGGCGTCGTAGAGCAAACCCTGAACGACGAACCGGGCGGCGAACACCAGCACCCAGCCCACCGACGCGATGTCGAACGCATAGACGGCCCGGGGCACCTCGCGCCAGCCGTCGCCCCGCCCGGTGGCCCAGCTCCACGCGTAGCCGACCATTGGCCGGCGGATCAGCACCGACGCCGTGACGACCACCGCCCACACCAACGACATCCAGATGCCCAGCAGGAAGTAGCCCTTCGACTCCCCCAGCACGTAGGCGATCAGCGCGCACAGCGCGACGCCGAAGAACCCGGAGAACGCCGGCTGCGGGGATTCGCGGCGAATGAGCCGCCACACCAAGATCAGTGCGGCCACCCCCAGCGCGGCCGAGATCGCGGGAACCAATCCCGACACGCTCGAGGCGATGACGAACACAACCACCGGCAGCGACGAATAGATGACACCGCTGACCCCGCCTGCCTGAGCCAGCAGACGTTCCGGGTTAATGCGGTTAGTGGTCATGTGTTCCGACGAACCCGACTCCCGCGGGGTTGCCCCCAGATCTTCGGGCTCGATCACCGCTGAATTTCGTAATGCGGGTTGTAGATCGCCTTCGTTCCGTTCTCCAGCTTGCCGAGGCGCCCACGCACTCGCAGGGTGCGGCCCGAGTCGATGCCCGGTATGCGGCGTTGTCCCAGCCATACGAGCGTGACGGTGTCGCTGCCGTCGAACAATTCGGCACGCACTCCGCCGGCGCAAGCCCTGCCGTTGCACTCCACGCTACGCAGCGTGCCCACCATCGTGACCTCTTGGCCACGCTCGCAGTCGATCGCGCGTTGCGCGCCGGTGCTTGCGACCTCGTCGGACAGCTCCTCCGAGTCGAATTGTTCCGGATCCTCCGTCAACCGACGGGTAAGCCGGCGCAGATACCCTTGGGCCCCCATGGCCACTCCTGACAAATGCTGATAAGCCTCGACGCTTCCATTTATGCCAACGGACACCGTAGACCTCTTGGTTCCCCAAGCGCCAACCGACTCAAACGTCGTGTTGGAGGGCGAGTGAACGGCGGGGCACTATCTAGAGGTGGTGGTCGATCTACGCGGTGTCACGACGGTGTTGTTGCCCGGCACCGGCTCCGACGACGCCTACGTTCACCGGGCATTTTCCCGCCCCTTAGCCGAGGTCGGCGCGCTGCTGGTGACCCCGCCGCCGCGGCCCGACCGGTTGATCGAGGGCTACCTGGCGGCGCTGGATGACGCGGCGCGCGCCGAGCCGATCGCTGTGGGCGGGGTCTCGATCGGCGCCGCGGTGGCGGCCGCCTGGGCGCTGGCCCATCCCGACCGGGTGGTCGCGGTGCTGGCCGCGCTGCCGGCATGGGCGGGCGCGCCCGGGGCGGCGCCCGCGGCCCTTGCGGCGCGGTATTCCGCGTCGCAGTTGCGCACCGACGGGCTGGCGGCGGCCACGACCCAGATGCGGGCCTCCAGCCCGCCGTGGCTGGCCGACGAGCTGGCCCGGTCTTGGGGCGCGCAGTGGCCACATCTGCCCGACGCCATGGAAGAGGCGGCCGCCTATGTCGCGCCGAGCTGCGACGAGCTGGCCGGGCTGGCCGTGCCGCTGGGTGTGGCCTCCGCGGTCGACGATCCGATCCACCCGTTGCAGGCCGGGCTCGACTGGGTCGCCGCAGCGCCGCGTGCGGCGCTGCGGACGGTGACGCTGGATCAGATCGGGGTGGATCCCACCGCCCTGGGCGCAGCCTGTCTGAGCGCGCTGGCCGACCTGTAGCCGGTCAGCCGCCGGTGGTGGTGCGCAGCTGTTGCATAGCCGACCCGTCGACGCTGCGGCGCGCGGCCGGCTCGTTGGGCGGTGCCTGTTGCCCTTCGACCCGTTGGGCGTCGTCCTGCTGTGCGGCCTGTTGGGCAGCGGCAGCTTCGCGCAGCTGCTGCGCCATCGGCTCGGGTAGCTGCACGGTCAGCGGCGTCCGCACCGGAAGCGGCGTCTCACCGCGCCGAACCACGGTGTCTGCCAATGCCGCTCGCGCCTCCTGCTCCAGGGCTTCCATCGTCTCCTGCGAGCCGTTGATGACGCAACGGATCATCCAGCGGTAGCCGTCAACACCGATGAAGCGCACCACGCCGGTGGCGGTGCCCACCACTTCGCGACCCCACGGCCCGTCCTTGATGCTGACTTGGGCCGAGTCGTTGCGCAGCGATTCGGCGAGCTCGCCTGCCACTTCACGCCACAGGCCACCCGTCTTGGGCGCGGCATAGGCGGCGATGGTGAAACGACCGTTCGGCGTCACGACCCAGACCGCGCTCGGCACACCGGTTTCGGTCAGCTCGACCTGCAGCTGGCCGGCCTCCGGCGTGGGAATCAGCACCGAGCCAAGGTCGAGCCGGGCCAGCTCGGCGACTGCGGGGTCGTCGAAGTCCTCGATGTCGAACGGGCCCTCGAGTTCTTCGGGGGCCGGCTCGTCGGCGTCGCGGGCAGCGCCCTCTTCCGCGGCCGATGTGTCGGCCCCGGAGGCCTCGTCGTCTTTGGGTGTGCGTTTACCGAATGCCATCACAAACTCGCATGTCCGCCGGAGGAACCGTGACCGCCATCGCCACGGGATGTTTCGGCCAGCCCGGCCTCGTCGAACGACGACACCTCGACCAGCTCCACTAATTCGACTCGCTGCACCAACAACTGGGCGATGCGGTCGCCACGGTGCACCACGATCGGCTCGGTCGGGTCCAAGTTGATCAGCGCAACCTTGATCTCGCCGCGGTAGCCCGCGTCTATGGTACCCGGACTGTTGACGATCGAAAGCCCAACTCGCGCAGCCAGTCCCGACCGTGGATGCACCAAGCCGACCATTCCGAACGGGATGGCCACCGCGACCCCCGTCCGCACCAGCGCGCGTCGCCCGGGTTCCAGTTTGACGTCTTCGGCGCTGTAGAGATCGATCCCGGCGTCGCCCTCGTGGGCGCGGACGGGCAACGGAAGCTCGGGGTCAAGACGGACGATGGCCAGACTGGTCGACACGGGGCCAAAGACTACCCTTGACTGCGTGTCCGATACGCGCGTCGCGCCGCACAACGTGCGGTATCGCGAACGATTGTGGGTTCCGTGGTGGTGGTGGCCACCGGCCTTCGCGCTGGCGGGCATCATCGCGTTCGAATTCAATATGGGCGTCACCCGCCAGTCGGCCTGGTGGCCGTACGCGACGCTGTTCGCGGTGGCGGCCGCGGCGTTGCTGTGGCTGGGCCGCATCGAGATCCGGGTCACCGAAGACCCGGCGGCGCCGGGCGAAGTGCAGCTGTGGGCCGGCCAGGCGCATCTGCCGGTCACCGTGATCTCCCGGTCCGCGCAGATAGCGCCCTCGGCCAAGTCCGCTGCGTTGGGTCGCCAGCTAGACCCGGCGGCGTACGTCCTACATAGGGCGTGGGTGGGGCCGATGATCCTGGCGGTACTCGACGATCCGGACGATCCGACGCCGTACTGGCTGGTGAGCTGCCGTCACCCCGAGCGGGTGCTGTCGGCCCTGACACGGTGAGTGCAGCGATCAGGCCGCGCAGTCGGTACAGATCATCACGCCGTTCTTCTCGCTGGCCAGTCGACTGCGGTGTTGCACCAGGAAACAGCTCGAGCAGGTGAACTCGTCGGCCTGCTTCGGAATTACGCGCACCGACAGTTCTTCACCGGACAGGTCGGCACCCGGCAGTTCAAAGTTCTCAGCGGATTCAGATTCGTCGACATCGACGACGGCCGAAGCCGCCTCGTTCCGTCGCGCTTTGAGCTCCTCCAGCGAGTCCTCCGAAACGTCGTCGGTCTCGGTGCGCCGTGGAGCGTCATAGTCGGTAGGCATTGCCCTATCCCCTCACATGCCCTCGTTACCCAAGCATCGCTTTGTACCAGCGTCGAACGCATCCACCAAATGATTCGTGCCCGTATCGCCGCCCATTGAGGTGTGATTTACGTCACATCCCTATTTTTACCCTTGCGCTCGTCTCTGAACAGTGGGTTTAGCGTGCGGCTAGAGTGCAGCTGTGGTCACGCAAATCACCGAGGGTACAGCTTTCGACAAGCACGGTCGGCCTTTTCGGCGCCGCAACCCCCGGCCCGCCATCGTCGTGGCGACTGTTCTCGCGGTGGCCACCGGCGTGATCTGGATCATCGCCCTGACGCGACCCGCCAAGGTGCACGAGGCCGCGGTGTGCAATCCGCCGCCCCAGGCGGTCGGCTCGGCACCGGCCCAGCTCGGCGAGCAGGTGTCGCGCAGCGCCATGATGGACGTCACGCCCGCCAAGCTCGCGGACACCAAAGTTCGCGTCCTCAACGCCAGCGGCCGGGGCGGCCAGGCCGGCGACGTCGCGGGCGCCATGAAAGACCTCGGCTTCGCGCAACCGACCGCCGCCAACGACCCCCTCTTCGCGGGCACCAGACTGACCTGTCAGGGCCAAATCCGTTTCGGCACCGCCGGGCAGGCCACCGCGGCCGCCGTGTGGCTGGTGGCGCCGTGCAGCGAATTGTTCAACGACAACCGCGCCGACGACTCGGTCGACCTCTCCCTGGGCACCGACTTCAGCGCGTTGGCCCACAACGACGACATCGACGCCGTGCTCGCCACCCTGCGTCCGGGCGCCACCGAGCCCTCAGATCCCACGCTGCTGGCCAAGATTCACGCCAGCAGCTGCTGACGCGGACGGTCAATCCAGAATCGGATCCACGCCGTTGAAGCGCTCCAGGACGGCCAGCAGTTCGTCAGCGATTCCGGGCGCGGCGGCCAGCGCCAGGCCGGCCCCGGTCACGCCGGGCGCGGGCAGAACCACCCGGGCCCCCGCCTCCGCCGCGATCAGCGCACCCGCGGCACGATCCCACACCTGCAGACCGTGCTCGTAGAAGGCGTCGAGCCGGCCCGAGGCGACCATGCACAGATCTAGTGCCGCCGAGCCGATGCGACGAACATCGCGGACGACCGGCAGCATGCGCGCCAGCAGCGCCGCCTGCGCCGCGCGGCGCTGCTGCGAATAGCCGAAACCGGTGCCCAGCAACGCCATCGACAAATCGTCGACAGCGGCGCTCTGCAGTTGCTGCGTCCCCTCGTCGTCGGTGACGTGCGCACCCAGGCCCACCGCCGCCGAGTACACCCGATTCCCGACGACGTCGGCGACCGCCCCGGCCACCGACTCGCCGTTGACCTGTGCGCCGACCGACACAGCGTAGGCGGGGATGCCGTAGACGAAATTCACTGTGCCGTCGATGGGATCGAGCACCCAGGTGACCGCTCCGGCCGGCGCGCCGCACGGATCGGCAGGCCCGCCGCCCTCCTCGCCGAGAATGGGGTCCCCAGGCCGTAATTCGGCCAGCCGGTCGCGCAACAGCCGTTCCGTTTCCGTGTCGACGACGGTCACCGGATCGGTCGGGGTGCTCTTCGATCGCACGGCGCCACTGTCATCACTGCCCGGGTCGGTGCCGAAAACCTCTGCCCGCCGACGCCTCACGAACGCGGCGGCCTCCGCGGCCAAGGTTTCGGCGACGGAGCGCAGCCGCACGAGCTCGTCATCGGAAGGGGTCACCGGTCTATCGGATCACAGTCGCCGCGGTCGCGCAGACGCCACGGGCCGCAGCGTCGCGGCGCTAAGGTGAGCGGACAGCCCAGTCACGCCGAGGAGATTCGATGACCAGCACCGGCTCGATCACGGATACGCCGGGCACCGCTGCCGGCGACGGCAGGCCACAGCGTCGCGGATTCGGCATCGACGTCGGCGGCAGCGGCATCAAGGGCGGCATCGTCGACATGGACACCGGGCAGCTGATCGGCGACCGGGTCAAGCTGCTGACCCCGCAACCCGCGACGCCCTCGGCGGTGGCCAGGACGATCGCTGAGGTGGTCAACGCTTTCGGATGGGCCGGCCCGCTGGGAGTGACCTATCCCGGAGTCGTCACGCACGGTGTCGTGCAGACGGCGGCCAACGTGGACAAGGCGTGGATCGGCACCAACGCGCGCGACATCATCAGCGCCGAGCTGAACGGTCAGGACGTCATCGTCCTCAACGACGCCGACGCGGCCGGGCTAGCCGAGGAGCATTACGGTGCGGGCAAAGGCCAGTCGGGCCTGGTGGTGTTGTTGACCTTCGGGACCGGGATCGGCTCCGCGGTGATTCACAACGGGACGCTGATCCCCAACACCGAGTTCGGCCATCTCGAGGTCGGCGGCAAGGAGGCCGAACAGCGGGCGGCGTCCTCGGTGAAGGAGAAGAACGACTGGTCCTACGAAAAGTGGGCCAAGCAGGTGACCAGAGTGCTGGTGAGCATCGAAAACGCCGTGTGGCCGGATCTGTTTATCGCTGGCGGCGGAATCAGCCGCAAGGCCGATAAATGGGTGCCGCTGCTGACCAACCGCACCCCGGTGGTGGCCGCGGCCCTGCTCAACACCGCCGGGATCGTCGGCGCGGCCATGGCCGCCACCTCGGACGTGACCCACTGATTTTGCCCGGCAGAGCCGTAGTACCGCGCACTGTCGTTACAATGGTGCTCGGCGAACGCCCAACCGACAGCGTGCTACTACTCATGCTGATACCAACGCCGACATCGACATAGCAGACACTTTCGGTTAACCATGCCCAATACCCACCGAAAGTGAGCCCAAACGAAGGGGTGTAAGTGGCAGCGACGAAAGCAAGCCCGGCGACGGATGGGCCGGTGAAACGCACCGCCACGAAGTCTCCGTCGTCCCCCGCCAAGCGACCGGTGGCCAAGGCTGCCAACGGCTCGGCGCCCGCGAAGCGGGCCGCCAAGACAGCATCGCCGTCCACCAAGTCCAAGGCCGACGCGGCCGCCGACCCCAAGAAGACCCGCGCCGCGGCCAAGGGCGCCGGCGCCAAGGCGCCGTCGGCGCGCGGAACCAAAGCGGCCAAGGGCGGGCCGGCGGATCCCGATGCCCTCGATTCCGACGGCGCCGTCGAGGAACTCGACAACGAACCCGACCTCGAGGGCGAACCCGGCGAAGACCTCGACATCGACACCGACCTCAGCCTCGACGACCTCGAGGTCGACGTAGCGTCCGACGGCCAAGACTCCGATGAGAGCGAGGCCGAGGCTGGCGAGGCCGAGGGCGAGGTAGAAGCCGCCGCGAAGCCCGTCAAGGCCGGCGAGGCTGCAGCAGAGGACGACGAGGAGATCACCGAGCCCAGCGAAAAGGACAAGGCCTCCGGCGATTTCGTGTGGGACGAGGACGAGTCCGAGGCGTTGCGGCAGGCCCGCAAGGACGCCGAGCTGACTGCCTCCGCAGACTCGGTTCGCGCCTACCTCAAGCAGATCGGTAAGGTCGCGCTGCTCAACGCCGAGGAAGAGGTTGAGCTGGCCAAGCGGATCGAGGCCGGCCTATACGCGACGCAGCTGATGACCGAGCTGACCGAGCGCGGCGACAAACTGCCCGCCGCGCAGCGTCGCGACATGGTGTGGATCTGCCGCGACGGCGACCGCGCGAAGAACCATCTGCTGGAAGCCAACTTGCGACTGGTGGTGTCGCTGGCCAAGCGCTACACGGGCCGAGGCATGGCGTTTTTGGACCTGATCCAGGAGGGCAACCTGGGTCTGATCCGCGCGGTCGAGAAGTTCGACTACACCAAGGGTTACAAGTTCTCCACATACGCGACCTGGTGGATCCGTCAGGCCATCACCCGGGCCATGGCCGACCAGGCCCGCACCATCCGCATCCCGGTGCACATGGTCGAGGTGATCAACAAGCTGGGCCGTATCCAGCGCGAGCTGCTGCAGGACCTGGGCCGCGAGCCCACGCCCGAAGAGCTGGCCAAGGAAATGGACATCACGCCCGAAAAGGTGCTCGAGATCCAGCAATACGCCCGCGAGCCGATCTCGTTGGACCAGACCATCGGCGACGAGGGCGACAGCCAGTTGGGCGATTTCATCGAGGACAGCGAGGCCGTGGTGGCCGTGGACGCGGTCTCGTTCACGCTGCTCCAAGACCAGCTGCAGTCGGTGCTGGAGACGCTGTCGGAGCGCGAGGCGGGCGTGGTACGGCTGCGTTTCGGTCTCACCGACGGGCAGCCCCGCACCCTGGACGAGATCGGACAGGTTTACGGCGTAACCCGTGAGCGCATCCGCCAGATCGAGTCCAAGACGATGTCGAAGCTGCGCCACCCTAGCCGCTCCCAGGTGCTGCGCGACTACCTCGACTGAGCTGAATTCGGCCGGTCACTTCAGAATGGTTGGCGTGCAGTCTGTTTCGATGCCAGCCGTGCGCTGGTAGTCAAACAAACGCTGCCACCGGAGAATTCGGCTGCGCCGGCGTCGCCGCCATCGTACGGTGACTCCCATGTCAACCAACCGCAAAGTGGTCTCTGGTGAATCCGCCTTCGAGTCGGCGGTCGGTTATTCGCGCGCGGTGCGGGTTGGCCCGTATGTGGCAGTGGCGGGAACAACCGGCATCGGCCCCCCCGGCGACATCGCCGCTCAGGCACGAGATGCTCTGCGCCGCATCGAGATTGCGTTGCACCAAGCTGGCGCCGCGCTCACCGACGTGGTGCGCACCCGCATCTACGTCACCGACATCTCACGCTGGCGCGAAGTGGGAGCCGTGCACGAGCAAATTTTCGGCGCGATACGCCCCGCAGCCACCATGGTCGAAGTTTCGGCGCTGATCGCGCCCGAGCTGCTGGTGGAGATCGAGGCCGACGCCTACGTCGACCGCCCGCCGGTGATCGGCGCGAAGGTGCCGTCGTCGGCCGGCGGATAGGCGGTGACCCGGACCACAGCGGCCACCGGCAGCGGGCCGTACAGATGCGGGAACAACATCGACTCCGGATCGGCTGGTACTCCCGGCTCCCACCGCACCGGCGCGTCGAGCCGGCCCGGGTCGATGTGCAACAGGACCAGGTCGCCGCGACCGCGGTAGAGACGGTTGGCCGGCAGGTGCACCTGCTCCGGCGCCGACAGATGGATGAAGTCGCCGCCGCTTGCGGTGTCCGGGTGGATGCCGCCCCGCTGGCGGGCCCGCGCCCACTCCTCGGTTCCGCACAGGTGCACCAGGACGTCAGGAGCGAAGGTCACAACCGGACACCCTAGATACCGCCTAAACCAAACCTGACCAGGTCGTGAGAAACGACACACCCGATAACGATCGGGGAACAAGGCAAAAACGCCATACGTCTGAGAAAGTGAATGTACAAGAACGGAGAAGCCATGAATGCAACTCTGACGAGTCCAGAACTGACCCGAGCCGACCGCTGCGACCGCTGCGGTGCTGCGGCTCGTGTTCGCGCCAAGCTGCCTTCAGGACTAGAGCTTCTCTTCTGCCAGCATCATGCCAACGAGCACGAGGCGAAGCTGACCGAGCTGGACGCCGTGCTGGAGATCAGCGAAAGCTAGCCCGCGCCGAACTCGCCCATCGGCAATGTGGGCGGTGCGAGCAATCTTCGGTAATGCTGGACGGGTATGAGCGAGCAGGTCGCAAAACCGTCGCGCCACCACATTTGGCGAATCAGCCTGAGGACTCTTTCTAAGAGTTGGGACGACTCGATTTTCTCGGAGTCGGCTCAGGCTGGTTTTTGGTCGGCGTTGTCACTGCCGCCCCTGCTGCTCGGGCTGCTGGGCACCTTGGCCTACGTGGCACCGCTGTTCGGCCCGGACATACTGCCCAGCATCCTGCGTCAGTTGATCTCGACGGCGCACAGCGTGTTTTCTCCCAGCGTGGTCAACGAGATCATCGAGCCGACCGTCCGCGACATCGCCAACAACGCCCGCGGCGAGGTGGTGTCCCTGGGTTTCATCATCTCGCTGTGGGCGGGTTCGTCGGCGATCTCGTCGTTCGTCGACTCCGTGGTCGAGGCGCATGACCAGACGCCGTTGCGCCACCCGGTGCGCCAGCGTCTGTTCGCGCTGTTCCTCTACGTGGTGGGGTTGGTCGTCGTTGTTACGACCGCGCCATTGGTCGTCCTGGGTCCGCGCAAGATCGGTGAGCATATTCCGGTCAGCCTGGCAAACGTGCTGCGCTACGGCTACTACCCAGCGTTGATCCTGGTCTTGATGTTCGGGGTTGTGATCTTGTATCGGGTGTCGCTGCCGGAACCGCTCCCGACGCATCGCCTGATCTTCGGCGCGGCGCTGGCCACCGCGGTGTTCGTCATTGCCACCTTGGGCCTGCGGATCTACCTGCAGTGGATCACCAGCACCGGCTACACCTACGGTGCGCTCTCCACACCCATCGCGTTCTTGCTCTTCTCGTTCTTCGGCGGCTTCGCGATCATGATCGGCGCCGAACTCAACGCCGCCATTCAGGAAGAATTCCCCGCGCCCCGGACGCATGCCCACCGGCTACGCAGCTGGCTTCTGTCGCGTTCGCCCGGGCTGGCGAAGGCGGCTGGCACGCTATCGAACCCCGTGACGACAAATCCCATCACCGCGCAACGCGACGTCGCGCCGGCGGAGCCGCCCGGCTGATCAGCCCTTCTTCATCCGGTCGTAGATCTGCTTGCAGTCCGGGCAGACCGGTGAGCCCGGCTTGGCCGCCTTGGTGACGGGAAACACCTCGCCGCACAGCGCGACAACGTGGTTGCCCATCACCGCGCTCTCAGCGATCTTGTCCTTCTTGACGTAGTGGAAGTACTTCGGTGTGTCGCTGCCGGTCCCGTCGTCGACGCGTTCGTCGGTCTCGGTGCGTTCGATCGTTTGGGTCTGCATACCTGACATTGTGCACTGCCCCGCAGGCCCTGAAACCGGCCGAGCCGGAATCGGTGAGTTGTGGGACAGTGGAGAAATGAAGCACGGCTCCGATCCGGGGTTCGATGACTTTGACGGCAACAAAAGCCGCCCAGTGCTCATCACCGCCGCCGCGACCTCGTATGAGGAGCAGCACCGTGCGCGGGTGCGGAAATACCTGACCTTGATGGCTTTCCGGATTCCGGCGCTCATCCTGGCCGCGGTCGCCTACGGCGCGTGGCACAACGGGCTGATCTCCCTGGCGATCGTGGCGCTGTCAATCCCGTTGCCTTGGATGGCCGTGCTGATCGCCAACGATCGGCCGCCGCGCGGCGCCGACGAGCCCCGCCGATTCGACCATGCCCGCCAGCGCACCCCCCTGTTCCCCCGGGCCGAACATCCCGCGCTCGAGGCTCCGCGACACCCCGAGCCGGAGTGGCCGACGGGCGCGCGCGACGGAATCGATCACGGCTAGCCGTCGTTTTCCCTGAAGGTGCCGCCGACGGCGGACTTCTCAGGACATTCTCAGGTCTGCGGCACATTTCTGCACGTCAACACGTGTGAGATACGGAATCGCCGGGAACTCTCAGAGCTGATCTGTCGTTGAACACCATGACAGAACAAAGCCGAACGGGAGGTCGCTATGGCGAACGCCAGCACAAGCAGATTTGACGGCGATCTGGATGCTCAAAGCCCCGCAGCGGACCTAGTGCGCGTATATCTGAACGGAATCGGCAAGACGGCACTTCTCAATGCGGCCGGTGAAGTCGAACTCGCCAAGCGCATCGAAGCCGGGCTTTATGCCGAACACCTGCTTGGAACGCGTAAGCGCCTTGGGGAGAACCGTAAACGCGATCTGCAGGCCTTGGTTCGCGATGGTCAGGCGGCGCGCCGTCACCTGCTGGAAGCGAACCTGCGCCTGGTGGTCTCGCTGGCCAAGCGATACACCGGTCGCGGTATGCCATTGCTGGACCTGATCCAGGAGGGCAACCTCGGGCTGATCCGCGCGATGGAAAAGTTCGACTACACAAAGGGATTCAAGTTCTCGACCTATGCGACCTGGTGGATCCGTCAGGCCATCACCCGCGGCATGGCCGACCAGAGCCGCACCATCCGGCTGCCGGTTCATCTGGTGGAGCAGGTCAACAAGCTGGCACGGATCAAGCGCGAGATGCACCAGAACCTGGGACGCGAGGCCACCGACGAGGAGCTGGCCGCCGAGTCCGGCATTCCGGTCGAAAAGATCAACGACCTGCTCGAGCACAGCCGCGACCCGGTAAGCCTGGACATGCCGGTCGGCTCCGAAGAAGAAGCCCCGCTGGGCGACTTCATCGAGGACGCTGAAGCGATGTCGGCCGAGAATGCGGTGATCGCCGAGCTGTTGCACACCGACATCCGCAGCGTGCTGGCCACTCTGGACGAGCGTGAGCACCAGGTGATCCGGTTGCGTTTCGGCCTGGACGACGGGCAGCCGCGCACGCTGGACCAGATCGGAAAGCTGTTCGGCCTGTCCCGCGAGCGGGTCCGCCAAATCGAGCGGGACGTAATGTCGAAACTCCGACACGGGGAGCGCGCCGACAGGCTACGGTCGTACGCGAGCTAAGGCCCCACCCCAAGCTAGGTAGCAGACAGTATGCCCGCCGCGTCAGCGGCGGGCATACTGCTTGCCTGGGAGGCGTTACAACCATTCGCGCAGCTGGCCAAGTAGACTCAGCGTCGACGGAGGGTGCTGAATGAACGACCTGGTTGACACCACCGAGATGTACCTGCGGACCATTTACGACCTCGAAGAAGAGGGCGTGACGCCGCTGCGTGCCCGCATCGCCGAACGCCTCGATCAGAGCGGGCCGACTGTCAGCCAAACCGTGTCGCGCATGGAGCGGGACGGCTTACTTCACGTGGCCGGTGACCGCCACCTCGAGCTCACCGACAAGGGCCGCGCGCTGGCCATTTCCGTGATGCGCAAGCACCGCCTCGCCGAACGATTGCTGGTCGACGTCATCGGGTTGCCCTGGGAAGAGGTGCACGCCGAGGCGTGCCGCTGGGAGCACGTGATGAGCGAGGACGTCGAGCGGCGCCTGATGAAGGTGCTCAACAACCCGACCACCTCGCCCTTCGGCAACCCGATCCCCGGGCTGCTGGACCTGGGCGTGGGCCCCGAGTCCTGGTCCGAGGACGGTCCCCTGGTCCGGCTGACCGAGTTGCCCGCGGGTGCGCCCGTGGCCGTGGTGGTGCGCCAGCTGACCGAACATGTCCAGGGCGACATCGACCTGATCTCACGACTGAAGGACGCCGGCGTCGTCCCCAACGCCCGCGTCACCGTCGAGACCAGCTCCGCCGGGGTGACCATCGTCATTCCTGGCCACGAGAACGTCACCCTGCCGCACGAGATGGCGCACGCGGTCAAGGTCGAGAAGGTCTAACCCGCGCTGTTCTTGCCCACCTATCCCGCCCTGCGGCCGAACGGCCGGCGCGGCGGTAGCTGCACGCCGAACCGCCTGGCCAGGCGGTAGCCGGTCAGCGCCAGGTCCCTGACGTCCTCGGGCCGTAGGCCCGATTGCAAAGCGGTGTCCAGCATGCCGGCCATCCGATGGTCGGGCTCACAGCGCAGCGCCTCCTGCAGCGACACCCCGGCGAGCGGTCCGTCGCCGCGGGTATACGCGCTGAACGCGATCAGCACCAGCGCCTCGACCCGCCACGGCGAGGGCAACGTGCGCGCCAGCAGCGCCCACAGCGATTCGACTTCGCCGGCGCTCTCCCCGACCGCAAGGGCGTACAGCATGTCGCGCACCTGCGCGTCGCTCAGTGCACAGCCCAGCGTCGCCAACTCCGTGTCGGACAGCGATTCCCCGGCCGCGACCCGGGCGGCGGCGGACATGGCCGTCTCCACGTCGGCGCGGGTGCAGCGGACCGGGTGCGCACGATGCGCCGCCCGGCGCCGGGCGGCCTGCCGCCTGACCGCGTCGGCCAGAGCGTCGCTGCGCGCAGGGTCGTCGGGCGCGATGACCGCCTGCAGGTCGGCACGACGCGGATAGAGCCGTCTGCCTTCCAGCACCGCCGCGGCCGCCAGCGGGGAGGCCGCGGGATCGTCGACCAGGCCGCTCGACCCGCAGCCCTCGGCGCAATGCCAGCGGCCGCCCAGGGCCACCTGGTCGACCAGATGCGTGGCCCACAGCTCAATGTTGTGCTGGGACAAGGCTTCCGCGAGCGCCGTCGACAGCCGCCGGTATTCCTCGTTGCAACTTGGACAGTAGGCCCCGTCCGCGTCGACGATCACCGCGATCACGGCCTCGGGGGCCGCAGCGGCGGCGACCTCCGCCAGGTGCTCCGCCCGATCGACAAGCTCCTCGGAGAGGTCGACGCGCATCACCGAGCCGAGTCTCCCGTCGCCCAAAGACACTAATATCAATGAATTTTCGGGAACGAAGCCGAGAACGGCCGGCAGCGCGGCGATGAGTGCGCCGGGGCGGGAAAGTTCGAAGTCTGCTCGATGCGTCGTCATGAGCACCCACGCTGACGGCCGCCACCGTCAACCGGTGCGCACGTGCGCGGGCCCGGCAGCGGACCTGTGGATGAACCCAGCACTGTGCGTTGTGCTGCCTTACTGTTTAAGCCATGAGTTCGGCGCAAGAGTACGACATGGTGGTCATCGGGTCCGGGCCCGGCGGACAGAAGGCCGCCATCGCGTCGGCCAAGCTCGGTAAGTCGGTCGCCGTCGTCGAACGCGGCCAAATGCTCGGCGGTGTGTGCGTCCAGACCGGCACCATCCCGTCGAAGACGTTGCGCGAGGCGGTCCTGTACCTCACCGGGATGAGCCAGCGCGAACTCTACGGCGCGAGCTATCGCGTTAAGGAGAAGATCACCCCGGCCGATCTGCTCGCCCGTACCCAGCACGTGATCGGCAAGGAAGTCGACGTGGTGCGCAACCAGCTGATGCGCAACCGCATCGACCTGCTGATCGGCCACGGGCGTTTCGTCGACCCGCACACCATCGAGGTCGAGGACCCGTCGCGGCGCGAAAAGATCACCATCACTGGCAAATACATCGTCATCGCCACCGGCACCCGGCCGGCGCGGCCCTCCGGCGTCGAGTTCGACGAACACCGGGTACTCGACTCCGACGGGATCCTCGATCTCAAGTCGCTGCCCACCTCGATGGTGGTGGTCGGGGCCGGCGTGATCGGCATCGAGTACGCCTCGATGTTCGCCGCACTGGGCACCAAGGTCACGGTCGTGGAGAAGCGCGACGACATGCTGGACTTCTGCGACCCGGAGGTCGTCGAGGCGCTGAAGTTCCACCTGCGCGACCTGGCGGTGACGTTCCGGTTCGGTGAGGAGGTGACCGCGGTCGACGTCGGATCGGCGGGCACCGTGACCACCCTGGCCAGCGGCAAACAGATTCCCGCGGAGACGGTGATGTATTCGGCCGGGCGGCAAGGCCAGACCGATCATCTCGATCTGCAGAACGCCGAGCTGGAGTCCGACAACCGAGGGCGGATTTTTGTCGACGACAACTTCCAGACCAAGGTGCCGCACATCTATGCCGTCGGCGACGTGATCGGCTTCCCCGCGTTGGCCGCGACGTCGATGGAACAGGGACGCCTGGCCGCCTACCACGCGTTCGGGGAGGCGTCCGACGGCATCACCGAGCTGCAACCCATCGGCATCTACTCCATCCCCGAGGCCTCCTACGTCGGCGCCACCGAGGTGGAGCTGACGAAGAACTCAGTCCCCTACGAGGTCGGCGTGGCCAGGTACCGGGAGCTGGCCCGCGGCCAGATCGCCGGCGACTCCTACGGGATGCTCAAACTGCTGGTGTCTACCCAGGACCTCAAGGTGCTCGGCGTGCACATCTTCGGCACCAGCGCCACCGAGATGGTGCACATCGGGCAGGCTGTGATGGGGTGCGGCGGCAGCGTGGAGTACCTGGTGGACGCGGTGTTCAACTACCCCACATTCTCCGAGGCCTACAAGGTGGCAGCGCTCGACGTGATGAATAAGGTTCGGGCGCTCAACCAGTTCCGCCACTAACCCGATGGTGGCGACCCGCTGCGCCCGGCTCCCCCGCGCTGGCGATCGCCACTAACAGGCATCCTGCAGGTCGTTCGGAATCGGATCGCCGGGCCCGCCGGCCTCGGCGCGGGCCAGTAGCTCCGCGGTTTGCGCGTCGAACGGCGCGGAGTACGACATGTTCGCGGCGCAACCGCCCCGCTCGAGACCGCCGATCACCCCGATGAGCGTGGTGCCGCTGACCCAGGGCGCACCACTGGTGCCGTCCACCAGCCCCTCACAGGCCAAGGCCGGGAACCCGGTGTCGGTGACTGACGTGCTGGCCTGACATCCAATGGGCGAACCCCCCACGCCGGCCGGATATCCCAGCACGGTGACGCGGCTGCCCGGCGGAGGCGTCTCGCCCAGCGTCAGCGACAGGCCGGCCCGGGACTCGACGGGAGCGCCGGCCTCGTTGCTGACCCGCGCGATGGCGTAGTCGGCGTGCGGGTCCTTGCTGGCCGTCCAGCGTGGATCGAGGTAGACCGCGTCGGCCTTCCATACGTCGGCGGGACCGGGTGCGGCGCCACCGGCGAAACCGGGAACGAAGGTGATCAGCGAGGCTCCGGCCAGGCAGTGCGCGGCGGTCATGATCAGGTTGCCGCCCGTCGAATGCACCACCGAACCGGTGCACACGTGCAGCGGGCCACCGTCGATGAAAATAGCCCCGATGCGCCGATCCGGCTCGACCGGACCCGCGATGGCCTTCTGCTCGGGCTGGCTGAGCCGCTGCACCGGGCCGCCGACGCGCGGGGCGGACACCGGAGCACCCGAAACATGCTCGACCGGACGGTGACACGACGTCAGCGACGTCGCCACCCCCACCACCGAGCAGAGCATCAGCATCCGAATTCGCATCGCCTTCATCATGCCTGACCGGTGGGCGGCAAGCCGACTCCCACACATCGCGGTGCGTCAAGGGGTTGCCGGGGCGCATCCGCGGGCGACCCCCGAGATGTCGTTTGCGGATTACAAGTGAGAATTATCCCGTTCCAGCTAACAGCGTGAACGCGAAGTTCGCTGATAGATGTTGGTGCCGCCTGATTCGGGGGACACTTGGTAAGGCACCCTGAAGAGACCCTGGAGAGGAGGCGATCGGAGATGGCTCACCATCAGGACCCAGGTGATCAGTACCAGCCAGGGCAGGCTGGCATGTACGAGCTCGAGTTGCCGGCGCCGCAGTTGTCGACGTCCGACGGCCGCGGCCCCGTGCTGGTGCATGCCCTGGAAGGTTTTTCCGACGCCGGTCATGCCATCAAGCTGGCGGCCGCGCATCTCAAGGCGGTGCTGGACACCGAGCTGGTCGCATCCTTCGCGATCGACGAACTGCTGGACTACCGCTCGCGGCGGCCACTGATGACGTTCAAGACCGATCACTTCACCCACTACGAGGATCCCGAGCTGAGCCTGTACGCGATGCGCGACACGATCGGCACGCCGTTCCTGTTGCTGGCCGGCATGGAACCGGATCTCAAGTGGGAGCGGTTCATCACCGCGGTGCGGCTGTTGGCCGAACGCCTCGGCGTGCGCCAGACCATCGGCCTGGGGACGGTCCCGATGGCGGTACCGCACACCCGGCCGACCACTATGACGGCACACTCGAACAACCCGGAGTTGATCGCCAACTTCCAGCCGTGGATCTCCGAGATCCAGGTGCCGGGCAGCGCGTCCAACCTGCTGGAATACCGGATGGGCCAGCACGGTCACGAGGTCATCGGCTACACCGTGCACGTCCCCCATTACCTCACGCAGACCGATTACCCGGCCGCCGCGCAGGCGTTGCTCGATCAGGTCGCCAAGACCGCGTCACTGGAACTACCGCTGACCGCGTTAACCGAAGCGGCCGAGGTGATTCGGGCCAAGATCGACGAGCAGGTGGAAGCGAGCGCCGAGGTCGCTCAAGTGGTGGCCGCGCTGGAGCGCCAGTACGATGCCTTCATCGACGCTCAGGAGAACAGATCGTTACTAGCTCGCGACGAGGATCTGCCTAGCGGCGATGAGCTGGGCGCAGAGTTTGAGCGATTTCTGGCCCAGCAGGCGGAGAAGAAGTACGACGACGACGATAAAGCCTGACCCATTTCGTTTTGACGCCCCAGCCAGACCGCCCTTAGCCCGGCCCGACACCAAGGTTGGCGATATGACCGAGCGGAAGCGCAATCCCACGCTCCGCCCGGTGCGTGAGGTGACCGCACCCAAACTCGAGTTCCGCACCATCCACGGTTACAGGCGGGCCTATCGTATCGCCGGATCCGGGCCGGCGATTCTGTTGATCCACGGCATCGGCGACAATTCCACCACCTGGAATACCGTGCAGGCCAAGCTCGCCCAGCGTTTCACGGTGATCGCCCCGGATCTGCTCGGCCACGGGCAATCCGACAAGCCGCGCGCCGACTACTCGATCGCGGCGTATGCAAACGGGATGCGTGACCTGCTCAGCGTGCTCGACATCGAGCGGGTCACCATCGTCGGTCACTCGCTGGGTGGCGGTGTGGCTATGCAATTCGCCTACCAATTCCCGCATTTGGTGGAACGGCTGATCCTGGTCGGGGCCGGCGGCGTGACCAAGGACGTCAACTTCGTCCTGCGCTGGGCCTCGCTGCCGATGGGCAGCGAGGCGATCGCCCTGCTGCGGTTGCCGCTGGTGCTGCCGGCGGTTCAGGTCATGGGACGCGTCCTGGGCATGGCGCTGGGCAGCAGCGGGCTGGGCCGCGATCTGCCCAACGTGCTGCGCATCCTCGACGACCTGCCCGAACCGACGGCGTCCGCGGCGTTCAGCCGGACGCTGCGCGCGGTGGTGGATTGGCGGGGGCAGATCGTCACCATGCTCGACCGATGTTATTTGACCGAAGCCATCCCGGTGCAGATCATCTGGGGCACAAAGGATGTGGTGGTTCCGGTTCGGCACGCTTGGATGGCGCATGCCGCGATGCCCGGCTCCCGTCTCGAAATCTTCGAAGGCTCCGGCCACTTCCCCTTTCACGACGACCCAGCCCGCTTCATCGACGTCGTCGAGCGCTTCATCGATTCCACCGACCCCGCCGAATACGACCAGGCCAGCCTTCGCGAACTGCTGCGCACCGGCGGCGGCGAGCAGGCCGTCTCGGGCCCCGCTCCCACTCGCGTCGCCGTGCTGAACGCCATGGGTTCCGACGAACGCAGCGCCACCTGATCACCTCGAGCGATGCGGTCCGGCGCGGCGCCGTACAGTCGGCCCATGGGGATCGGCGTGACGGTGTTACGGGTGTTCACCGATTCGGACGGCAACTTCGGTAATCCGCTGGGCGTGGTGGATGCCGGCCAGGTCGAGCTAGCGCACCGACAGCGGCTGGCAACCCAATTGGGCTACAGCGAGACGATTTTCGTTGACCTCCCGGCCCCCGGCTCCACCAGCGCGCACGCCACCATCTACACGCCGCGAACCGAGCTGCCGTTCGCCGCGCACCCGACTGTCGGCGCGACATGGTGGCTGCGCGAGAACGGTTCGCCGATCAAGACGCTGCAGGTGCGGGCCGGGATTGTGCAGGTGGGTTACGACGACGACCGCGCCAGCATAAGCGCTCGCGCGGAATGGGCGCCCGACTTCGCCCTGCACGAGTTCACTTCGACCGACGAGGTTCTCGCCGCCGATCCGGCGGACTATCCCGACGACACCGCGCACTACCTGTGGGCCTGGACCGACCGGGCGGCCGGGTCGCTGCGGGCGCGCATGTTCGCCGCAAACCTCGGTGTGGTCGAGGACGAGGCGACCGGTTCGGCGGCGATGCGGATCACCGATTACCTGAGCCAGAGCCTGCGGATCACCCAGGGCAAGGGCTCCGTCATCGACACGACGTGGAGTGCCGAGGGCTGGGTCGGGGTGGCAGGGCGGGTCGTCAATGGCGGTGTGCGACACCTCGACTGACGACGGCCGATGAGTGAGGGCTCAGCGCTGCCGGTGTAGGACCGCGTCGAGGTGGTCCTGCAGCGGTTGCCCGACCGCACCCATCTGCACCGTGTAAGAGAGCTCGTCGCCGTCGATGCGAAACGAACGGCCAAGCGCGGTCACCTCTTTGGCGCTGGGCGTCAACCCGACCGCCGTGGTCGACATCTGCATTTCGATGAGGTCACCGCTGACCGAATAGGTGCCGACCTCGATTTCGGTGATTCCGCTGGGATGCGCCAGGACCAGTTCGACGCGCCCCGGTTGTGGCACGCGAAGATAACCGGTTTCGGCATGCAACGGCTTGCCGTCGGCTACCGCCTTGGTTTTCTGCCCGTAGGCCAGAAACGGCTTACCGACATGGGCGAACACGACTTCTTCGAGATAGTCGAAGGGCGGGATCGTCGGGTACTTACCCGCACCCTGGCCGGCCCAGGTCCCAAGGAGCGGGGCCAGCGCCGCAAGGTCGGGATGCAAGTCAGTGGGCATGAAGCCGAGCCTAGCCCGCTGAGGAGCCGGGCAATTCGGAGGAAGCTGCGATCCTCAGCCTGGGGTTGTTACTCCGCGGTGATCGCGTAGCGCTTGGATCTCGCGTTCGAAATCGTCCGCGGACTCGAAGGACCGATAGACGGAGGCGAACCGTAGGTATGCCACCTCGTCCAGGTCGCGCAGCGGCCCCAGAATGGCCAAGCCGACCTCGTGACTGGGAATCTCCGGCGAGGCCGCGGCGCGCACGGTGTCTTCGACCTGCTGGGCCAGCAGGTTCAGCGCATCGTCATCCACCTGGCGCCCCTGGCAGGCCCGGCGGACGCCGCTGATGACCTTCTCCCTGCTGAACGGTTCGGTGACGCCGCTGCGCTTGACCACTGCGAGGACCGCGGTCTCCACGGTGGTGAAACGTCGTCCGCATTCGGGACAGGATCGGCGGCGCCGGATCGCCTGCCCTTCATCGGTTTCGCGCGAATCGATCACGCGCGAATCGGGATGGCGACAGAACGGACAGTGCATGACCGCTCCTTCATCGCGCCGACAAGGTACTGCAGGACTTTGAGCGTACCCGCGCGCTGACCTGCACTGCTAATGGAGCCGCCGGCGTGCGGACTCGGCACTGGCGTCCGGGAATTGTCAGTCCGGAGCCGTTATCGCACAACGCTGCTCAACCGACCGGAGCGATCAGGGTCTGGCCCGCCATCAAATTGGGCGAGTGTAGATCGTTGAGTTCGCGGATGCGGTCGGCGACCTGGGTGGTCGGCGCGTCGGGCGCCACCCGGTGCGCGAAGTCCTGAAGCGACTCCCCCGCATCGACGCGGACGACGGCGAGCCGGTCGGGAACGTTGGCCGCCGAGTTCGTGGAGTCGCCGTTGAGCACCTGGCCGACATTTGCGACGAGACCCAGCCACAGGGTGATCGCCCCGGCGGCCAGCGCCAGTCCGATGGTCGACGCCCAGGTGGTGGCGCGCCTGCGGTGCGGAGCGACGGACATTGCCACCCCGGTGCCGTAGTAGCGCGTGGCCGCACTCGTCGGCCGCGATGGCGCGGGCCGGCGGGACCGGGCCAGCCCGTCCCGTCCGTAGCGAGCACCCTGGACGGGTCCATTGATCGGGCGCCGAAGACTGCTGATACGCGGCGCAGGCGTGTGGATGACTGTCATCTTCGTTCCTCCGGTCAACTAGCTCTCGCTCGTGTGTTCGACACTAATCGCCTGTATGTTCGAAACCGAACATTTGAGCGAAGCGTGTCGCACGAGCAAACGCTAGATCACACCACCGACAAGTTCGTCGGCCTCTATCACTGTCACGAGGCATAAATACCCGATATTTCGAAGAGTTACACATTTGTGATTCACCCGGCTGTGGGCCTTCTCCGCGGGCGAGCCAAAGGTGCGACACGCCACTCGAACACATGTTTGATTCTTGTTCTCGGTACGGCTACATTCAGTGCCATGGGCGACAGCAACGACACTTCATCGGCCGGTCCCGAGGGTCGGCTGCACTCCGTGGCTTCCTCGCTGACCGAACGGCAGCGCACCATTCTGAATGTCATCCGCGTCTCGGTCACCAGCCGCGGCTACCCGCCGAGCATCCGGGAGATCGGCGACGCTGTCGGTCTGACGTCGACATCATCGGTGGCGCACCAGCTGCGCACGCTGGAGCGCAAGGGATACCTGCGCCGCGACCCGAACCGCCCGCGAGCCGTCGATGTCCGCGGCGCCGATGCCGACGTGGTGGCGCCCGCCACCGAGGTGGCCGGCTCGGACGCCCTACCGGAACCCACGTTCGTCCCGGTGCTCGGGCGCATCGCGGCCGGCGGACCCATCCTGGCCGAAGAGGCCGTCGAAGACGTCTTTCCCCTGCCGCGCGAATTGGTCGGTGAAGGCACGCTTTTCCTGCTCAAGGTCGTCGGTGACTCGATGGTCGATGCCGCGATCTGTGACGGCGACTGGGTGGTGGTCCGTCAGCAGAACGTCGCCGACAACGGCGACATCGTCGCGGCGATGCTCGACGGCGAGGCCACGGTCAAGACGTTCAAACGCGCCGGCGGTCAGGTGTGGCTGATGCCGCATAACCCCGCGTTCGACCCCATCCCGGGCAACGACGCGAGTGTGCTGGGCAAGGTTGTCACGGTCATTCGCAAGGTCTGACGCGAGAGCGGACTAAGTCAGTCAGCCCTGGTGAAGCCGTTGGCCTGAGCGACTTCTTCGCTTGACAACCAGATTTCGGCGAGCGTGTCCTGGTACAGGTCGCTGTTCGGCATGTAATACAAGCCGTAACGAGCACTCGCCTTGATGGGGTATCCGTCGGGCGCCTGGTACGGGTCATCGAGCGGCAGGTGGATCGTGGGTCGCCCGTCCGGTCCAGCCAGGCCGTTCTCCGAGGCGTCCTCGGCGGCGTGGCGACCGCTTCGAACCGTAGTCCCGGCCGCGACAGCATCGGCGACCACGGCGGCTCCCACCGCGGTATCCGCTACGGGCTCGACGTCCGGTTCCGGGAGATCAATGTATTCGTCTTCTGGCTCAGCGGTTTCCACGGCGTCGGCCACGGCGTCGGTGTCCGTCGGGGTGTGGGGAACGACGACGTCGGGATACTCGTCGTCCGGATACGCCTCCTCCACATAGCCGGCATCGGGATCGTCGGCGTCGACGTAGGCGGCGTCGTCCGCCGTCTCGGGCTCGGCGACCTCGGGAACGGCGTCGGTGTAGTCGGTGTAGTCGGCCCCGGCGTCGGAATAGTCGGCCTCCGACAGCATCTGCTCGGAGACGACCGGGATCGAGTCGGTATCGACGGCGTCGGGGTCCTCCTCCTCGAAGCCGTAGTCGCTTTCGGCCGGAACCCGCCGTTGCCAGCTGATCGGCCCGGCCTCAGGTTCAGGCTGGCGCGGCGCGCCGAGCCCGAACGACTCGGCGTTGACGTCGGAATCGTCGTGTCCCCAGCGCTCGTCGGCGTCGTAGCCGAAGTTCCCACCGTGGCCGGGCGCGTAGGCCGCGGCGTCCTCGTGCCCGGGCCGGCGCCGCCGCCAGACGAACATCACCCATGCCAACAGCACGAGCAGCGCCAGCACCGGAATCGCGGCCAACAGCCACCACCAGTGCCAGGCGGACTTCTTTGGATGCGCCGGCGTGGCCGAATTGCTCGGCTGGTCCTGACCCGACACCTGCAGGCCGGAAAGCAGCGGCGCCAGGTTGGACGGTTCCGTGCTGAACGTGTTCTTCGCCCGGTTCCACGAAATCTTGCCGCCGGTGAACTGCTGCGAAATCACGTCGCCGGTCACGGCCTGGTCGGCGGCCGGGGCACCAAGTTTTCCGGCCGGAGCCCGCAGCTTGTCCCACGCGGTCTTCATCGCCCCACGCACGACGAACGCGCCGTGCTCGGACGTCCAGAAGATGACCGGCTTGTCGGCCGCGGAGAAGGTGGCGATACGGCTGGACGGCCCTATGCCGCCGTCGGTTTCGTTGGTGGTGGGGAATCCCAGGTCGCTGCCGACCGGTCCGCCCAGTGACTCGTATTTGGCCAGGATGTCGCTCTCGACGGCGTTCGCGCCGGTGGCCGGGGTGAAGAACACCTTGCCGCCGGCGAAGTTCTGGGCGATTCCGTCGCCGCCGACCCGATATTGCCCGCCCTGCTTGGCGCCCAAGGGTCCCGTGGCTCCGCCGGCCGCACGCCAAGCGGTGTTGATCGCCGCGGTGGGATCGATCGCCACCTGCAGGCCCTTGAGCTGGTCGGCCAGCGCCGGCGGTTCAGTGGTGAACTGCTTCGTCTGGCGATTCCACGACACCTGGCCGCCGCTGAACTTCTGTGACGACACCTCGCCGCTGTAGGTCTCGTCGCCGACCGGTACCCCGAGAACTCCGCCCGAGCTGCCCAGCTTGTCCCAGGCGGTGTTGAGGGCACCGCGCACCACGTGAGGGCCGTGCTCGGGCGTCCAGAAAATGACCGGCTTGTCGCTGGCCGAGAAGGTGATCACCCGGCTGTCCGGACCCGCGAGACCCGGGACTTCGTCGATGGCCGGGAAGCCCAGATCGCTGCCGGCCGGCCCACCCAGCGACTCGTACTTGTCCAGGGCAGGCCCGTAGGCGAATTTGGCTCCGGTGGCCGGGGTGAAGAACATCTTGCCGCCGTCGAAGTCCAGGGCGAAACCATCCCCGACGGGGTACACGTCGCCCTTGCGGGCGCCCAGCGGTGAGGTGTCGCCGCCGGCCTTATCCCATGCGGCCATGATCGCCGCCTCGGCGTCGCCTATCGGGCTCGCTACCGCGGTGGGGGCCAGCAATACGGCGGCCAGTGCAGTGGTCGTCAAGCTGACCAGCGCACTTCCGATCAGCTTGCGCATGTGACCTCTCTGCACCTTCACCAAGCCTCCCAGCCGGCGGATACGGTTCTTTCTGCGGCTATGCCCTTATTTGCATAACCGGCGAGCGGGCGGTACTTGCGCCGGAAATGGACCCGCGCACGATCAGCCTTGTCGTCGGGCTCGCATAACTTTGCTCCAGCCAACAAGAAATGCGAAGTCAAATCACGGATTTTACAAAAACGGATACCACACCGATGTCGAAATGATGCCTTCCGCTGGCCCAATCGCGATCCACCGCGGCACCGTTCGCGCGGTGTTGCGGATATCGCACGCAAAGGCGGCGGGAACGCAAAATCGAGTAACGACGCCGGACTACCGACTCGCACAGCGGAATTGCGCCGGCCGCGATCGCGCGAGGCGCATGCGCCGGCGGCGCGATCGCGGGCCTGACTATGCGTGATGATGCGGTCGGCACACCCGAAACACATGCGCCGACGGTACGCGAGCAATCGGCGCATTCACGCTCGACCCCGCGCGACGGACCAATCGCGCGCACCGGTCAGTTTGTCGCGCATCGGCAATAGCCGTGCGAGCCAACAGACCAATGTCCGTCGCGTCCAGCGACTGCCGGACATTCCTGCGCCAATATCGTCCGCGGGGAGTTCGCGATCGTGGACCGCGATCCAGCAAACGAAACGCTATACGTCGAGGCTGCGGCCGATGATTTCCTTCATGATCTCGGTCGTGCCGCCGTAGATGGTTTGCACCCGGGCATCCAGATAGGCACGAGCGACGGGATATTCACGCATGTAGCCGTAACCACCGTGCAGCTGCAGGCAGCGGTCGATCAGATACACCTGCTTTTCGGTGCAGTACCACTTGGCCATGGCGGCCTGCTCGGCCGTCAGCTTGTGGTCCAGGTGCAGGCGGAGGAACTCGTCGACCATCATGCGGACCACGGTTGCCTCCGTCGCCAGCTCGGCTAGCACGAAGCGGCTGTTCTGGAAGCTGCCGATCGGCTTGCCAAATGCCTTGCGCTCCTTGGTGTACTGCAAGGTCTGCTCGAGCACCTGCTCCATGGCCGCGGCGGCCATGATCGCGATCGAAATGCGTTCCTGCGGCAGGTTCTGCATGAGGTAGATGAATCCCATGCCCTCCTGGCCCAGCAGGTTTTCGGCCGGCACCTTGACGTCGGTGAACGACAGCTCGGCCGTGTCCTGGGCGTCGAGCCCGATCTTGTCCAGGTGGCGCCCGCGCTCGAAGCCCTCCATGCCACGCTCCACGGCGAGCAGCGAGAAACCCTGAGAGCCCTTTTCCGGGTCGGTCTGCGCGACCACGAGCACCAGGTCGGAGTTGATTCCGTTGGTGATAAACGTCTTTGAGCCGTTGAGCACGTAGTGGTCGCCGTGCTTGACCGCACGGGTCTTGATGCCCTGCAGGTCGCTACCTGTTCCCGGCTCGGTCATCGCGATCGCCGTAATCAGCTCTCCGGTGCAGAATTTCGGCAGCCACCGCTGCTTCTGCTCCTCGCTGGCGAGGGCCAACAGGTAGGGCGCCACGATGTCGTTGTGCAGGCCGAAGCCGATGCCACTGTAGCGGCCGGCGGTGGTCTCCTCGGTGATGATCGCGTTGTACCGGAAGTCGGGGTTGCCGCCGCCGCCGTACTCTTCGGGCACCGCCATGCCGAGGAAGCCTTGCTTGCCGGCCTCGAGCCACACACCGCGGTCGACGATCTTCTCTTTCTCCCACTCGTCGTGGTAGGGCGCGACGTGGCGCTCGAGAAAGCCCCGGTAGGACTCACGGAACAGGTCGTGCTCTGACTCGAAAAGAGTGCGCTGGTATTTAATGGCGCTGCTCATGGAAGACCTCCGGCGACTGGGATTACTGCAGCCCAAGATATACCAACCGGACGGTTGGTAGGCAGCCGGCGGGGTCGCCTACCGCCGCCTCGAGGGGCTCGGGCGGTCCCGCGCCGCACGAATTCCCTGGGGGCAATGCGCGTTCAGCGCGCGGAGAACTCGCGCAGCCGGCCGGCCAGGGCCAGCGAAACCCGGGCCCTGATGCGGGTGCCCTCGGCGTTGTGCTCCTCCTCCTGGACGCGCCCATCGGCGTGCAGGCGGGCCACCAGGTCGCCGCGGTGGTATGGGATCACCACGTCGACGGCGGTGTCGGCGGGAATCGCGAGCTCGGCGATCCGACGGCGCAGGGCGTCGATTCCGTCGCCGGTGTGCGCGGACACGAATATGGCGCCCGGCAGGGCATGACGAAGCTTGGCCAGCGTCAAATCGCTTGCGGCGTCGACCTTGTTCACCACCAGCAGCTCCTGGGGCGCGTCGCCATCGTGGTCCGTCCCGTAGTCGGCGACGACTTCGGAGACCACCTGGCGGACCGCGTTGATCTGCGCCAGCGGGTTGACGTCGGAGCCGTCGACGACGTGTACCAACAGATCGGCGTCGACGACCTCTTCCAGCGTGGAGCGGAAGGCTTCGACCAGTTGGGTGGGCAGGTGCCGGACGAATCCGACGGTGTCGGTGAGCACGAACGGCCGGCCGTCATCGAACTCGGAACGGCGGGTGGTGGGTTCCAGGGTGGCGAACAACGCGTCCTGTACCAGTACCCCGGCCCCGGTCAGCGCGTTGAGCAGGCTCGACTTGCCGGCGTTGGTGTAGCCGACGATGGCGATCGCGGGCAAGTCGCTGTGTACCCGCCGGCTGCGCTGGGTGTCGCGGACCTGCTTCATGTCCTTGATCTCGCGGCGCAGCTTGGCCATGCGCTCGCGGATGCGCCGCCGGTCGGTCTCGATCTTGGTTTCACCGGGACCGCGCAGGCCCACGCCTCCCCCGCTGCCACCGGCACGGCCACCGGCCTGCCGCGACATCGACTCACCCCAGCCGCGCAGCCGCGGCAGCATGTATTCCATCTGGGCCAACGCGACCTGCGCCTTACCCTCCCGGCTGGTGGCGTGCTGGGCGAAGATGTCGAGGATCAATGCGGTGCGGTCGATGACCTTGACTTTCACCGCCTTTTCCAGTGCCGTCAGCTGCGCCGGGGACAGCTCACCGTCGCAGATGACGGTGTCGGCACCAGTCGCCAGCACCACTTCGCGTAGTTCGGCGGCCTTACCCGAACCGATGTAGGTCGACGGGTCGGGTTTGTCACGGCGCTGGATCAACCCCTCGAGCACCTCGGAGCCGGCGGTCTCGGCCAGGGCGGCGAGCTCGGCCATGCTGGCCTCGCTGTCCGCGGCGGTGCCGTCGGTCCAGACGCCCACCAGGACGACACGCTCGAGCCGAAGCTGGCGGTATTCGACTTCCGAGACGTCGGTGAGTTCGGTCGACAGGCCGGCGACGCGACGCAGCGCCGACCGATCTTCGAGGGCGAGTTCGCCCGTGCTGGGCTCCGAGATTGCCGGAGCATGTTCACGAAATTCAGGTTCTGTCATAGGCAATAAAAGATGATGCACGCGAAAACGCTGCCGCGCACCTGATTTAACGCTGCTGTTCGCGCCACCATTCCTCGCTGAGTTCTCCTTGGGCTACCAGTATGGACGGTCCTCGCAGGAAGCTGGTGGCATCGGTGATGGTGACGACGACCTCGCCGCCGGGCACGAGAACGGTCAGTGTGCCGGTGGCCGCACCGGCACCGGCCAGCGCGGCGACCGCGGCCGCGACCGTTCCGGTGCCGCACGAGCGCGTTTCGCCCACCCCCCGCTCATGCACGCGCATGTGCACCGTCCCATCGGCCGGTGCGGTGAGGATCTCGACATTCACCCCGTCGGGGAATTGGGCGGGATCGAAGCTCACCGGCGCGGCCACGTCCAACGCCGCCAGCGCCTCGCGCGTCAGGTGTGGGTCCACGCAGGCCAGGTGAGGATTGCCCACATCGACCGCCAGACCCCAGAACCGCCGGCCACCCACGACCGCTTCGCCCGGGCCCACTGTGTTGGCCTTGCCCATGTCGACGCTGATATCGGCGGTGGTCGCATCGACGCGATGCACCGCGACCGGCCGCGGACCGGCCGGCGACCCGACCACGAATTCGTCGCGGGATTCCATGCCGCTGGCGCGCAGGTAGTGCGCGAAGACCCGCACGCCGTTGCCGCACATCTGGGCGACGGACCCGTCGGCGTTGCGGTAGTCCATGTACCAGTCACCGACGCCCACTCCGTCGGGCACCCGGTCGAGCAGGCCGGCAGACAGCGCCGCACCGGCGGTGGTGACGCGCAGCACCCCGTCGGCGCCCAGCCCGCGGCGCCGGTCGCAGAGCGCGGCCACCCGCGACTCGGTCAGGCTCAGCTCGGCCTGCGGGTCCGGCAGCACCACGAAGTCGTTCTGGGTGCCGTGGCCCTTCGCGAAATTCACCTGCTCAGGATACGTGGCGCCACGCCCGCACGGCGGCGTCGACGGCTGCGGCGCGCTGGGCCGGGGTCGCCGCGCCGACATCGAGCCACTGCACACGGTGATCCCGGCGAAACCAGGACCGCTGGCGCCGGACGTAGCGTCGGGTGCCGAAGAAGGTCTGCTCGCGCGCGTCCCGCAGTTGATCCGCGCTGGGGCCCGTCGGACCGCTCCCATCCAGCGCCGTCAGCACTTGGGCGTAGCCCAGTGCGCGCGAGGCGGTGACCCCGTCGCGCAAGCCCTTGTCCAGCAGCGCGACCACCTCGCCGACCAGGCCCCGGTCGAACATGGTGTCGGTGCGCCGGGCCAGCCGCTCGTCGAGAAGTGATGTATCGCAGTCCAGCCCGACGATCGCGGTGTCCCACCTGGGGGCGCCGATCTGCGGCGCAGAGGCGGAGAACGGCTGACCGGTCAGCTCGACCACTTCCAGGGCCCGCACCGTGCGGCGGGCATCGGTGGGCAGGATGGACGCGGCCGCGGCGGGATCGCGACGGGCCAGCTCGGCGCGCAGCTCGCCCAACCCGATCTCGGCGAGCCGCTGCTCCCAGCGCGCGCGCACCGCGGGATCGGTGGCGGGAAACGACCAATCGTCGAGCAGCGACTGGACGTAGAGCATGGAGCCGCCCACGATGATCGGCAGCGCACCCCGGGCCGCGATCGCTTCGACGTCGGCGGCGGCGGCGCCCTGATAGCGGGCGACCGTCGCGGTCTCGGTTACGTCGAGGACATCGAGCTGGTGATGCGGGATGCCGCGGCGGGCGTCGACGGGCAGCTTGGCGGTGCCGATGTCCATGCCGCGATAGAGCTGCATCGCGTCGGCGTTGACGATCTCCACGCGGACGCCCAGGCGTTCGACCCGTTCTGCAAAGTCGAGGGCCAACTGCGACTTGCCGGTGCCGGTTGGGCCGATGATCGCCAGGGGGCGCACGGCGGCCGTCACAACTGCCAGGCGCCGGCGAAGTAGCCCACCCCGTAGGGCGCTCCGCGGTACAGCTCCTTGGCCGATCGGGGTCCGGGCTCGGCCAGCCCGGCCAGCACCTGAAATGCGACCCGCCCCAGGATCTGGCGTGGCAGACGGCGCAGCGCGGCGATATCGCCGACGGCCAGGGCGTCGTCCAGCGCCTCTTGCGCGTCGGCGTTGTCCGGGTCGTATCCGCCGGGGGCGGCCGGTGTCAGCGTGTGCGCGCCGTCGGCGACGACCAGCACCCCGACCGGCTCGGCCAGCTGGTCGATCTCTGCGCGCAGATGTTTGCCGAGGCTCAGTGCGGCGTCGGCTTCGTGGTCGGTGCGGTAGATCCGGACCTGCGCGTTGGCCAGCGGCTGCGCCTGGCCGCGCACCCAGCCGGCCAGCAGCGCGCAGACCGGAAACGCAGCCGGCGGGGCGGCTTCGTCGGCGTGCGGGGAAAGCCGGACGCGTACGTCCACGCCGAAACCCGCGAAGGTGCCCACCGCGTCAGGACCCAGCACGCCATCGTCGGGCCCCGTCCCGATCGCCACCCAGCGGTCGGGCAGCAGGGCGGCCGCGGCAAGCGTCGCCGCGGCCAGGTCGGCCACCTCGGCGACGGCCGCTCCGGCGAGCTCGGGGACGAGGACCGGCGCCGACGGGACGATCGCAATCGCGCTCAGCACGCCACCAAACTAACGTGACCGCGCCCGCGGCCCGGCATCAGTTCGCGTTGCCCGGGACCGTCCGCGCGCTGGACGTCACCGCCCCGAGGTGTCCGCCACCACCAGCCGGCCGGTGAAGGGGCCGAGGTCATCGCCTTCGGCGGCACGGCGGCGCCGCGCTTTCCGCGGGGCATCACCCGAGCCACGTTCGGCCTGATCCAAGGTGGCGGCCTCGCCGCGGGCCAGTGCGATCGTCGAGATGATCACCACCGCCACCGCCCCGATCAGCACGAAGGCCTTCGGGCCGCTGGCGTTCAGCGTCTCGCCCAGCACCAGCACCCCAAGCAGGCCGGCGACCACCGGCTTGGCCACCGTCATCGTCGGCAACGACGCGGTCAGCGTGCCGGCGCGGAAAGCCGACTGCTGGAAGATCATCCCGGCCAGAGCCACCAACAGCCACGGCACGAACTCCCACGACGTCAGCACGCCCACCAGGCTGTGCTCGGACATCTCCACGATGCCCTTGGTCAGCACTGCGAACAGCGCCAGCGAGGAGCCCGCCACCACCGCGAGCAGCACAGCCGCCAACGGGCTGCCGGCCCGCAGTCGCGCGGCCACCACGCAGGCCACCAGCAGCGGTACCATGACCACGGCGACGATCATCCAGGTGTGCAGCGGCGCACGCTGATGGCCTGCTGCCGGGTCGCCGACGATGATGACCACCGCTAGGGCGGCGGCCAAGATGAGCGCCCACATCCACTCCCGTGGCTTCACCCGATGGTGGGCCAGACGCGCGTAGATGGGCAGGGCGAACAACAGGGCCGCTACCTGCAAAGAGGTCACCAGCACCACCGAGCCCCAGGCCAGGGCGGCGGCCTGCAGGCTGTAGTTGGTGATTGCGGCCAGGCCGCCCAGCCACCACCGGGTGTCCCGGAGCGACATGCGGAACAATTCCAGGTGGCCGACCTGCTTGTCGGTGATCTCGTGCGCGGAGCGCTGACGGATCACGTCGCCGACCGCCGATGCCAGCGCAGCGCACAAAGCAATCAACGCCGCTACATCAACTTTCGACATGACCGACCCCTCCGCCTCACGACCGTCCGACCCAGCTTTCCCCGTGGCGCAAGCAAATACACGCACAATTCGCGTTCAGTTCAACTACAAATCTATGACGTTCAACACGTTGCTAATAGCGCCGCAGGTAACCGTTCAACTAGTACTTCAGGAATCTATGTAACGCGTGGGGTAACTCTAAGAGAACCGCACAGGTTGCTGTGAGCGCCGGCTAAGCCCCCGCGCTGCCAGCCCTTCTCACGCCTCGCCCACCGCGCGCGACGGGATCACCGTCACAACATCGCCCTGATCCTCCGGCGAGGCGTCGGCAGGTTCATTGGATGCGGCCCTAAGACAACGCGCACGAGGGTTCGACGAACTCCGATGCGGTGACGCGGTAGCACGACGGCACTCGCCCGCCCGAACACCGCGACGCTGCCGTGCTGCCGTCGGGGCCGGTGGGAATCCCAAGGTGGCGGCGCGTGCCAGAGCAAGCTGCTTGAATACTGTTAAGCACCTGTTGGGAGAACCCGGCCACGGGCATCCGGCAGACGCAGGAAACGGTGCCGCTACGCGCGGCAGGCGCGCGGGACACGGACCGCGCGGAAGGGTTGCGAAAGGGTAGTGACGAGCGCATGACGGCTGACGAGCCTCGCGACGATTCAGCTCGGCCCGCGCCGCGTCCGGGACCACGTCCCGGTCCCCGGCCGACACCGCGGCCCACCACCGCTCACCCCCTGGTAATGCCGCCGCCCAGCAATCCGCACCAGTTCGGGCGCGTGGACGACGACGGCACGGTATGGCTGATCAGCTCCGCCGGCGAGCGCGTCGTCGGCTCCTGGCAGGCCGGCGATCGAGAGGCGGCGTTTTCCCACTTCGGCCGTCGCTTCGATGACCTGGCCACCGAGGTCACCCTGATGGAGGAGCGCCTGGTCTCCGGGACCGGTGACGCGCGCAAGATCAAGGCTCATGCGGCCGAGCTGACCGAGACGTTGCCGACGACGGCAGTGCTGGGCGATATCGACGCGCTGGCGGCCCGGTTGACCACCATCGCCGAACACGCCGAGGCGGCCATCGCCGCGGAGCGCTCCCGGCGCGAAGAGCATCGGGCCACCCAGACCGCCCGCAAGGAGGCGCTGGCCGCGGAGGCCGAGGAGTTGGCCGTCAACGCGACGCAGTGGAAGGCCGCGGGCGACCGGTTCCGCGCGATCCTCGACGAGTGGAAGACGATCAGCGGGGTGGACCGCAAGGTCGACGACGCGTTGTGGAAGCGCTACTCCGCGGCCCGGGAGACCTTCAACCGGCGGCGCGGATCGCATTTCGCCGAACTGGACCGGGAGCGCTCGGGGATCCGCCAGGCCAAGGAACACCTGTGCGAGCGGGCCGAAGCGCTGTCCGACTCGACCGACTGGACTGCGACCAGTGCCGAATTCCGCAAGCTGCTCACCGAGTGGAAGGCGGCCGGGCGGGCGAGCCGGGAGGTCGACGACGCCCTGTGGCGGCGTTTCAAGGCCGCCCAGGACGTGTTCTTCACCGCGCGCAACGCGGTGACGGCGGAAAAGGACGCGGAGTTCCGCGCCAATGCGACCGCCAAAGAGGCGTTGTTGGCCGAGGCGGAGAGGCTGGACACCAGCAACCACGACGCCGCCCGCGCGGCGCTGCGCACGATCACCGAGAAGTGGGACGCGATCGGCAAAGTCCCGCGCGAGCGGTCCGCCGAGTTGGAGCGGCGGCTGCGCGCGGTCGAGAAGAAGGTGCGCGACGCCGGCGACGCGGGCTGGTCTGACCCGCAGGCGCAGGCTCGGGCCGAGCAATTCCAGGCCCGCGCCGAGCAATACGAACAGCAGGCTCAGAAAGCCGCGGCGGCCGGACGGACCAAGGAGGCCGAAGAGGCCAAAGCCAACGCCGAGCAGTGGCGACAGTGGGCGCGGGCGGCCGTCGAGGCCCTGGCCCGCAAGCCCTAGCGGCGCTCAGACCCCTCTGGTGGTGCCGGGGTCGTCGCGGGTCTCCGAGGCTAAGGGCCCGGCCATGTTGTCCAGACCGTCCAGCAGGGTGATCGACTGCTGCGCCGCCGCGACGCGGCGCCGCTGATCCTCGGCGGCGAGCTGCACGATGGTGCGCGACCAGACCACGCGGGCCCAGTGGTAGATGAGCACGAGCACGGTGAGCCAGGCGACGATCAGGCCCCAGCCCGGCCCCGGGTGCCCCGCGGAAACGGTCTGACGCGACCAGATCGCCAGCATGCCCGCGGCGCCCGCAATGGCCGTGCCGGCCAACGCAACCCAGGCCAGCGCCCAGCGCCGCGTCACCAGCGCCAGCATCGAGAAGCCCACCCCGAACACCAGTGCCAGCCAGGCGAACACCCGCGACGGCAGGGCGACGGCGGCCGCGCCGGCGTGGTGGCTACCGAACAGCACGTCCCAACCGCGCACGTCACCGGTGTGCGGCAGGATGAAGGACGCTAGCAGCACGAACACCAGGATGGACACGAAGAAGGCCCGTGGGCCGGGGTCGATTCCGCGTGCCACCCGGCGTTCGGCGGCCTCGATCTCGGTCCGCAGGGCGCCGAACTGTATGTCGTCGTTGTTCATCTCTTTTTTCACAGCACACATCCAAGGGATTCGGGCGGGCCGACGGGCGGCCCGACGGCGGGCATGCCGAGGCCGATGCCGCGCGGACGCTGCCCGGCGGCCTGCGCATCGCCCGCTCGGGTGCGACGATGCGTGACGATCCCCGCGTCAGCGATGAGGTGATGAGGTGCGGCCTCGGTGACCACCGTGGTGATGAGGTCCCCGGGGCGCACCGGGGTGTCGGCGGGTGTATCGACGGCGAAGTGCACCAACCGGCCGTCGCGGGCCCGCCCGGTCATCCGCGCGGTGCGGCTGTCCTTGCGTCCTTCGCCCGTGGCGACCAGCAGTTCGACGGTCTGCCCGATGAGGGCCTGGTTACCCTCCAGCGAGATCGCCTCCTGCAGTTCGATCAGTCGGTCATAGCGTTCCTGCACAACGGCTTTCGGTATCTGCCCGTCGAGGTCGGCGGCCGGGGTGCCGGGGCGCTTGGAGTACTGGAAGGTGAACGCGGCCGAGAACCGGGCCCGGCGCACCACGTCGAGCGTGGCGGCGAAGTCCTCTTCGGTCTCTCCGGGAAAACCGACGATCAGGTCGGTGGTGATGGCGGCGTGCGGCATGGCGGCCCGGACGCGGTCGATGATGCCGAGGTAGCGCTCGGCGCGGTAAGACCGTCGCATCGCGCGCAGCACCCGGTCGGATCCGGACTGCAGCGGCATGTGCAGGGCGGGGCAGACATTCGGCGTCTGCGCCATGGCCTCGATGACGTCGTCGGTGAATTCGGCCGGATGCGGCGAGGTGAACCGCACCCGTTCCAGCCCGTCGATGTCGCCGCAGGCCCGCAGCAGGCGGGCGAAGGCTCCGCGGTCGCGGGGTAGGGCCGGGTCGGCGAAGGACACCCCATAGGCGTTGACGTTCTGGCCCAGCAGCGTGACCTCGAGCACGCCGTCGTCGACCAGCGAGGTGACCTCGGCCAGGATGTCGTCCGGACTGCGGTCAACCTCTTTGCCCCGCAACGACGGGACGATGCAGAACGTGCAACTGTTGTTGCACCCGACTGAGATGGAAACCCAAGCGGCATAAGCGGATTCGCGTGCGCTGGGCAGTGACGACGGGAACTCCCGCAGCGCCTCGGCGATTTCCACCTGGGCGACCTTGTTGTGCCGGGCGCGCTCCAGCAGTGTGGGCAGCGACCCGATGTTGTGGGTGCCGAAGATGACGTCCACCCAGGGTGCCTTGCGCAGCAACGCGTCCCGGTCTTTTTGGGCCAGGCAGCCGCCGACGGCGATCTGCATCTCGGGATTGCCGCGCTTGCGCGGAGCTAGGTGGCTGAGGTTGCCGTAGAGCTTGTTGTCTGCGTTCTCCCGGACGGCGCAGGTGTTGAACACCACCACGTCGGCGTCGACGCCCGCGGCGGCCCGCTGATACCCGGCCGCTTCCAGCAGACCCGCCAACCGCTCCGAGTCGTGCACGTTCATCTGGCAGCCGTAGGTGCGGACTTGGTAGGTACGCGCGGACACGGCGTGGGCCGCCGCGTCTGCGGGCCCGGCGTCGCGCGCCACCATCGAAGTCACGGGGCCATGGTACGGCGACGGGTCGGCGCACGGGAAACCGCACGTCAAGGGCCTAGACCCGGCGGCGCTCCCGCTCGGCGGCCAACTCGGCGAAAACGACCTCGCACGCCAAGTTCTGGCCGTAACCACGGCGCGCCAGCATTCCCACCAGCCTGCGAGTCACCCGCGCGTCGTCGCCGTTCAGGGTCTCCCGGCGCAGCTTGGACCGGACCAACTGCTCGGCCCGGTCCCGTTCGGCGCCGGCGTCGATCCCGGCCAGCGCCGAGGTGATCACGTCGTTGTCGACACCCTTGGTGTGCAGCTCGGCGGCCAAGGCACGCTTGCTTTTCCCGGCGTTCGCCCGGCGGGACTGCACCCACTGCTGGGCGAAGTCGGCGTCGTCGATCAAGCCGACGGAGGCCAACCGGTCGAGTACCCGCTCACTGACGTCGTCGGGATAGCCGCGTTTGGCCAGCTGGCCGTGGAGCTCGGCCCGGGTACGCGCTCTCGCGGTGAGCAGGCGCAGGCACAGCGCCCGCGCCTGCTCTTCGCGGGAGGGCTCAGAAATCGACGGGGGCGGGCAGGACGTCGTCATCGGTCATGACCGCGCCAATACCGAGCTTTTCCTTGATCTTCTTCTCGATCTCGTTGGCGACTTCGTCGTTTTCCATCAAGAAGGTGCGGGCGTTCTCCTTGCCCTGGCCGAGCTGCTCACCTTCATAGGTGAACCAGGAACCGGACTTGCGAATGAAGCCCTGCTCCACACCCATGTCGATCAGCGAGCCCTGCCGGCTGATCCCCTGGCCGTAGAGGATGTCGAACTCGGCCTGCTTGAAGGGCGGCGCCACCTTGTTCTTGACGATCTTGACCCGGGTCCGGTTACCGACTGCGTTGGTGCCGTCCTTGAGCGTCTCGATCCGGCGCACGTCCATGCGCACCGACGCGTAGAACTTCAAAGCCTTTCCACCCGTTGTGGTTTCGGGGCTGCCGAACATCACCCCGATCTTCTCGCGCAGCTGATTGATGAAGATCGCGGTGGTGCCCGAATTATTCAGCGCGCCAGTCATTTTCCGCAGGGCCTGGCTCATCAGCCGGGCCTGCAGTCCGACGTGGCTGTCGCCCATCTCGCCTTCGAGCTCGGCGCGTGGCACCAGCGCGGCCACCGAGTCGATGACCAGGATGTCCAGGGCGCCGGAGCGGATCAGCATGTCGGCGATCTCGAGGGCCTGCTCCCCCGTGTCAGGCTGGCTGACCAGCAGGGAGTCGGTGTCCACGCCGAGCTTCTTGGCGTACTCCGGGTCCAGGGCGTGCTCTGCGTCGATGAAGGCGGCGACGCCGCCGGCGGCCTGGGCGTTGGCCACCGCGTGCAGGGCGACGGTGGTCTTACCCGAGGATTCCGGGCCGTAGATCTCCACGACCCGGCCGCGGGGCAGCCCGCCGATGCCCAGGGCCACGTCCAGTGCGATGGATCCGGTCGGGATGATCGAGATCGGCTGACGCGTCTCGTCGCCCAGACGCATCACTGAGCCTTTGCCGTAGCTCTTTTCGATCTGGGCCATCGCCAGTTCGAGAGCCTTCTCGCGGTCGGGGGCTTGCGCCATGGTGCCTCTCCTATAGTCGGTGTTCGTCTGACCGGTATCGGTCGGTTGTCGGTGACACTAGAGAAGGCCACCGACAAGTTGACTGGCCGAACATTCACCACAGTAGCCGAACAGGTGTTCGATTCAAGTTCGACACGCCGCGCGCCACCTCTGTGGCAGCATCGGCTACCGAAAGGCGTCGATGGGGCTTCCCTTCACCGGGCGAGCCTGAGGAAACCGGTGCGAATCCGATGCGGTCCAGCCCCTGTGATCTCCGCTGGGCATGTCCCATCCGAGAGAGCCAGATATTTTCCGTCGGCGCTTGCTTCATGAGAGGGGCTCACGACAACTGGGGCGGATTTTCCCAAGAGGCGGTCGCGAAACAATGGACATCTCCACCGAGCTAGCCGAAATAGCTTCCTACGGTGGCTTTTTCGCGCTAGCCGTGGGTGGTGACGCGATGGGATGGCGTCCGGTCGGACGGTCCTACACCGACGGCTGCGCCGACCTGATCGACGCCACCGTCCGGCGCTACCGCACGAACGACCTGCGGATCGGCGCCTCGCTGGTTCACCTCGGCCACGCCACCCGGCTGTGGTCACCGATGCTCGCGTGCGCAATCGGTCACGGCGTACTGCCCGACCTTCAAGACCTGCAACGCGCCGATGGCGGCCCACAACTACGGCTGCCCCAACCCGTCGGAGAACCCGTCACCTCGCCAGTACCCGAGGTGCTGTATCGCATCGTGGTGACCGAACACATGCGGCCGCTCGCCGCCGCCCTACCGGTCAAGCTGGCACCCGCCCTGCTCGCGGGCAACGTCGCCTCCGCGCTGGTCGGAGCCGCGCAGGCGCTGCTTTCGGCGCGCCCAGACCTGCAGCCGGCGATTGTGCAGACGACCCGGTTGCTGCTGGACACCGGCGTGATGGCCGGATCAGGTGTCCTCAGCGGCCCGCAGCTGGCCTTCAGGCGTCGCAGCTGCTGTCTTTTCTATCGTCTGCCCGGGGGCACTTTATGTGGCGACTGCGGACTGCACCGGACGCGGCGGTAGGGCCGAGCGGACGAAGCGGGCGTCGTTTGGTGTCGTCGTGTCAGGGTATCTGGCCAGCATGTCCTCAGCCACAACGCAATCCGTACGCGCCATCGCCTTGGTCTGCTCATTGAAGAAGAGTCCGGCGCAGTCCAGCAGCGAGCTGCTCGCCGACCAGTTGCTCGATCAGCTGCGAAGCGCGGGCGTCGAGGGTGAGAAGGTGCGGTGCGTCGACCTGAACCTGCTGCCGGGTGTTGAAGCCGACATGGGGCCCGGTGATGAGTGGCCGGCGCTGTTGAACAAAATCAAGGCGGCCGACATCGTCGTTGTGTCGACGCCCACCTGGGTCGGTCACATGTCCAGCGTGGCGCAGCGCGTCCTGGAGCGCCTCGACGCCGAGCTGTCCGACACGGACGACGCGGGAAGGCCGCGGATGGTGGGCAGGGTGGCCCTGGCCGCGGTCGTGGGCAACGAGGACGGCGCGCACAAGATCGTCGCCGATCTGTTTCAGGCGCTCAATGACATTGGATTCTCGATCGCCGCGCAGGGATGTACCTATTGGAACGGCGAGGCCATGCAGGGCACGGACTACACCGACCTCGACGACGTGCCGGATGCTGTCGCATCCGCTACCAGCAACGCGGTCCGCAATGCCGTACACCTGGCCACGGTGTTGCGGCAGAACACGTACCCGGCATACGAGTAGTGCGTTGCGCTCACCACTGTTCCCGGGGCACGTCGAAGTCCACGCACAACGCCCGCCAGACATCGCGGGGCTCGATTCCCGCCTCGATGGCTTGAGCAGCCGTGCGTCCGTCGAAGCGGGTCAGCACGTGATCCACCAGGACCGAGGACCCGTAGGTGGTGCCAAAGCGCAGGACCACCCGCTCGTGAAACTCCGTTAGCCGCACGCCAGTCAACATACCCAGCCCGCGTGCATCAGACACCGCCGAAGCCCGCTACCTCCAGCTGGCCGGCAGGTCGATGATGTGGTTGGGGCAGTCCTCCTGCACCGCAATCGACATCACGTCACGCGCGCGTTGGGCCGACATGGTGGCGCGCAACTGCATGAAGGCGTATTCGGCCGGCGCGAGTCCCTGTTGGGCGGCGACCGGATCGTCCATCAACTGGCATGCCTGCTGTTCCTCGGGGCTGTCGGCGTTCGCGACGGCCGCGCCGGCCAGCGCCCCCGCCAGCAGGGCGCCGGCGGCGATTGTCGTGATGAGCCTCATCGAGTGCCTCCCGCGAAAGCATAAGTCGGCCGGCACGGCGCAGCGGATCATCCGGCCACCGCGAGCGCGTCGCGGCACACCCGGACCGGATCGGCGACGTCGGCGATGCCGGCGGCGGCCGTCTGCGCCGCCGCCCGGTAGCGGGGCGACGACAGCACCTCGTCGACGGCGGTCACCAGCGCGTCGGCGGTCAGCGGGCGGATCAGCCGCGCGCTGCCCTGGCGCAGCACCCTGTTGGCGATCTCCCACTGGTCGCCACCGCCGGGCACCACCACCAGCGGCACGCCGGCCAGCAGCGTCTTGGCCACCATGCCGTGTCCGCCGCCGCAGATCACCAGGTCGGCATGCGCCAACAACTCGTCCTGACGTCCCAGCCCGACCGTCGCCCACGGCGGCACCGTCAGTTCCGGTCCGTCCAGCCGCGACACCAACAGGCGCGATCCCGCCGGCAGGGTCTCCCCCGGCGTCAAACATGCCAACGCGACCTCGGCGAGGCCCTCGGTCCCGATCACGGCCGTCGACGGCGCAATGACCACCACCGGTCCCGAGCCGGCCGGGACCTCGAGGATCCGGTCGGTCGGCTCGAAGTGCAACGGCCCGACGACGACGGCCTCGGCGGGCCAGTCGGGGCGGGGAACTTCCAGCGCGGGCAGCGTCGCGATCAGTCGCCGCAGCGGCCCGGGATCGCGCGCCGGCAGTCCGATCTCGACGCGCGAGTCCGCGCGCTGATGCAGGCCCGTGCGCACGGATCGCGCCGTCAGCGCGCGCATCGTGGCGTCGCGCAGCCGACCCCGGATGCCGGTGCCCGGTGCCAGCCCACTGCCTAGCGGCGGCAGTCCTTTCGACGGCAGGTACAGCGGATGCGGGTTGAGTTCGATCCACGGGATGCCCAGCAGTTCGGCGGCCATGCCGCCGCCGGCGGTGATGACGTCCGACACCACCAGGTCGGGCGCCAGTTCGCGCAGCGCGGGCACGTTGAGCACGGCCATCCGCGCGGCGCGACGGTGGATTCTGGCCCCGGCGTCGATGTCGTCGTCGGTGGCCGCCAGCCCGTCCAGCGCGACGGCGTCGATGCCGGCACCCCGGGCGGTGTCGAGCCATTCGGCGCCGGTGAACAACGTGGGCTCATCGCCGGCCTCGGCGAAGCGCCGGCACAGCGCAATGGCCGGGAACGAATGCCCGGGATCGGGCCCGGCGACCACGGCGACACGCATCGTGCTCACCCTGCCACAGCGCCCGATTGCCACGCGCCTACGCTGGCAAGATGACCGAGCTAACTGGCACAACCGTTGCGAACACCCGTACGGTCGAAGGATTCCTGTACGCCCTGCAGGACGCGGATTACGCCGCCGCCGAGGCCGCCCTGGCCGACGATCTCGTCTACGAAAACGTCGGCCTGCCCACCATCCACGGCCGGGCCAGGGCCATGAAGCTGTTTCGCCAGATGGAGGGCCGCGCCGCCTTCGAGGTGAAGATCCATCGCATCGCGGCCGACGGCGGCGCGGTGCTCACCGAACGCACCGACGCGCTGATCTTCGGACCGCTGCGCCTGCAGTTCTGGGTGTGCGGCGTGTTCGAGGTCGATAACGGGCGAATCACATTGTGGCGGGACTACTTCGACTTCTTCGACATGCTCAAGGCGACCGCGCGGGGTCTGGCGGCGCTGCTGCTGCCGTCGCTCAAAGCGACCTTCTAGCAATGTGATCCGCGGGAGACGCGGTGAGCCGGGCGAAAGGCCCGACGCCTAGCCCGTCCCGCGCAAGCCGCCGAGCTCGTCGAACGCCTGCGCCCAACCGACCAGGCGATCCGTCGCACCGGCCAACTCGGCGCGATACTGCTGCGACGCGGCGGATCCGTCGCCGTTCGCCGAGGACACCAATTGCGCTGCCGCGGTGACCATTTCGTTGTATTGGCGGACGCCGGCGCTGAGCTGTGCGGTGAACGCGTTGATGGTGGGCACCAGATACGACCGTGATTCCTCGCTGGCCTGCGCCGCCCGCTCCATCGACACCACCTGCGCGGCGGTGGACGCCATGGCCGCCGAGGTCCTGGTGGCCGCCGCGGTCAGGTCGCGGATCTCGGCGACCGGCAACATCGCGCCCCGCTCCATCACGGCCACCAACGACGAAAATCCGCGCTCCGACGCACCCAGCGCGTACATCGCCGGGCGCGCCGCCGAACCCGGCGGCGGCAGCCGGCGCACCCCGGCGGTCCGGGGTGTCGGCAACGGCTCGGACCGCAGCCAGCGATAGCGAAGCAGCAACAGCGTCGCCGGGATGGCCATCAAAACCGCGACGCCTCCTGTGACTTCCAGCAGCAATGCGAACCATCCCCAGGCCGCGAGCAGCATCGTCACCGCCGCCCAGAACACACACCCGGCGCTGAAGATCAGGCCCCACCGAAGCGCGCGGCGCCGGCGACGCAGCTGGCGTGCGCGCGGATCCGCGACGGCGCTGATCCTGCGGGCCACCACGTCGGAAAGGTCGGCCGCGGTGGCCAGCCCGCGGTGCAGCAGCGCGCGCCAGGGCTGTGTCGCTTTCACCGCCACGACACTCCGACTACTGGCCAAGCGGCTTCTCGGTGACCGAGCCGCCTGCACTTTCCGCGGGCGCAGGGGTGGCGGGCGTGCTCCCCCCGGCCGGTGTCCCGCCGGCCGGCAGGGCCTCACCACGCATCGAGGCGCGAATCTGCTCCAGCCGGGAATGGCCGGCCATCTGGACGCCGGCCTGTTCGACCTCGAGCATCCGGCCCTGCACCGAACCCTGCGCGAGCTCGGCGGCTCCGATCGCGTTGGCATACCGCCGCTCGATCTTGTCGCGCACCTCGTCGAGGCTGGGGACGTTGCCGGGGGCGGCGAGATCGCTCATCGACTGCAGCGAAGCGCTCACCTGCTCCTGCATCTTGGCCTGCTCGAGCTGGCTGAGCAGCTTGGTGCGCTCGGCGATCTTCTGCTGCAGCACCATGGAGTTCTGCTCGACGGCCTTCTTGGCCTGTGCCGCCGCGTTCAGCGCCTGGTCGTGCAGTGTTTTGAGGTCTTCGACGCTTTGCTCGCCAGTGACCAGCTGGGCGGCGAACGCCTCGGCGGCGTTGTTGTACTCGGTGGCCTTGGCGGCGTCACCGGCCGCGGTGGCCTGGTCGGCCAGCGTCAACGCCTGGCGCACGTTGACCTGCAGCTTTTCGATGTCCGCCAGCTGACGGTTGAGCCGCATCTCCAGTTGGCGCTGATTGCCTATGACCTGCGCGGCCTGCTGGGTAAGCGCCTGATGCGTGCGTTGCGCTTCCTCGATGGCCTGCTGGATCTGCACTTTGGGGTCTGCGTGCTCGTCGATCTTGGCGTTGAACAGTGCCGCGAGGTACTTCCACGCCTTGACGAACGGATTGGCCATGAGTTAGCTCCACCTTCGCTTCTTGAGGATCCGGATCGTCCCCGGATGGGTCTGAACGGGCTCTGCGCCTGTCGCTCAATTTAACGGGTCGGCGCCGATCGCCCCACCCCTTAGGCGGGATCGGTCTCCGGCGCTCAGGCCAGCGCCAACGACGCCACCGGCGGGATGACGACCTTGATGCTGGTGCTGGCAGCCCCGTCCGCGGGCGCGCCGACGGCCGCCCGCTCCTCGCTGGCCATGCGCTCGCCGGCGTGGGTGAGAACCGACGACAACGGGACGTCCAGCGCGTCGCAGATCGCGTTCAGCAGCTCGCTGGACGGCTCCTTGCGGCCGCGCTCCACCTCGGACAGGTATCCGAGGCTCACCCGCGCCGAATCGGACACCTCGCGCAGCGTCCTGCCCTGTGTCGTGCGGGCCTCGCGCAGCACGTCGCCGATGACCTCGCGCACCAATGGCGGCATCCCGCCCTCCTTCGTCCAGTCGGCCCTGCGCGGCACGTACTCAGCTTGCCTCCGGCAGGTGCTCACTAGGTGAACGCCGACGGCGGTGGTCTGGTTCCCGATTGGTGCGCCGGAATCAGCCGGGCGTGCGGCGCATTTCCCGGACGGTCGAGACGACGTAGTCGATACCCGTGATAACGGTCAGCACGATCGCCGCACCCATCACGACCGCCGCGGCCACCCGGAACGGCCCCGCCAGGGGCAGGACGAACAATCCGATGGCCAACACCTGCACGACGGTCTTGAGTTTGCCGCCCCAGCTTGCCGGAATGACGCCGCGCCGAATGACGGCCAGCCGCAGCACGGTGACCCCGAATTCGCGGGCCAGGATCAGCACCGTGACCCACCACGGCAGTTCACCGAGCATCGAGAGCCCGATCAGCGCCGACCCCACCAGCGTCTTGTCCGCGATCGGATCGACGAACGCGCCGAATTCGGTCGCCATGC
>NZ_DASUHS010000091.1:0-27463 GCF_036273375.1 Mycobacterium sp. | reverse complement strand
CGGTACCCACCAGCGGCGCCTCGCTACGCACCAGCGGAACCGCCTGGCGCTGCATGTTCGCACCCATCAGGGCACGGTTGGCGTCGTCGTGCTCGAGGAACGGGATCATCGCCGTGGCCACCGACACCATCTGGCGTGGCGACACGTCCATGTAGTCCACCTCGGACGAGGGCACGTACTCGACCTCGCCCGCCTTTCGGCGGACCAGGACGCGTGACTCTTCGAACCGGCCCTTGCCGTCGATCGGCGAGTTGGCCTGCGCCACGACGTGGCGGTCTTCCTCGTCGGCGGTCAGGTAGTGGATCTCGTCGGAGACCACACCGTCGACCACCTTCCGGTAGGGCGTCTCGATGAACCCGAACGGGTTGACCCGGGCGTACACCGACAGCGAGCCGATCAGACCGATGTTAGGACCTTCCGGGGTCTCGATCGGGCACATGCGGCCGTAGTGCGACGGGTGGACGTCACGGACCTCCAGGCCGGCGCGCTCACGGGACAGACCACCGGGGCCCAGCGCCGAGAGACGACGCTTGTGGGTCAGCCCGGACAGCGGGTTGTTCTGGTCCATGAACTGCGAGAGCTGGCTGGTGCCGAAGAACTCCTTGATCGCGGCCACGACCGGCCGGATGTTGATCAGGGTCTGCGGCGTGATGGCCTCGACGTCCTGCGTGGTCATCCGCTCCCGGACCACGCGCTCCATGCGCGACATGCCGACCCGGATCTGGTTCTGGATCAGCTCGCCCACGGTGCGCAGCCGGCGGTTGCCGAAGTGGTCGATGTCGTCGGTCTCCACCGGCACCTCGGTGCCGCCGGGGACGGTCATCGTGGCCTGGCCCTCATGCAGGCGCACCAGGTACTCGATGGTGGCGACGACGTCTTCCTCGGTCAGCGTCGAGCTCGTGATCGGCTCGCCGACGTTGAGGCCGAGCTTCTTGTTGACCTTGTAGCGGCCCACGCGGGCCAGGTCGTAGCGCTTCTCCTTGAAGAACAGGTTCTCCAGCAGGGTCTGCGCGGACTCCTTGGTCGGCGGCTCGCCCGGACGCAGCTTGCGGTAGATGTCCAGCAGCGCCTCGTCGGTGCCGGCGGTGTTGTCCTTCTCCAGCGTCGACATCATGATCTCGGAGAAACCGAACCGCTCGGTGATCTGCTCGTTGGTCCAGCCCAGCGCCTTGAGCAGCACGGTGACGGGCTGGCGGCGCTTTCGGTCGATGCGGACGCCGACGGTGTCGCGCTTGTCGACGTCGAACTCCAGCCAGGCGCCGCGGCTCGGAATCACCTTGACACTGTGCAGCAGCTTCTCGGTCGACTTGTCGATCGACTCGTCGAAGTACACACCCGGCGAGCGGACCAGCTGGCTGACCACCACACGCTCGGTCCCGTTGATGATGAAGGTGCCCTTCTCGGTCATCATCGGGAAGTCGCCCATGAACACCGTCTGGCTCTTGATCTCGCCGGTGTTGTTGTTGATGAACTCGGCCGTGACGAACAGCGGAGCCGCGTACGTCATGTCCTTGTCTTTGCACTCGTCGACCGGCGCCTTGACCTCGTCGAAGCGCGGGTCGGAGAACGACAGCGACATCGAGCCGGAAAAGTCCTCGATCGGCGAGAGCTCGTAGAGCACCTCTTCCAGGCCGCCCACCGGAGTCACGTCCCCGCGTGCGGCGGCGGCCTCACGCCACCGCGGCGCGCCGATCAACCACTCGAAGGAGTCGATCTGCACGTCAAGCAGACCCGGAACCTCGAGCGGTTCGCGGAGCTTGGCGAAGGAAACTCGGTCGGGCGCTCCGGGCACGGAGCCGTTTGAGGAACTTCCGTTAGAGGAACTTTGTGGGCGATCCGTCTTGCTCTGGCGGAAATCTGCCAAGATGCATCCTTCCAGCACCTCGTGCGACTCACGAAGACCGGGACCACCGGTCAGCTCGCCGCGAATTGTGTCGGTTCGGCCGGCGGACGAACTGTCCGGATCTCACGCACGCAACTAAAGAACTAAGCCACTTAAGGGCTCAGGCTTAGACCACGGTGTCAGGTGGCGGGTGAGGTGGGCAGGAGGTAGCCAGCGCAACGTCCAACAATAGCGCAGGACTGCGCATTCCTCAACATCCCAGCGTTAGCAGTCCAGGGACATCGGCGCTGGCTGGCATCTCGACTTTCCGCTGGATACATGCTGCCCAACAGACTGGCCGGTTTCTGGCCCGTCGTCAAGAGGGCGGGCCGCCGCGTTACGCGGAGTTATCGCGAAACCCGGCGGGCCGGCGGTCCTAGTCGCCGAACTCGTGCGACCGGAACTTATGGGTGCCTTCGAGGTCGTCGAGGATCGCGGCCTGAGCGTCCTTGGGCAGGGTGTGCAGGATCTCGCGCACCCGGGCCTGGCGGCGGCCGACCGCCTTGCGCTCCGGCATGCCCGGCGACGCGACGATCTGCGGGGGAACGCCCTCGACTTCCTCGACACCGCCGGCATGCTGTCCGGCGTCCAGCGCGGCCTGCTCTTCGGCCATGGTCGCCTCGTCCTTTTCCTCGGACATGCCGATCGGCCCTATGCGCCGGCCGTTGAGGAATTGCCGCACGACGGGCTCGTCGCTGGTCAGCAGGACCTCTCGCGGGCCGAACATGACCAGCTTGCGGCGGAAGAGCATGCCCATGTTGTCCGGCACGGTGCGGGCGATGTTGATGTTGTGGGTAACGATCAGCACGGTGGCGTCGATCTGGGCGTTGATGTCGAGGATCAACTGGCTCAGGTAGGCGGTACGAACCGGGTCCAGACCGGAGTCGGGCTCGTCGCAAAGGATTATCTGCGGGTCCATCACCAGGGCACGGGCCAGGCTGGCGCGCTTGCGCATACCGCCGGAGATCTCCCCGGGGAACTTCTTCTCGTCGCCACCGAGACCGACCAGGGTCAGCTTCTCCATGACGATGTCACGGATCTCGCCTTCCTTCTTCTTGGTGTGCTCACGCAGCGGGAACGCCGCGTTGTCGAACAGGTTCATCGAACCGAACAGGGCACCATCCTGGAACATCACGCCGAACAGTGTGCGGATCTCGTAGAGCTCCTTGGCCGAACACTGCAGGATGTCGGTGCCGTCGATGACGACCGAACCGCGCTCGGGCCGCAACAAGCCGATCAGGGACTTCAGGAAAACCGATTTGCCGGTACCCGATGGCCCCAACAAGACGCTGACCTCCCCGGCGGGGACTTCCAGCGTCACGTCTTCCCAAATCCTCGAGGACCCGAAGGACTTCGTCAGCCCATTCACCTCGATAGCGACGCCCATGGGGAATCCTTCCGTCGACAGTCGTGCCCGCCACCTGCCCTTTTGTGTGGCATGAGTCACTGTAGCGCACGCCTGCCACACGGCATCAGGGATGCGCGGGACAGCAGGAAAAAATTGGCCGTGCTGAGATCAGCCGGAAGCCCGCGCGGCACAACTTATTTGACGCACGTGTTAGCCAGCGGGCGCCCAGTTGCCGTGGAAGCCCATCGGCACCCGCTGGGGCAGGTGGACGGTGGCCACCGGCTCGAGCGTCTGCGCGTCCAGCAAAAGCAGTTGGCCTTCGTCGCGCTCGCGGTGATAGCCGAAGCCCATCAGGATGCCGTCGTCTTCGGCCCGCGCCGCGGGGTTGGGCACAAAGGACATCTCGCCGAGTAAAAGGCCGGGGTCGAGCGGGGCCACCGTGCTGGTTCCGGTTGCATAGTCGTGCTTGTAGAGCGCCGTGGACATGTCGGACGCGCCGCCGGACAGATACCCGCCGTCCGTGCCGATCGTGTAACCGAACCGGTGCCGCCCACCCAACAGGGTCTCGTTGATGCGGGGGAACTCCTGGGGCCGATCGTCGCGGCGTTCGCTGGTCACCGCGCCGGTCGCCAGGTTGACGGCCCAGCGGTCCAGCGTGGGACGGCTGTCGCCGGGGCCACGAAGGTCGCGGTCGAACATCCGGGCATAGCGGACCACGTCGAGCACCAAAACCTCGGCGCCACCGCGCATCTCGGAATAGGCGTTGAGCGGGTGGTAGACGTAGCAGGGTTCGATGTCGAACCAGCGGATGTCGTTATTGCCGCCCTCGCGCGGCATGACTCCGATGCGCGCCTGGTAGTCGGCATTCCAGCGGTAGGGCATCCGATTGATCGGCTGGCGGTTGCGGTTGATCATCGTCGTCACCGGACTGGGGACCCGGACGCGCCCGAGCAACGACTGCATCACGAGCCGGGCCGGCAAACTCAACCAACGCGGCACGTTCGTCGGCATCACCTGCACGGGATCGAATGTCACCGGCAGGTCGTAGATCACCACATATTTGTCGGTCAGGGAGAAATCGTGCATCATCGGCGACCCCGGCACCTCGATGTCGACGGTGCGACGGGCGCGTCCCGACGTGTCGATCACCGAGTACTGCACGGTCCGGCCACGGGTGAACGCGTAGGACACCGCGTGCAATTCGCCGGTGCGGGGATCGCAGTGGGGATGCGCGGTGTAGCCCCCGAACAGGGTGCCGTCGAAATCGCACGGCCCCTCGGTGTCCAGCTCGTCGGTCAGCCGGTAATTCGCCCCGCCCCCCTCGACGAGCGCAAGCGTTTGCCCGGCATGGCTCAGCACGTTGGTGTTGGGGCCGACGGAGAGCATCCCGGCGCGCGGGTTCAGCCCCCGGGGCGCCGCCTCATGCAATGCACCGCACACATGAGCGGTACGCACCCAGCGATTGCGATACCAGCGGGCCTGCCCGTCGCGCAGAGCCACGCCGTGCACCATGCCGTCGCCGCTGAACCAGTGGTAGAGGGCGGGGTCGACCTCGGCCACCGGGTTGGGCCCGTTGCGCAGGTAACGCCCGTCGAGGTGGTCGGGGATGCGTCCGGTGACGCGCAGATCGTGCGCGGTCACTTCCGCGCTCACCGGCGCCAGGAAGTCCTCGAGGTAGGGATTGCCGGGCTTGACGGTTGTCGGGGTCGCCATGGCTGAGCTCCTATAACATTGTTATTTCGGCGTTATTGGCACGCTACGCTTCCGATGAGAAGATGGCAACGATGACTTCAGACGTTCAGCGCAGCGTTCGCGACGAGATGCTGCACGCCGCGGTCGGCCTGCTCGATGAGGACGGGCCCGACGCCCTGCAGACGCGCAAGGTGGCCGGCGCCGCGGGGACCTCCACGATGGCGGTGTACACCCACTTCGGCGGGATGCGGGGGCTGATCGCCGAGGTGGCCGATGAGGGGCTGCGGCAGTTCGACGCCGCACTGACGGTGCCCCAGACCGCCGACCCGGTCACCGACCTGTTCGTCATCGGTGCGGCCTACCGCCGCTACGCCATCAGGCGCCCGCACATGTATCGGCTGATGTTCGGCAGCACCAGCGCACACGGCATCAATGCGCCCGCGCGCACGGTGCTGACCCGCTCGGTCGCCGAGATCGAGCGGGACTACCCCAGCTTCGCCCACGTGGTGCGCGGGGTGCACCGATGCATGCTGGCCGGCCGGATCACCGTGGGCGCCGCCGACGACGATGCGTCCGTCGTGGCCACCGCGGCGCAGTTCTGGGCGTCGATCCACGGGTTCGTGATGCTGGAGCTGGCCGGCTATTACGGCGACGACGGCTCGGCGGTGGCACCGGTACTCGGTGCGATGACTTCGAACTTACTTGTCGCCCTTGGGGATTCACCCGAGCACGTGTCGCAGTCGCTGCGGGCGGCCAGACACGCACGGTAAGCACACGAAACCCCCGGGATGGTGATCCCGGGGGTTGCGCGCGGTGACTTACTTGACGGTGACGGTGGCGCCGGCGGCCTCGAGCTTGGTCTTGGCCTCGTCGGCGGCCTCCTTGGCCACCTTCTCCAGCAGCGGCTTGGGCGCGCCGTCGACCAGGTCCTTGGCCTCCTTGAGGCCCAGGCCGGAGACGATCTCGCGGACCACCTTGATGACGCCGATCTTCTTGTCACCGGCGGCCTCGAGGATCACGTCGAACTCCGACTGCTCCTCGGCGGCCTCGGCGGGCGCGCCACCGGCGGCGCCACCGCCGGCGGCGGCAACGGCGACCGGGGCGGCCGCGGTGACCTCGAAGGTCTCCTCGAACTTCTTCACGAAGTCCGACAGCTCCAGCAAGGTCATTTCCTTGAAGGCGTCGAGCAGGTCGTCGGTAGACATCTTTGCCATGGGTATGGGTCCTTCCTTATTTTTTCCAGGTTCCGGGTTGGTTGTTATTCGGCTTCGGCCGGGGTTTCCAGCGCCTCGGTGGGTGTTTCCGAAGCTGGTTCTGGGGTGGCCTCCGCGGCGGGCTCCGCAGCGGCTGCGGGCTCTGCCGCAGCGGCGGGAGCTGCCGGAGCTTCAGAGGCCTTCTTCTCTTGCAGTGCGGCCGCGAGCCGGGCGAGCTGCGAGGCCGGAGCGTTGAACAGCCCGGCCGCCTTGGCGAGGTTGCCCTTCATCGCGCCCGCCAGCTTGGCCAGCAGCACCTCGCGCGACTCGAGGTCGGCGATGCGCTCGACTTCGGCGACCGTCAGCGCACGGCCGTCCATGTAGCCGCCCTTGATGACCAGGGCCTTGTGGTCCTTGGCGAAGGTCTTGATGGCCTTGGCGGCGTCGACCGGTTCCCCGGTGACGAATGCGATGGCCGTCGGCCCGGCGAAGAGCTCGTCGAGCCCCTCGACCCCGGCCTCCGAGGCCGCACGCTTGACCAGCGTGTTCTTGGCCACCGAGTAGGTGGCCGCCCCGTTGAGCGAGCGCCGCAGCTCGGCCAGGTTGGCGACGGTCAGACCGCGGTACTCCGTGACCAGGGTCGCGGTCGATTCCTTGAACTGCTCGGCGATGTCCGCAACGGCGGTAGCCTTGTCAGCCCTGGCCATGCCTACCTCCTGAAGTGAAAGTCAATGCGACGTGTCGTCTCGATCCCCCGTCGAACGACGAACGCCCCGGCGCAGAAGCGGCCGGGGCGTGAAAAGACGCCGGCGCGAGCCGGCGCTGATGCCTCGTCCTCCTGCGTGGGCCGCCGGGATGCTCCCGGACCTTCAACCGATTGCTCGGTGACCGACGGTCTTCGGTGGATCGGCTAACAGAATAGCGTGGCCCGCACGATCAGCCAAAACGGCGGCCTCAGGTGACGGCGAGCGCCAGCAGGACGAACACCGCCAGCAGCAGGATCACCCGGGCCCGGTGCCGTCGATCCCAGCGGGCGGCGAGCTCGCGCGAGAGCTCCCCGGTGCTCGGCCATTTCGCGATGCGGTTGTTGATCGGCACCAGCATGGTCACCGTCAGCAGTATGGCCGCGGCCATCAGCCCGGCGGCGATGCCGCACAGCCAGTCGCGCTGCTCGCCGCGCTCCTGGATGGCGAGTGAGGCCACCAGCAGCAGGACGACGGCGTACCAGAACGGCATCGTCGTGCCCAGTGCTCGGGCGGCACCGCCGCGGGCCGCGCGGAAGCCGTCGTCGGGCAGCCGGGCGATGAGCGGGTTGAAGAAGACCGCGACCCCCAGTTCCACGCCCACCAACAGTCCGGTGACCACAACCGCGAGCGCGTCGATGCTGTTATTCATGGCAACGACACTGGCGGTTATGCTGACAAATATCAAGGTACTGACAAATTAGTCAGCGGAGGTGCTCGTGTCCGTATCCAAAAAGGAAGTCAGCGACTGCCCGATCGACGCGGCGCTGTCGGTCATCGACGGCCGCTGGAAGGGCACCATCCTGTGGCGACTGTGCGACGGTCCCATGCGCACCGCCGAGCTGCGGCGCAGCATCCCCGGCATCACCGAGCGCATGCTCATCCGGCACCTGCATGAACTGGTCGACGCCGGGATCATCGAGCGTCACGACGCGCGCACGGTGCCGCCGTGCGTGCACTATTCGATTTCCGAATACGGCAAGACGCTGGGCCCGGTGCTGGCGAGCCTGTGCGACTGGGGCCGAAAGCACATGCAGCGCGTCAGCTGAGGCCCGCGAGCCTCGCCGCGCCGATCAGACCGGCCTCAGCGCCGAGCTCGCCCGCCACCACCCGCAACCCGGACAGAAAGTCCAGGCCGGCGTATTCGGCAAGCTTCGCCCGCAGCGGGTCGAAGAGCAGCGGCCCGGATTTGGCGACACCTCCCCCGATCACCACGAGATCCAGATCGCACACCGCGCCGACCGAGGCGATCATCGCGGCGAGCGCGTTGGCTCCCCGGTGGAATGCCTGCTGGGCCAACGGATCTCCGGACGCCGCCGCGGCGGCCAGGTCGCTGGCGCCGGCGCCGGGCGGCGCGGACCAGCCGTTCTCTCGCGCCCGGCGCACCATCCACGGCCCGGACGCGACGGTCTCCACGCAACCATGACCGCCGCAGGTGCAGGGCCGGCCGTCCAGTTCGACCACCACGTGCCCGACGTGACCGGCGTTGCCGGTGCGCCCCGAGTAGGGGACGCCGTCGAGCACCAGTCCGCCGCCCACCCCGGTGGAGACCACCATGCCCAGCAAGAACCGGGTGTCCGGGCCCGCGTCTTTCCCCGCTCCAATCCAGTGCTCCCCCACGGCCATACAGACGCCGTCACCGGCAAGCACCACCGGCAGTCCGGGCACCGCCGCCGCGACCTTGTCGCGCAACGGGAAACGGTCCCAGCTGCCGATGTTGATCGGACTGACGGCTCCGCTGCGCAGATCGATGGGCCCGGCCGAAGCGATCCCGACCGCGCCGACCGGAGCGTCCGCAGCCTGCAACGCGTCGATGATCATCGCTTCGACGACTGCCCACACGTCGTCGGCGGTGCGCGTGATCGGAGTGGGGCGGGTGGCCGTATACACCAGCTTTCCGCTCGAATCTGCCAGCGCGACAGCGATTTTGGTGCCGCCGATGTCCAGGCAGAGGGTGAGCATGGCGTTCAGTGCCGATGAGTGTTGTCGGGTTGGCGAGGGTCGCCGGGATGCTCGTAGCCGGGTGCCAGCTCCACCAGCGCCGCGCGGCGCGCGTCCAGCCACAGCCGGAAGGCGCGCCGCCGCGCGGCGCCGCGCAGATGCTCTTCGATCGCCGATCGCACCTCGTCCAGCGGTGGGGCCGCTAACGCCGTTGTGCGCCAGCCGTGTTCGCCCTGTTGCGGCGCGGCGAAGCGCAGTGGGTTGCGGGCGTGATAGGCGGCCACCTCGGCGTCGGCGATCCCCACCGCGGCGGTGACCTCAGCGAACAGCGCGCGGGCGCGCGGATCGGCCAGCGCGGCCGCGGCGACGCTCCCGATCTCCAGCCGGGCCGTCATGTCGGGCAGCAACTCGGCCTCGGACGGTGCGCCGCATCCGCTCAGCCTGCGCGCGGCCGCCTCCGCGGCGACCACCCGCTCGGTGACGATCAGTTGGGTCAGCCAGCGCCGCAGTTGGCGGCCCTCGCTGGTGCCGCTGACCGGCAGGCCGGCCGCGCCGCGTGAGGTGCGCAGCCGTGCTTCGGCGGCGTCGAGGACGCCCGGCGAAACGGGCACGCCGGCAACGGTCGCTATCGGGTGGACGCTCATGTCACCGTCACCTTCACCGCCGGTGAGTAGACCAGTCGGCCGGCGCAGCCGATCCGCACCAGTGCCCACCACTGGCCGGGTTCCAGCCAGGCCGGCGGTGTCAGCTGGAAGCCTAGGTCGACGGTGGCGCGGGCCGGTAGTACCGCGCCGAGCGCGCCGGGTCCCATCCATTCCCAGGTGCCCCAGGGGCTGATCAGATGCGCCTCCAGAGTCAGGTCGGCGCCGGCGTGGCTGCCGACCGTGGCGGTCAGAGTGCCCGCTTCGCCGGGTTCGAGCGTGACCTCGGTGGGACCGTCGGCCAGGTAGACCAACTCACCAGCTCCCCCGTCCACCGCGACCACGCAGACATCCTCGGCGGGCTGGCGCCAGGAGGCCGGGATCTCGTCGCCGGTGATGCGGAGTTCGGCGTGGACCGGGTAGAGGCCGGGTTCGGCGCGCGCCGGGATCGACACCACCACGTCGGTGTGCAGGTAGTCGCCGCTGGGCAGGGTGAAGGGCAGTTCGGCGGGCGTGGCCGTCCAGCCGTCCGGACACCGGAGGGTGACCGCGCCGTGCAGCGTGGCGTCGGTGCTGTCGCTGGCCGCGGTGAGGCGCAACGCCGACTGGCCGCCGGCCTCCGCGGTCATCTGCGGCGGGTGCAGGTGGGCGACCGCAGGCAGCCCGCCGAGCGGCGCGGGGCCGCGATTGTGCAGCCAATAGCGCGCGTACAGCGGCTGCGCGGCCTCGGCGTGCGGGGCCAGGCCGGGGGCGCCGGTCGCGGCCCGGGTCGCGTCGAAGCGGGCCAGCACGGTCGCCACCTGGTAGCCGTGCAGCTCGACCGAGGACACGGGTTCGGGGTGCGTTTCCAGCAGATCGGCGCGCTGCAGGTCGCGCACGGTCGCGACGTCGGAGTCGATGACGACGTCGGCCCCCGCGCCGGTGGTCTCGACCAGGCGCAGAGCCACGGCGTTCGGGTCCAGCGGCGCCGCGCTGCCCGCGGTCAGTGGGTTGCCGGCGGCCTTGAGGGCGCCCAGCTGTACCGATTCGGCGGGCTCGACGCGCAGCAGCGATCCGGCCGGCGGCAGCGCTGCCCCTGGTCGGCCCGGTGTGACGGCGAGCAGTGGCTGGGAGAACTGCGCGCTGCGGGTGGGGATCCCGGCTTGCCGCCAGTCGCCCGCCCCGCTGACGAAGGCGTAGTCGAAGGTGTGGGTCCAGTGCTGCAGTTGGAAGTTGGAGCCGTCCGGCGCGGTGCGGCGCGGGTCGTCGATCCAGATGCCCGACGGCCAACCGGTGCAGGACCGCATCAGCGCGGTGTGCAGGGTGCCCTCGGTGTCGACGGCGAAGCTGGGCACCCCGCGGTTGAGCAAGGCGACGGTGCGGTCGTCGAAAACGCCTGTCCCCGAGGGTGCTTGCTGCGACACGGTGATCTCGGCGTCGCCGAGGTCGTCGGCCACGGCGGCAATCGCGGCCCGCAGGTCATCCTCGTCGCGGCCGTCGATGACCAGCACCGGCAGCGCCCGCAGCGCGCGCAGGTCGGCGTCGGGCACCCACACCGCCTCCAGCGGCGTCTCGGCCGGCACCCACACCCGGGCCCGCCCCGTCGTCGCCAACTGGCGCTCCAGTTCTTCGGCGTACGCCGGAGCGTCGGCCAGCACGGCCGCGGCGAAGGCATTGCGGGCGGGCCCGCCCAGCGCGATGCGCACGTCGGGCAGATTGGAATCGACCTCGAGGCAGCCGTAGCGCGGCTTGTCCGCGGCGCTGCAGGTGGCCGTGACGCCGGCGCGGACCAGCGCGACCATCAGCTCCCGGGCCAGCGGCCCGGACACCGCCTCGGTCGGCGACACCACCTCGGCGACCGACATCGCCCGCACGCAGGTGCCCGATACCCGGACCCGGGCCGCCGAGGACAGGCCGAACCAGCCGTACGCCGGGTTGTCCAGAGTCCACAGGTGCCGGGCGGTGTCCACCGAGCGGGAGCCGTCGTGCAGCAGCGCAAAACCGCGGCCGACGACGGCGTCGCCGACCTCGCTGACCGGCATGGCGCCCGGCACCGGGCACGGCCAGCGCAGCCGCACCAGCTGGTCGGCGCCGCTGAACTCGTCGATCGTGGTGCGGCAGTCCACCCGCGCGACGCCGTGCCACAGGGTCAGGCTTTGGGTGTAGCGCAGCAGCGTGCCGATGCGGCCGTGCACCACCACCCGCTGACCGAGTGGCCCGTGGAAGGTCTGCACCCGCGCGGGGGTCTCGGACGAGCACACCACCGGGCCCTTGGGCAGCAGATGCCACGGGCCCTCACCCTGGTTCGGGTGCGCCGGGTATTCCTCGTAGACGGCGAGCTGGTTGCCCACCGCAGGGCCTGCGATCAGCTCGCGGCCGTCCTGGATCAGCGAGGCGACACCGCCGCCGCGCGCCGGGTCGACCTCGACGCGGTAGTGCTCGTTGGCGATCACCGATCCCGGCACCGGTTCCCAGCCGGCCGGTTCACCCCGTTCGGGCGCGGGCACCAACCGGTAGGCCCGCCAACCCAGCGACGGCACCTCGCGCGCCAGCCAGCTGACCGACCGGCCGTCGTGCTCGACGTGCGCTGCCAGCTCGACACCGTCGGCGTCGAGCACCCGAACCCTGGCGCCCAGCGGCGGGTCGAGGCGCACCGTGACGATGTCGGTGCGCCGGCAAGTCAGCGGATTCCACACGATCACGTCGCCGTCGATTCCGCCGGACAGCAACGCCAGCGAGTTGTCGCGGGCCGCGCGGCCCAGCTCCCAGGCGTCGCGCCATCCGGTCAGCAAGTCGAGGTACACCTGGTCGGATTCCGAGCCGGTGATGGCGTCGTGGTGCGCGCCGTAGACCAGCTGCACCCAGGCCTTGGCCAGGGCGGCCTGCGGGTACGGGGCGCCGGTCAGCAGCCCGGCGAACACCGCGAAGCGCTCGGCCTGCAGCACGGCGTTCTCGGCGGCCCGGTTGGCCTGCTTGGTGTCGATGTAGGACACGTCCTTGCCGGTGTAGATCGGGTTCATGTCCCGGGTCTGGGGCGACGGCGCGCAGTCGCGCTGCGCCAGTTCCGCACGCACCGCCCCGAAGAACTCACACGGCAGCGCGCACACGAACCGCGGCCAGGTGTAGCGGGCGGCCCAGTCACGGTGGATTTCGGTGACCCACTTGTTGGGCGGGGTGTAGTCGGTGCCGACGGGCAGCAGCACATTGCGAGTGAGTGCGACCTTTTTGAGCTGATCGAAGAGTTCGTACGTGGCGCTCTCGGCCTCGCTCAGCGACGCCGCGGAATCCATCCACCAGCCCGCCGAATAATGCGCGGGCATGTAGTGGGTGAGCAGGCCGCGGCCCGATGGTGAGATCCACTCGAACTCGCTGCAGAACTGCATGCCGGCCATGCCGGCCGCGCTGTGGGCGGGGCCCCACTGGTGGTGCGGTCCCCTGGCCCACGAACTCGACGTCAGCCCCGCGTCGGCGGCCATCCCGGGGAATTGCGGATCGTGGCCGAACACGTCCAGCTGCCACGCGGTGGCCGGGTTCGCTCCCACGACGTGGCGCTGAAAACCTATGCCGTGGACCAGGTTTCGAATCGTCGTCTCGGGGCTGGTGAGGTTGGTGTTGGGTTCGTTGTAGGTGCCGCCCATCACCTCGACGCGGCCCTGGTCGATGAACCGGCGCAGATCGGCCCGGTCTTCGGGGCGGGTGTCCCAGTACGGCTTGAGGTAGTCGACCTCGGCCAGCACGAACTTGTACTCGGGGTCGCGGCGCGCCATCTCCAGATGCGCATGCACCAGGTCGAAGCCGTTGCTCTGGCGGGCTCGACCCGGCGGGTCCTCGGTCCACTCGCTGGTATAGGCGCCCTGGGTGTTCCACCACACTGGGTCGTAGTGGAAGTGGCTGACCATGAACGTGGTCCAGCCCGGCTCGGCGACGGTGAACTCGAACGGCAGCCGCTGACCACCGGCGTGCGCCCGCGCGGGCCGGTGCTGCCCGACGACGGCCTCGTGCACCGTCACCGCGATCTCGACGACCTCGCGCCCGGGTTGGGCGACCGCCTGCCCGAGCAGGCCGCGGCCGTCGACGCGGATCGGCGTGGGCTTGCCACACTCGGAAAGGGTGACGCGGACCAGCTGCAGCGGCGCGTCCGGTGGCCCGACGAAGAGCTCGGTCGACTCGGCTTTGGTCATTCGCATGCCGAAACCACCTGCATCCCCGCACCTTACGGCGCGGCGACACCTAGGATCGATCAATGCCCGCCCTCGCCCCGCCGGTGGCCGACGAACGCAGCGCCCTGCGCGAATTCCTGGCGTACCACCAGAGCGCGTATTTCGCGATCAGCCATGGCCTCACCGACGACGAGGCCCGATCCACGCCTTCGGTCAGCGCGCTGTCGATCGGCGGGCTGGTCAAGCACGTGACCGGAATGCAACGCAGCTGGATGGCGCGCGCGGCCGCCGCGCCGGACGCGCCGCCGAAAGACCCCCGCCCGTTCGAGCAGATCGCTGCGGAGTTCGCCGATCAGCACGTGATGCGGCCCGACGAGACGCTGGCCGGGCTGCTGGGGGCGTTCGAGGCGCAGAACGCGACATCGCTGCGGCTGGTGGAGACCGCCGACCTGGACGCCGCGGTGCCGGTTCCGCACGACATCCCGTGGTTTCCCAAGGATCAGCAGGCCTGGTCGGTGCGTTGGGTGGTCCTGCACGTGATCAACGAGCTGGCCCGGCACGCCGGGCACGCCGACATCATCCGGGAGACGATCGACGGCGCCACCATGTACGAGTTGATCGCCGCGCGGGAGGGCTGGGCGATCGAGGGCTGGGTGCAGCCCTGGAAAAGCGGGGAAAGCGGTACGCGTCCGAGTTAGAGGATTGGGACTCATCCGTGGGGATTTGGCACACTGCACTGATGAGCTCAACCAAACATCGAGAGGGGGCCAAGCTCGACCGGGTGCCATTGCCGGTCGAAGCGGCCCGGGTAGCCGTGACGGGTTGGCAGGTCACCCGCACCGGCGCTCGCATCCTCAGCAAGCTGCCGGGAAGGGGTCCGTGGCAGCAGAAGGTGATCAAGCAGCTCCCACAGACCTTCGCCGACCTGGGACCGACGTACGTCAAGTTCGGGCAGATCATCGCGTCCAGTCCGGGGGCGTTCGGCGAATCCTTGTCCCGGGAGTTCCGCGGCCTGCTCGACCGGGTGCCGCCCGCGGACTCCGGCGAAGTGCACAAGCTCTTCGTCGAAGACCTCGGCGGTGACCCGTCGGAGTTGTTCGCCAAATGGGACGAGACCCCGTTCGCGTCGGCGTCGATCGCGCAGGTGCACTACGCCACCCTGCACACCGGCGAGGAGGTGGTCGTCAAGATCCAGCGACCGGGAATCCGGCGCCGGGTCGCGGCCGACCTGCAGATCCTCAAGCGTTTCGCTCAGGCCGTCGAACTGGCCAAGCTGGGCCGCCGGCTCTCGGCGCAAGACGTGGTCGCCGACTTCTCCGACAACCTGGCCGAGGAGTTGAATTTCCGGCTGGAGGCCCAATCGATGGAGGCGTGGGTGTCGCACCTGCACGCCTCCCCGTTGGGTAAGAACATCCGGGTACCGCAGGTGTACTGGGACTTCACCAGCGACCGGGTGTTGACCATGGAGCGGGTGCAGGGCCTCCGTATCGACGACGTCGCGGCAATCCGCAAGGCCGGGCTCGACGGTGTCGAGCTCGTCAAGGCACTGCTGTTCTCGCTGTTCGAGGGTGGGCTGCGGCACGGGCTGTTCCACGGCGACCTGCACGCCGGCAACCTCTACGTCGACGACCAGGGCCGCATCGTCTTCTTCGATTTCGGCATCATGGGCCGCATCGATCCCCGCACCCGCTGGCTGCTGCGCGAGCTGGTGTACGCGCTGCTGGTCAAAAAGGACCACGCCGCTGCCGGCAAGATCGTGGTGCTGATGGGCGCCGTCGGCACCATGAAGCCCGAGGCCGAGGCCGCCAAGGACCTGGAAAAGTTCGCGACGCCGCTGACCATGCAGACGTTGGGCGACATGTCCTACGCCGACATCGGCCGGCAGTTGTCGACGCTGGCCGACGCCTACGACGTCAAGCTCCCCCGCGAGCTGGTGCTGATAGGCAAGCAATTCCTTTACGTGGAGCGGTACATGAAGCTGCTGGCGCCCAGGTGGCAGATGATGTCGGATCCGCAACTGACGGGCTATTTCGCGAACTTCATGGTCGAAGTCAGCCGCGAGCACTCCTCCGACATCGAGGTCTGATGGAGGTCCGCACCGGCAACGCCACGTCAGGCGACTTAAAGCTGTACTACGAGGACATGGGCGACATCGACGACCCGCCCGTGCTGCTGATCATGGGGCTGGGCGCCCAGCTGCTGCTGTGGCGAACCGCCTTCTGTGAGCAGCTGGTCGGCCACGGGTTTCGCGTCATCCGGTACGACAACCGGGACGTCGGCCTGTCGAGTAAGACCCAGCATCGCAGCTCGGGGCAGCCGCTGGTGACACGGTTGGCCCGCTCCTTTCTGGGTCTGCCGAGCAAAGCGGCGTACAAGCTCGAGGACATGGCCGACGACGCCGCCGCCGTGCTCGATCACCTGGGCATCGGGCAGGCGCACATCGTGGGCGCTTCGATGGGCGGCATGATCGCCCAGATTTTCGCCGGGCGATTCCACGAGCGGACGAAAACGCTCGGGATCATCTTCTCCAGCAACAATTCGGCGTTCCTGCCGCCGCCCGGTCCTCGCCAATTGCTGGCGCTCATTCAGGGACCGGCGCCGAGCTCGCCGCGCGACGTGATCATCGACAATGCCGTCCGCGTCAGCAAGATCATCGGCAGCCGGCGGTATCTTGCTCCCGATGAGCAGCTTCGGGCGGAGGCCATCGAAAGCTACGAACGGAGCTACTACCCGTGGGGCGTGGCCCGGCATTTCGACGCCGTGCTGGGCAGCGGCAGCCTGCGTCGCTACAACCGCCAGACGATCGCGTCCACCGTGGTGATCCACGGCCGCGCCGACAAGCTGATGCGCCCGTTCGGAGGGCGCGCCGTGGCGCGGGCAATCGATGGGGCCCGACTGGTGACATTCGACGGGATGGGTCATGATCTTCCACAGCAGTTGTGGGATCAGGTGATCGGCGTGCTCACGAAAAACTTCAATGGGGCACGCTAGCCAAAAACATTTGGTAGAAACGCATCCCCTCGATTACCAGTCCATGTCGCAGGGCTGTACGGTTGGCGCAGAAAGGATGGGTGTCTCAATGGCCAAGCTGAAGCCGTATTACGAAGAGTCGCAGGCAACCTACGACATTTCGGACGACTTCTTCGCACTATTCCTCGACCCGAACATGGTGTACACCTGCGCCTACTTCGAGAACGACGACATGACCCTGGAAGAGGCGCAGCTCGCCAAGATAGATCTGGCTCTGGACAAGATGAAACTCGAGCCGGGGATGACGGTGCTCGACGTCGGATGCGGCTGGGGCGGCGCCGTGGTCCGGGCGGTGGAGAAATACGACGTGAATGTCATCGCCATCACGCTGAGCCGCAATCACTACGCGCGCACCAACGCGCGGCTGGCCGCGATCCCGACAACGCGGCGGGCCGAGGCCCGGTTGCAGGGCTGGGAAGAGTTCGACGAGCAAGTCGATCGGATCATCAGCTTTGAGGCCTACGACGCGTTCAAAAAGGAACGTTGGTCCGCATTTTGGGATTGGGCCTATAAGACTCTTCCCGAGGGCAGCCGGATGCTCATGCACAGCATTTTCACGCAGCCGCAGTCGTACTGGCGCGACCACGGCATCCCGATCACGATGAAAGACTTGCGTTTCCTGCACTTCCTCGGCAAGGAGATTTTTCCCGGCGGGGGAATGTGCGGCGAACCCGATATCGTCGACAATGCACGAAACAGCGGTTTCACTATCGAGCAGACCCAATATCTGCAGCCGCACTACGCGCGCACGCTCGACATGTGGGCGGCCAATCTTGCGGCCAATCGCGAACGCGCCATCGCCATCCAGTCCGAAGAGGTCTACGACCGCTTCATGCGCTATCTGACCGGCTGTGCGGACCTCTTCCGCAAGACGATCGCCAACGTAGCCCAGTACACGCTCACCAAGTAGCGACCGGCGACCTACGCCGACGCGTCCCGGTCGGGTGGGTGGGCGTGAATCAGTTCACCCTGGAAAGTAGACTTCAATCCGCGGTCGGGACCGCGACGCGCACTCGCACCTTTCGGTTTCACGTCTCGACGTTGGGTATCGTTGCAGGTCACGCGCGACCCTTCGGTGCGTGCGCGGATTGCAGGAAGTGAACCTCATCCAGGAGAACAGGACGAAAATGGCTGAGCAACCGATAAGGCCGACGAAGACGCGGACGCGTTCGGAGGACATCCAGGCGCATTACGACGTCTCCGACGACTTCTTCGGCCTGTTCCAGGACCCGACCCGGACCTACAGCTGCGCCTACTTCGAGCGCGACGACATGAGCCTGCAAGAAGCCCAATACGCCAAGATCGACCTCAACCTCGACAAGTTGGACCTCAAGCCGGGCATGACCCTGCTCGACATAGGCTGCGGATGGGGCACCACCATGAAGCGCGCCGTCGAGCGGTTCGACGTCAACGTCATCGGCCTCACATTGTCCAAGAACCAGCACGCCCGCTCCGAGAAGTTGCTCGGTTCCATTGCCAGCAACCGCTCGCGCCAGGTCCGCCTGCAGAACTGGGAGGACTTCAACGAGCCGGTCGACCGCATCGTGTCGATCGAGGCCTTCGAGCACTTCGGCCACGAGAACTACGACGACTTCTTCAAGCGGACGTTCGACATCATGCCCGAGGACGGCCGGATGACCGTGCAGAGCAGCGTCAGCTACCACCCCGACGATCTGCACGCCCGCGGCAAGAAGCTGAGCTTCGAGACGGCGCGGTTCATCAAGTTCATCGTCACCGAAATCTTCCCCGGCGGCCGGCTGCCGTCCACCCAGATGATGGTCGATCACGGCGAGAAGGCGGATTTCACCGTCCCCGAACCACTCTCGCTACGGCCGCACTACATCAAGACGCTGCACATCTGGGGCGACACGCTCGAGTCCAACCGGGACAAGGCCATCGAGGTCACCTCCGAAGAGGTCTACAACCGCTACATCAAGTACCTGCGCGGCTGCGAGCACTACTTCGCCGACGAGATGCTCGACGTCAGCCTGGTCACCTACCTCAAGCCGGGCGCGGCCGCCTGATTTTGGCGCTGTCGGATTGGCGCTGCGGCGTTCGTCGAATAGGTAGAGAGTGGAGCACGAGGCTTCGCTCACAACCGGAGGTGACGAACATGCAGTACTTCGCGCTGTTGATCGGTCAAGAGCAAGACCGCACTCCCGACGATGCAGCCGCCGCGATGGCGGCATGGGAGAGCTTCCACGCCAAAGCCGGCTCCGCGATCAAAGCCGGTGATGCGCTAACACCGGCCGCGGCCGCAGCGGTGATCACCGGCGGCCCGGATGCGCCGACGGTCACCGACGGCCCCTTCGCGGAGGCCGCGGAGGTGGCGTGCGGCTACTACGTCTTCGAAGCGGAAAACCTGGACGAGGCGCTGGCGCTGGCACGCGACGTCCCAGTCGCCGCATTCGGTGCCGTGGAACTGTGGCCGGTGGTTCACTCCATCGAGCCGTCGCGCAAGCTGACCGGCAACGACTGGCTCGCGCTGCTGTTCGAACCGGCCGCATCGGCGCACACGCCGGGCACGCCGGAGTGGGAGGCGGTGGCGGCAAAGCACGCGGACCTGCACGCCGCCGCGGGTGATCACGTGATCGGTGGCGCCGCGTTGCACGATCGCTCCACGGCGACGACCGTGCGGGTGCGCGACGGCGAGGTCCTCATCACGGATGGGCCATACGTCGAGGGCGCCGAGATCGCGACCGGGATCTATTTGCTGAGCGCCGCAGATCGTGACGAGGCCGTCAAGATCGCGTCGATGATCCCCGCGTCGACCGTGCAGTTGCGCCAACTGGCGGGCGTCTCCGGCCTATAGCGCATGGCCGACCTGGACGGCGTATTCCGCCGGGAATGGGGCCCGGCCGTGGCCGCGCTCGCGCGGTGGTCCGGTGACCTCACCGTCGCCGAGGACGCCGTCCAGGAAGCCTGCGCCGAAGCGCTGCGCGCCTGGCCGCGCGACGGGCTGCCCGCCAACCCGGGCGGCTGGCTGGTGACCGTCGGCCGTAACCGGGCCCGGGATCGGCTGCGCCGCGAGTCCGTGCGTCCCGGAAAGGAATTGGCGGCTGTGCTGGACGACATCAGGGCGCGCACCGATCGCACCGACCCACATCCGGTTCGCGACGACGAGTTACGGATGATGTTCACCTGTGCCCACCCGGCGCTGGACCGGCAATCGCAATTGGCCCTGACGCTGCGGCTGGTGTCCGGTTTGACCGTCGGCGAGATCGCGCGTGCGCTGTTGCAGACCGAGGCGGCCATCGGTCAGCGAATCACGCGCGCCAAGAACAAGGTTCGGCACGCCAACATCCCGCTGCGGGTGCCACCCGCCGAGTTGTTGCCCGAGCGCACGCCGCACGTGTTCGGTTGCGTCTATTCGGTGTTCACCGAGGGCTATTGGTCGACCGCGGGCCCGTCGGCCATCCGGGACGACCTGTGTGACGAAGGGATCCGGCTGGGCGCGGAGCTGTGCGCGCTGCTGCCCGACGAGCCGGAGGCGCACGCCCTGTCCGCCCTGATGCTGCTACATGATTCGCGGCGCGCGACCCGGGTGGACGATACCGGCATGCTGGTGCCGCTCGAGGACCAGGATCGCCGCCGATGGGACCGCGGACGCATTTCGCGCGGGCTCGACCGATTGCGGCACGCTCAGGGTTCGACGGGCGCCTATCTGCCCCAGGCCGTGATCGCCGCGCTGCATGCCACGGCACCGTCCTGGGGGCAGACCGACTGGGTGACCATCTGCGCCGCCTACGACCGGCTGTTCGGACTGACCGGCTCGCCGGTGGTGGCCGTCAACCGGGCGCTGGCGATCGGATTTCGCGACGGGCCTGATGCCGGCCTGGCCGCCCTGGGCAGCGTGGCACACGACCCGAGGCTAACCCGCTCCAATCTCGTCGCGACCGTGCGCGCCGACCTGCTGCGGCGCGCGGGGAAACCCGCCGCTGCGCTCACCTGGTACCGAGTGGCGTTGGAGTCCAATGGATCTGACCCCGGCCGCGAGTTCCTGCGGCGGCGCATCGTCGAATGCGGGGGCTGAATCAGCCGGAGCTCAGCCCTCGGAGAAGTTGCGGGTGACGGCCGGGTCCACCGGGATGCCCGGCCCGGTCGTCGTCGACACCACGATCTTCCTCAGGTAGCGGCCCTTGGATGCGGACGGCTTGAGCCGCAGCACCTCGTCCAGCGCCGCGCCGTAGTTCTCGACCAGGGCCTTCTCGTCGAACGAGGCCTTGCCGATCACGAAGTGCAGGTTGGCCTGCTTGTCGATGCGGAAGTTGATCTTGCCGCCCTTGATGTCGGCGACGGCCTTGGCGACATCGGGCGTCACGGTGCCGGTCTTGGGGTTCGGCATCAGGCCGCGGGGACCGAGCACGCGAGCGACGCGACCCACCTTGGCCATCTGGTCCGGGGTCGCGATCGCGGCGTCGAAATCCAGCCAACCGCCCTGGATCTTCTCGATCAGGTCATCGCTGCCCACGATGTCGGCGCCGGCGGCCTGGGCCTGCTCGGCCTTGTCGCCCACCGCGAACACCGCGACGCGGGCGGTCTTGCCGGTGCCGTGCGGAAGGTTGACCGTGCCGCGGACCATCTGGTCGGCCTTGCGCGGGTCGACGCCGAGCCGGATCGCCACCTCGACGGTCGAGTCCTGCTTGCTCGACGACGTTTCCTTGGCGAGCTTGGCCGCTTCCAGCGGGGAGTAGAGGTTGTCACGGTCCACCTTCTCGGCGGCGGCGCGGTATGCCTTGCTGTTCTTGCTCATTGATTCAGTCCAATTCCGGTGTTGGGTCGTGGTTGGAAAGCGGGCCGAAGCTGGCCCTCCCACGGGGTGGTGCGGGTATTACTCGACGGTGATACCCATCGACCGGGCGGTGCCGGCGATGATCTTGGCGGCTGCGTCGATGTCGTTGGCGTTCAGGTCGGCCTTCTTGGTCTCGGCGATCTCCTTGACCTGATCCCAGCTGACCTTGGCGACCTTGGTCTTGTGCGGCTCGGCCGATCCCTTGCCCACGCCGGCGGCCTTGAGCAGCAGCTTGGCGGCGGGCGGGGTCTTGAGGGCGAAGGTGAAGCTGCGGTCCTCGTAGACCGTGATCTCTACCGGGATGACCTGGCCGCGCTGGTTCTCTGTGGCAGCGTTGTATGCCTTACAGAACTCCATGATGTTGACGCCGTGCTGACCGAGCGCGGGCCCGACCGGCGGCGCCGGGTTGGCCTGCCCCGCCTGGATCTGAAGCTTGATCAGCCCGACGACTTTCTTCTTCGGGGCCATGAGATTGTGCAGTTCCTTCCTGGTTTACGCCCGGCGTATGCGCCGGTTCAGAGCTTGGAGACTTGGCTGAAGGTCAATTCCACCGGCGTCTCGCGACCGAAGATCGATACCAGCACCTTGAGCTTTTGCTGTTCGCCGTTGACCTCGTTGATCGTGGCCGGCAGCGTCGCAAACGGCCCGTCCATGACCGTCACCGATTCGCCGACCTCGTAGTCGACCTCGATGGCCGGACGTTCCAGCCCGCCCACCTCGGCGGCGGCGGCCGTGCTGGCCGCACCCTTGGCGGCCTTCTTCGTCGCGCCGCGCGGCAGCAGGAACTTGACCACGTCGTCGAGCGTCAGCGCCGACGGACGCGAAGTCGCCCCGACGAACCCGGTGACGCCGGGGGTATTGCGGACCGCGGCCCACGAGTCGTCGGTCAGGTCCATGCGCACCAGGATGTAGCCGGGCAGCACCTTGCGGTTTACCTGCTTGCGCTGGCCGTTCTTGATCTCGGTGACCTCTTCGGTGGGCACCTCCACCTGGAAGATGTAGTCACCGACGTCGAGGTTCTGCACACGGGTTTCGAGGTTGGCTTTGACCTTGTTCTCGTATCCCGCGTAGGAGTGAATGACATACCAGTCGCCGGGCTTGCTGCGCAGTTCCGCCTTGAGAGTGGTGGCCGGGTCGGCCTCTTCGGCCGACTCGTCAGTCGCCGCGGCGGCCTCGGCCGTCTCGTCGGCGGAGTCGTCCGCGGTCGCCTCGGTGACCTCAGCGGCCGCGGGGGTGTCCGTCGCCTGCGCCTGCGCGGCTTCGTCCACGTCGACCGCTTCACCCGCGGACGGGTCACCGTCGAAGGTAGTCACGGTTTGAGTCCTCTCTGTCACTCGCTCAGCCGAACACCAACAGCACCAGCTTGGTCAGGCCGAAATCCGCCAGGCCGACCAGCGCCACCATGAAGGCCAGGAAAGCCAGCACCACGGAGGTGTAAGTGAGCATCTGCTTACGGTTGGGCCAGATGACCTTCCGCATCTCTGCAACGACCTGCTTGAGGTAGTTGTAGACGAACACGAACGGGTTGACCCGATGGTCCCCGGCCTTTTTGGGCTTTGCGGCCTTCTTGGCTTTGGCGCCCTTTTTGGCCTTATCCGGCGTCGAGACCTCGACCTCATCCGACGACTCGGCGTCGTCGCCGCCCTCGGCCACTCGCTGCCGGGACCGCTTGCCCGTGGGGCGCTGTGGCCGCGTCACCACCGCTGTCCGACCGGCGCTCGCTCGGCCGTCCTCTTTGTCAGTGCCGTCGCTTGCGGCGTCGTCGGCAACGTCGCCTTCGTCGCTCACCGCATGCTCCTTTGTTTGCCGGTACTTCGCGAACCATCCCGCCTATGGTGGGAACTTTCTTCCAGTGTCCACCATGCCAGACGTTCGTCTTCAGCAGGGGCGACAGGACTTGAACCTGCAACCTGCGGTTTTGGAGACCGCTGCTCTGCCAGTTGAGCTACGCCCCTTCGCGGTTGGCAGGCCAACCTGCGCTTACCTACCGGGGCTCACATGACACGCGCGCCTTCCGATTGCTCGACTCACGGAAAGCGCGCTAATGCTGGGAAAACCCCGAGGATCGAGTGTACATCGGCGCGGGAGTCAGATACTAATTAAGCCCTTCTGACGACCTGGCCGGATTCCGGGTCCCAGCGCAGGTTCGCCGACCCATCGCTGTACTGGGTCATCAACGTGGTGTAGGCCTCCATGACGACGTCGCCATCGTCGTTCGTACAGGTGTTCTTGGTGACGACGATGTCGGCGCCGAACCGCTCGACCACCGATCGGACCTCCATCCGGGCCCACAATTTGTCGCCGGCCTTGATCGGCTTGGAGTACACGAACCTCTGGTCGACCTGGACGATCACCATGTTCTCCATGCCGATGTCGACATGCCGGAAGAAATCCAGTTGTACCAACTTGGCCAAGATCGACCCGAAGGTCAGCGGTGCGAGGATGGCGTTGTGGCCGAGTTCGGCGGCCACGTCTTCCTCGAAATATGCCGGGTGGTCGTTCTTGGTGGATTGCGCGAACTGACGGAGTTGTTCGCGCCCCACAACGAAGCAATCCGGGTAGCGCCAGATCATTCCCCTGATGTCTGTTTTGAGCGCCATGGGCTATGCGAGTGTCGCGGACGCGATGGCCCTGCCGAAGATCTTCTTGCCGCCGGTGGTGGCCGTGAGTGCGATGGTCACGGACTTGGTGTCGGGATCGACGGACTTCACCCGGCCGCTGAAGACAAGCTCGGCGCCCTTGCCGTCGTTGGGCACCGGCACCACCGCGGTGAACCGCACGTTGTACTCGGTGACCGCGCCGGGGTCACCGATCCACGCGGTGACGAAGCCGCCGCCAATGCCCATGGTCAGCATGCCATGCGCGATCGCGGTCTCCAGGCCGAGGGCCTTGGCGATCTCGTCGTCCCAGTGGATCGGGTTCAAGTCGCCAGAAACGCCCGCGTAATTCACCAGATCCTGTCGGGTCAGCGGGTAGGTCTTCTCCGGAAGCTGGTCACCCACCTTCACCGAGCTGAACTCACGCAGTGGCATCAGAAAATCCCTCTTCTCCATCCTCACCGGCACGGCCAGCCAGGGTCGTGTAGGTCTCTTGCATGACGTCACCGGCTTCGTTGGTGATGACATTCTTGGTGACAATGATCTGAGTACCGTGCGACACCCGGACCGAGTCCACATAGACGTCGCAGTACAGCTTGTCCCCGGCCATGAGCGGCGCGAAGTACTTCAGCACCTGGTCGACCTGAACGATCTGTGCGTCCTGGACGGCGACGTTGGCGTACTTGAAAAACGCCGTCTGCGCCTGGTAGCCGAAGACACAGACAAACGTCAGCGGGGCGAGCAGCCTCTCATGGCCGAGTTCGGCCGCCGCCTTCTCCTCGAAAAACGAGGGGTCGTCGTTCTGCACGGCCACCGCGTATTCGCGGATCTTCTCCCGCTCCACCTCGTAATGATCGGGATAGCGGTAGTGCATCCCGACGATCCTTGAAGCTAACGGCACGGTTCTTAAACTACCTAGTCAATCAGAGTAACGCCCGCGGGTGACCGCTAGCGCGTCTCCCGATGCGCCTGGTGCTTACCGCAGTTGGGGCAGAACTTCTTCAGCTCCAGCCGGTCCGGGTCGTTCCGGCGGTTTTTCTTGGTGATGTAGTTGCGGTGCTTGCACACCTCGCATGCCAAGGTGATCTTCGGCCGTACGTCGGTACTGGAAGCCATGACGGTTCTCTCTCAATTCCTGGACTGTGCTGTTGTGTTGTAGCGATGGCCGGACTCGAACCGGCGACCTAACGATTATGAGTCGTTCGCTCTAACCGACTGAGCTACATCGCCTCTGGCCACCCCTTCCGGGGTCGGGGCCGCCACGCCTGCTCGGCGTCCGCCGAGCCCCCTAACGGAATCGAACCGTTGACCTTTTCCTTACCATGGAAACGCTCTACCGACTGAGCTAAGGGGGCCGTTCACCCGAAGCGATTCAGTCCGCGCGGGCCTAAAAGAGGGTACAGCCTGGCTTGCAGCGGAACCAAACCACGGGTAGCGAAAGTGCCGTCCCACGGGGACGTTTGCAATCGTGAGGTTTACCCGGCGATCGACGAAGTCGGGGCAAACATCAGCCGCTCCGCCGTTGCGCTGAGGTTGTTACGCACTGAGGTCGCTGAACTCGTCGTACTCAGGCCCCGAAGAGTCGGCGTCGGGCAGCGTCTGCCACCACGCACCCGAAGCGGTGGCGGACTACCCGTGGCCCGCGGCGGTCGGGGTCCTAGTCTGGTCACGTGCCAGAGGACCGGCTGTACTTTCGACAACTGCTCTCCGGTCGCGACTTCGCCGCCGGCGACATGTTCGCGACGCAAATGCGCAACTTCGCCTACCTGATGGGCGACCGGCAAACCGGTGACTGCGTGGTCGTCGACCCGGCCTACGCCGCCGGCGATCTGCTCGACGCGCTGGAGGCCGACGGCATGCACCTGTCCGGCGTGCTGGTGACTCACCATCACCCCGACCACGTGGGCGGCTCCATGATGGGGTTCGCGCTGCCGGGCCTGGCCGAACTGCTGGACCGGGCACCGGTGCCGGTGCACGTCAACACCCATGAGGCACAATGGGTTTCGCGAGTCACCGGAATAAGTCTCAGTGACCTGACCGCCCACGAGAATCATGACAAGATCAGCGTCGGCGACATCGAGATCGAGTTGCTGCACACCCCCGGCCACACGCCGGGCAGCCAGTGCTTTCTGCTCGACGGCCGCCTCGTTGCCGGTGACACGTTGTTCTTGGAGGGCTGCGGGCGTACCGACTTCCCCGGCGGGGACTCCGACGAGATGTACCGCAGCCTGCAGCGGCTCGCGACCTTGCCCGGTGACCCGACCGTGTTTCCGGGCCACTGGTATTCGGCGGAGCCCAGCGCGTCGCTCGCGGAGGTCAAGCGTTCCAACTACGTGTATCGGGCAGCGGACCTTGATCAGTGGCGGATGCTGATGGGCGGCTGAGCCGGCAAGGATCGCTGGGTCTTCACCATGCGGCGAGGCGACCGCCCCTGTGATATAAGCGGAGGGTGGATTCCATGGGTTGGATCCAGGACAGCTGGCATGATGTCACGCACGTCGGGTCCGACACCTGGATAGCGTGGGCGGCGTGGGCGGCAATCGTCCTGGCAATCGTCACGCTGGTATTCACCAACAGGCAGATCAACCGGAATCGCCGCGCGGCGTCCGAGCAGACGCGTCCGCAGGTCGCGATGTTCATGGAGCCGCATTCCGCCGACTGGCACGTGATCGAACTCGTGGTCCGGAACTTCGGGCGGACCGCGGCCTACGACATCGGGTTCTCCTTCGTGAATCCCCCCACCGTGGCCGAATACGAGAACGCCACCGACGGCTACGCCGATGTCATCGAACTGCGGCTCCCGCGCGAACTGCCTGTGCTGGCGCCCGGCCAGGAGTGGCGCATGGTGTGGGATTCCGCGCTCGACCGCGCCGAGATCGGTAGCGGCATCGAATCGCGCTTCACCGGCACCCTGACCTACTACGACCGGCCCCATCAGGCACACGGCCGGCGGTTCTGGGAGCGCGCGCGTTCCCCGCTGCACACCGAGGTCGTGCTGGACTGGGATGCCCTGCCGCCCGTCCAGCGCATCGAATTGATGACCACCCATGACTTGGCGAAGCGGGAGAAGGAGAAGCTGGAGCTGCTGCGCGGCCTGCTGACCTATTTCCACTACGCCAGTAAGGAAACTCGTCCCGAAGTATTCCGCAGCGAGATCGAACGGATCAACACCGCGGTCCGCGAAACCCAAGACAGATGGCGCACACGCCAACTCGACGAACCCACCGATGTCAGCCTGCGCTGGAGTAACGCCGAAGACGACCTGGGCAAACACCACAGCCAGCCGGCCTGACGCAAGGAGTAACCGATGAGCGCCCCGGTCCACTACAGCACCAAGGACTCCATTGCCGTCATCAAAATGGACGACGGCAAGGTCAACGCGCTGGGCCCGACCATGCAGCAGGCCCTGAACGACGCGATCGACCGGGCCGAGGCGGACGACGCCGGAGCGCTGGTGATCGCCGG
>NZ_DASUHS010000090.1:0-2523 GCF_036273375.1 Mycobacterium sp. | reverse complement strand
GGGAGGACTCGGCGTTCCCGGCGGGCTGGCTGTATGACCGTCTGCGCGCCCGTTTCGGCAGCGAATGCGTTTTCAAGGACGTCGACTCCATCGACCCTGGCGACGACTTTCTCCGGGTCATCGAGGACGCAGTTGGCTCCTGCCAGGTGTTGCTCGCCCTCATCGGTGACCACTGGCTTGACATCACCGACCCGACCGGCCATCGGCGGCTCGACGACCCCAACGACTTCGTGCGCCTTGAGATCGAGGCCGCGCTGCGCCGCGATGTGCGGGTTATCCCACTCCTCGTCGGTCGAGCACCCTTGCCGAGCAGTGAGCAGTGAGGATGTCCCGAGTTCCGTGGAACTTCGGCGGCGGCCCGGTGAGCATCAGGCTGCGCTCACCTGCTCATCATGCATGACGGGTACGACGTTTTCGGTGATGTGGCGTTCGAGTGCGGTCCGCAGCGCCGGTAGGTGCAGGTGGCCGTTGACGCGGCGGAATTGCTTGCCGGCCTCGACCATCCCGGCCGCGCACCAACGCAGCGCCATCTGCCCGTCGCGCCAGCGTTTGACGTTGCCCGCGTGTTCGCGGCACACCGAGATCATCGACTCGATGCAGTTCGTCGATCTCAACGTGCGCGCCAGCGTGGGTGGCACGCCCAGGCGCAGCACGGTGAGCGTCTGGTCGAGGCCTTCGCGCAGGCTGGCCGCCGCCCCGGGGTGAGTGCGGTCGAGTTCCTTCGCCAACGCCAGCAGCGCCGCTTCGGCCTCAACAGCCGAGTCGGCGTGGAAGGCGTCCGTCATCCTGCGACCCACACTGCTGCGAAGACGTTGCGGCAGATGATCTTTCACGTTCCGAACCTTGTGGAGCTGACAACGTTGAATCACCGGATGATCGAGCACGTCGATGACCGCCTTGCGAAGAGCCTTGGACCCGTCGATGCCGACCAGCATCGGGCGGGTGACATCCAGGCTGCGCTCGCGCAAGTCCACCAGCAGCTCGGTGACCAGGGTGGCGTTCTCCGTGGATCCCTCCACCAACGCCAACGGGTGCTTGACACCGTCGATGCCGATCCCGAGGGCCACGATGCAGCACGACTCGGCGAAGTGCACCCCGTCGATCATCAACGCGACCAGATCCAGCCCGGACAGATCTGCGGCGAGCAGCTCGGCCAGCGCCGTCTCGGTCATCGCCACGAACCTGCGTGAGACCGCCGACTTGCTTGTCGCCGAGGACTTTCCGGTGATCTGCGCCCCGACTGGTTCCAGGCCCACCGGATAGCGACGGGTGGACAGCCCAGCGAGCATCTTCTCCATCGCCATCTTGCCCAGGATCTCCGTCGAGGTGAACAGTTCATAGGACGGGATCGGCAGTTCACCCGTGCCGTCAGCGGCGCGCACCCGCGGGCGGGTCACCGGCACCCGGCGCCCACCCAAGCTCACCGAGCCGTGTTCGCGGCCGTGGCGCACCGCGATCCGGCCCTGGTCGTGCTTGCCCTTGGGTCCGGCCAGCGCGGTGACGTCGGCGTCCATCAGTGTCTGCATGACCTGCAGACCGGCACCCACGGCCAGGGCTAGCAGGCCCTCGCCCACGTGCTCGGCGATCTCGGCCATCGCCACACTGACATGCTCGGGAAAAGCGAGCGTCGTCGCATCCACGGGCTGATTCTGGCTACTCTTCTTCACAGTGGTGGTCCCCTTCTGATGGTGTTCTTGGCGGAACGCCCGACACCTACCACACGGCAGGTCTCAAGCGGGGGACCGCCACCTCAAGTTCTACGAGACCCGGGACAACCTCGCCGCCCCGGCCGCCCAGGCCTTTTCCCGGGCATGAGCGCGGGCAGCCCGGATACCGGGCAGATGCTTGGCGTCAATCCGCGCATCGACGAGGCGCCACATCGTGGTCGTCGACGCCGCAGCACCGAAGACATGTTCACGGTCACCGCAGCGCTGCCCGACCCCGTCGATGCAGTCCGCCCCGCCGGCGACCGCGGCGGCCAGATCGGCGAACACCGCACCCGGCGCATAGGTCCACGGGCCCCGATACGTGTCCGCCAATGCGGCCGTGACCTGCGCTGAGAGCCCGGTCAGCCCCGCCACCTCCTGCAGGATCCCCACCCCGGCGTGCGACACGACACCATGGCCGTCCGCGGACACTTTCACCCGGGCAACCGCTGCGCTATTGTTCACCTGCGAAGTGCCTTTCCGATAGGCGCTGTGGAATCCTCAACAAATCCCACTATGCCTTGCAGGACAGGCACTTTCGCGCATTAACACACACCACCAACGACATATGCGCGAGAAATCCAGGCTAAATGCGCTCATCAACGCCGTCGGTCCGAGCACTCGGGGCACATTCGAAGATCTCACCGACGCGCGGTGGCGGGAGGCCTTCGACGATGGCGTGATGGGCATGGTGCATTGCGTGCGATCGGCTCTTCCGATGCTTCGGAAGGCTGGATGGGCGCGGATCGTCAACTTCTCCGCCCATTCGACGCAACGTCAGACCGTCATTCTGCCGGCGTACACCGCCGCGAAGGCC
>NZ_DASUHS010000089.1:0-12888 GCF_036273375.1 Mycobacterium sp. | reverse complement strand
GATGGCGTTCGACGACTTCGCGATCTGCCTGATCATCCAGGAGGAGCCCAACGGGTTCCGCAGCCTCAACGACTGCACCCGGATCTGGCGCGACGGCCGCGTCGAGCAGTTGGGCTGGCCGCGGGTCAAGATCCATTACCGCTCCGGCACCCGCATCCCGACCGGCGCGACCATCGACGCCACCGCCCCCGACGCCACCCCGGTGCACTTCGATGTGGAGTCCAAGCTGCCGGTGCCCATTCACGTCGGCGGCGGCTACGGCGGCGACTCCGACTGGATACACGGCACCTGGAAGGGCGAGAAGTTCGCCGAGCGCCTGACCTACGACATGACCGATCCGGCGATCATCGGCCGAGCGGGCTTCGGCGTGATCGACCATGTCGGCCGCGCCGTCTGCCGTGACGGCGACGGCGAGCCGGTCGAGGGCTGGGGCCTCTACGAGCACGGCGCGTTGGGGCGGCACGACCCGTCCGGATTCAAAGACTGGCTGACGGTCGCGCCGTAGCCAGGTCAACGATCGCGCCGTAGCCAAATCAACGCCGCGGCCGGTACCCCGCGCGCCGGGGTGATCGTCAAGCGGTAGCTGCCCGACCGCCCCCAGCCGTTGGCCTGGGTGGATTGCGGCGGCTGCCCGGGCACGCGGCCCCGGCGACACTCCCTTAGCTTGCACAATTTGCCGTGAAAACCGTAGAAATGCGGTTCACTAGACCGCGTGCCAAAACCCCCGCGGATTGTCGACGTCGTCGTGGTCGGTGCGGGCTTTGCCGGACTCGCCGCGGCGCGCGAGCTGTCTCAACAAGGCCACGACGTGGTGGTTTTCGAGGGCCGTGACCGAGTCGGTGGACGGTCGCTGACCGGCAGCGTCGCCGGATTGCCGGCCGATCTGGGCGGCACTTTCGTCGGGCCGACCCAGGACGCCGTTTTGGCGATGGCGGCCGAACTCGACGTCCCGACCACCCCGACGCACCACGACGGTAAAAACCTCATCCGTTGGCGCGGCTGGACGCACGCGTATCACGGCACCATTCCCAAGCTTTCGCTGACCGGGCTGCTTGACATCGGTCGGTTGCGGTGGCAGTTCGACAGGATCGCTCGCAGTATCCCGCTGGCGGCGCCGTGGGATGCCCGCCGCGCCCACGAACTCGACGGCCTATCGCTCGGCGGCTGGTTGCGCTCGGTGCGCGCGACCGCTTCGTCGCATGACCTGCTGGCGATCGTGGCGCGGGTGACGTGGGGTTGTGAACCCGACGATGTGTCGATGCTGCACGCCGCCCGCTACGCGCATGCGGCCGGCGGCCTGGACCGGCTGCTCGACGTCGAGGACGGTGCCCAACAGGACCGCTTCCCCGGTGGCACGCAACAGATTGCGGAAGCCGCGGCCGCCGAACTGGGTACCCGGGTGCTGCTCAACGCCCCGGTCCGCCGAATAGAGCGCCACGGCGCGGGCGTCACCATTACGACCGATCTCGGCGAGACCGAGGCCGGATTTGTCATCGTCGCGATCCCGCCTGCCCATCGCGCCTCGATCGAGTTCACTCCCCCGCTGCCCGCCGAGTACGAGCAACTCACCAGGCATTGGCCGCAGGGCCGGCTCAGCAAGGCGTACGCGGCCTATTCCACGCCGTTCTGGCGGACCAACGGATTTTCCGGGCAGGCGCTATCCGACGATGGTCCCGTCTTCATCACTTTCGACGTCAGTCCGCACCCCGACGGCCCCGGCATCCTGATGGGTTTTGTCGACGCCCGCGCGTTCGACTCGCTCCCGAGCGATCAGCGCCGCCGCGACGCATTGCGCTGCTTCGCAACGCTTTTCGGCGATGACGCGCTCAAACCCCTAGACTATGTCGATCATCGTTGGGGGGTGGAGGAATTCGCGCCCGGCGGCCCCACCGCCGCGGTGCCGCCGGGTTCGTGGACGCGGTTCGGGCCGTGGTTGCGCGAACCGGTCGGGCCGATTCATTGGGCCGGCACCGAAACGGCCGACGAGTGGACCGGGTTCCTCGACGGGGCGATCCGCTCCGGGCAGCGCGCCGCCGCCGAGATCACCGCCCTGCTATGAGCTGATTCGGCGGGTGGCCGCGTTGTGGACCGCCATTTCAGCGAGTCCGCGCAACTGGCGATTCACCTCGCGCGGGTGTTCCAGCATCGAGCAGTGACCGCCGGGCAGTTCAACCAGCTCGATCAGGTTGGGTGCGGTGCGTGCGATCCTGCGGGACTGGCTGATCGGGGTCAACCGGTCGCGCTGGCCGCCGATGACCAACGTCGGCACGGTCAGCCCGTCCAGATCGAGATACCGAGACCCCAATGACGTGACCAGCGCCCTCGCACAGCCGGCCCGTCCCGCCGGTGACGTCTTCTCGAAGAGCTCGCAGACGAGCCTGGCGATACTCGGGTCGGCGTCTCGTCCAGTAGCCAGCATCGCCACCACATACCGGCTCGGCATACGGGCGGCACCCGGAACCGGGAACCCACCGAACGCGTTGATCAGGGCGCGCCCGGCGAGAACTCGGGCCGGCGACAAGCCGTAGGGCGCCGGCAGCAGTTGCACCTTCCGGATCAGATCACCGGTGGTGGTGTTGATCAGCGCGACGGCGTCGGCGCGCCGGGGAACCTTGTGGCGGTAGCGCTCAGACCACGCGGCGATGGTGATGCCACCCATCGAGTGACCCGCCACCACGGCCCGTTCGTGCGGTGCCAGGGTCGCATCCAGCACCGAATCCAAGTCGGAGGCAAGGTGTTTGAGGCTGTAATCCGTGCGCCGTGGCACGCCACTTCGTCCGTGGCCGCGGTGATCGAAGGCGATCACCCGGTAGTCGTTGGACAGGTCGGCGATCTGATATGCCCACGCCCGGATCGCGCAGGTGATGCCGTGCGTCAACACAATCGGATAACCGTCGGACGGCCCGAACACCTCCGCGTGCAGCCGGGTGCCGTCGGCCGCCCGGACCGTCACGGATTTACTCGGCGGCAGCTGGTCGGGGAACGGGTCAACCAGACGAGCCGATCGTCGAGCACTCATTACCGCTCCCCCCTCGAACGCGGCCCCATTGCCGCAGCTAAGGATGAGACGATTTTATGCCTAAGTTCGGTCCGTTTTTGGCAAATCCGGCAAACGATTCTTATGAAATGCTTAGACCTGACCCGTCCTTCTCGACGATCAGGACTATGAGGCTTGCTGCCTCAGCGTGGTGTGCGGGCTCTGGCCGTAGGTCTGCCGGTACAACACCGCGAATCGGCCGGTATGCGCGAACCCCCACCGCAGAGCGATTTCGGTCACTGTCGAGGCGGGGGTTGTCGCGGTCAGCAGTTCTTGATGGGCGTGGCTGAGCCGGACACGACGCATGTACTCCGTCGGCGTCGTGTCGAGCTGCCGGCGGAATAGGTACTGGACCGCCCGGGGCGTCAGATGCACCGCGTCGGCGACATCGTTGATGCCGATGTCCTCGGCGTTGTGGCGGTGGATGAAAGACACCGCCTCCTTGAGGGTTTCGGGCAGCGCGAGATCACTGGCCGGGTCTTGCTCGGCGAGGTTGGACGGGTAGCATTCGAGCAGGGCACCGGCCAGCAGGCTGGCCATCCCCGCGGCGATCAGCGGCTGCTGGGCGGTGTCGGCGGAGGCCAACGTCAGGACCGCATAATCCAGCGCTCGGTGCCAAGCTCGCACGGCCGCGCGGGAACGCGGCCGCCAATTCACGAACTGAGTCTGCTGCCCTAACGACGTATGCCAATCCGTAGCAACTTTGTTCAGCACGTCAGCCTCGACGGTCACCACATCGAAACGTGCGCCATTGCAGTGCAATACGCCCGGCATGCCGTGGGCAACGAGAATCGGGAAGTCGGCCGTCGCCACGGGCCCGCCCGCGATGCTCAACGATCCCGCGCGCGGCTGGATCACCACGATGGTGTCGGTCGCCGGGATCTCGAGGGTTAGGCGCCCCTGGATCATCACCTCGTCGACCGTCATCGAGCCGGCATCACTGCGCCGGTGTGACACCGCGGCGTGGTTCGTAAGCCCGGAGACTCGCCAGGCCGGCTGGTAGGCGCCGGCGAAGAATCGGCGTGCCGCCTGTGCATCGGTAGTACGAAATTGCTTGTACTGCACCGTGACCGGATGGCAACCCTGTTCTGACTCACGTCCGAGTACCGGCCGGGCGGGGCAGTAGTGGGACCCAGTCCCGTCAGTCGGCTCGCCGGCGAACCCCACGGCCGGCCCGGGAGGCTTGCTGCCGACCCCGCTCGTCATGGCGGTCATGGCCGACCTGGAAGAAAGACCGCGGACGCACGCATCGCGTCACCGCACCGCCGTCGATGCTGAACTCGTCGATGTCTGATCGTGCGGCCCGACGGTCCGGTATATATTCGATGCGTCGAGCGCAATCCGTTGCCACGCGAAGCGCGAGATGGCGTGGCTGCGACCCGACGAGCCCATGCTGTCGGACTGAAAGCGCTGGCAGAGAAGCCTTCTCGTCGCCGCGGCCAAGCCGACGGGGTTCTCAGGCGGCACCACGAGACCGGTGATGTCATCGAGGACGATGTCGGCCAAGACGCCCACGCTGGCCGCGACCACCGCCACCCCACTCGCCATGGCCTGTAACACGGTGGTGGCGCGTGGTGGCCGCCGAGGAGTGCATATCACGACGTCGGCGGACCGGATCAACTTCGGCAGTTCGTCATCGGCGACCGTGCCGGCAAAGCGGACGCGGTCGGCCATACCCAGTTGCACAGCGAGATGCTGCAGCCGAGTCCGCGCCGCATTGTGGTCGCCGTTCGTGCCGTCACTCTCCGCGACCACCAGCTCTGCACCACGCACCTTGGGCAAAGCGCGGATCGCGATGTCGATTCCGTTGTACCACAACGGATTTGGCGTTACGCACAGAATTCGATGAAGCCCGCTGCGCGACGCTGTCGGGCCGGTGGGGGTGTAGCGCTCGGCGTCCACGCCGCACGTCAAGGCGGACACACTGGACCGACGGTGCCGCAGTCGGGCCAGCGCATCGACATCGTCGCTGCTCTCGCCCGTCACCCAGCTCGCGCTGCGCGCTAACAGGTGCTCGAAGCGCTCGCGTTCGAGGCGTTCGGCCCCGGCATGGCCTCGTGATGTCGCGGCCAGTCCCATGAAGGTCTGCACGGTCGGGATACGTCGGCGGCGAGCGGCCAATTGAGCGGCCAACCCGCCCATCAAGCCGTATGCGTGCACGACATCGGGTGGCTCCGTTGACCAGATCCGCTCCAGTGCCGCCGCCCAGTCCCCCACATAGGGCAGCACGTCGGCGGGCGATGCCGCTTTGTGCGGGCCGACCGGAACCGAGACCCGGCGGTAGTTGCCCGCCGCGGCCGCCTGTGCAGAACGTCGGCTAGCTCGTCGTAGGCACACCGTGACATCGTGTCCGTGCGCCGCTAACGCTGCGCCCAGCTGCTCTGGGTCCCCCCCGACGACGTCGTCGCCGCTGACAACTGCAACCCTCAACCGCAATACCCTCCGCGCATCGCCCGTCTGCCAACATCAGGTGGCATACCCTGCCCGGTAATCGCGAAACGGTTTGGACGGCCACTCGCAGCCTGGTCCGGGCTTCGTCGGCTGGTCCTCAGTTAAGTGGTGAACGGCGATCGTCCGGCGTTGCTCGCGGTCAGGGTTATGGCCAGCGGCCTGCGCGGTGAAGACTTGCGTAGGTGGCGGGGGCAACGGGGCGAGGCCCTGGCGTTGCGCTGGTGGCCCTGCCGGCGTCGGCGGGCGGGCTGGAAGCGCTGTCGACGGTATTGCGGGATTTGCCCATTAACTTCGTTCCGGGCTGCCGTCCTGGTCAACAGCACGTGGGTTCCATACAGGTCCGTCGATAAGGGTTTACCGAAGGACTCGAACACTACCCGCGGGGTCAGAACTGGTTTTCTCGGCCGATCAGTGCCCACACCGTTTTACCCGACGATGTCGGAAGGGCACCCCACGTCCGGCACAGGGCGGCGGCAATGGCCAACCCGGAGACGATGTCGGCCCCGAATTCGCTATCTTCGTGCCGCCCGGGCAGGTGAGAACTGTTGTCCTCGACCGCGACGGTGACAGTGTCTTCGTAGGTCTCGACGATCAACACCGGGGCGCTCTCCGTGTGGTCGAGAACGTTCTCCACGAACACGGTGGCCAAGGTGGCCGCGAGCGGAATCACCTCACGGATGTCCCATTGAGTGAGCCGTTCGGCGATCACACTGCGCGCAATCTGGAGGCTGCTGATGTTTCGTGCCAGGCTGGTGCGGGCCCGGCGCCGAATCCGCATGGACTGGCTCGCCACGGCGTCCAGGGCAAGCTCCCGGGTGGAAAGTATTGGCACGTATCTTGTGACGCCGACATCGCTGATCTCGCGGCGCACCTGCGGCTCGGCGCATACCAGCAGGATCGGCACGTCGGGCCAAACGCTGACATGCCAGCGAGCGCTGGTGAACACCGTCCAGGCCGACGAGGACAGCGCATGCAAGCCCTTGATTTCGACGATCACCGCGGGCGGCTCGTCGATCGCGGCCTTGATGACGGCGTCGCGGACGGTTCGATAGGTGGAGCTGTCCAGCACGCCCGCGACCGCCAGGATCGGAAGGGCCTGGTGCGACTCCTGGTGGATCTGGACAGCGGGATTGACGTCATCCATCGGGATCACTTCGTTGCTGCGCAGTGCTCGACAAGCCGGTCTCTGAGCAGGGTCAGCACGCGTTCGGTTTCCTCCGCGATCGCCGCGTAGCGCCGGAACAGCAACCCGGTTCCGGCTTTGCCGGCGATGTCGCGGCCCAGCCGTGCCTTTTCCTGCAGGCTTCGCACCACAATCCACATCGCCCCCTCGGGCTCGGTGTCCCGCGCGCTGAGTTGGGCCTCGGCCGTCCAGGCATGGCCTACATCGATGATGCGGGCCAGGATGCTGGGCGCGCCCGCGGGCACGCGCAGCACTATCAGGTAGGCGTACGGCACGTCCGGAGATAACCCGGCGGCAACGTTGTCAAGCGCTTCGACTCCGCCGGCTGACGCGCCAATCGCTACGACACCTTGCAGGGCGCCAACGTCAGCCGTCTGAATCACCGCTTTCGACTACCCCCATCGATGGGGGGTAATCCGGTGGCCGTTGAATACCGGCGCGTTCGCGCCGTTTGCGCGGGTTGGCCGGTGGTAACCCCAACGGAATGGCCACTGATCAGAATCCCAAGCAACGCGATCTGGAGCCGGCCCGGTTCCGTCGCGACACCGGATACCTGACCACTCAGCAGGGCGTCCGCGTCGATCACACCGACGATTCGCTGACCGTTGGAGAACGGGGACCGACACTGCTGGAGGACTTCCACGCCCGCGAGAAAATCACCCACTTCGACCACGAGCGCATCCCGGAACGCGTAGTGCACGCGCGCGGAGCCGGTGCCTACGGCTACTTCGAGCCGTATGACGACTGGCTGGCCGATTACACCGCGGCGAAGTTCCTGACCAGCCCGGGTGTCCAGACCCCGGTGTTCGTCCGGTTCTCCACGGTAGCCGGGTCGCGCGGATCGGCCGACACGGTCCGCGACGTGCGCGGCTTTGCCACCAAGTTCTATACCGAACAAGGCAATTACGACCTGGTGGGCAACAACTTCCCGGTGTTCTTCATCCAGGACGGCATCAAGTTCCCCGACTTTGTGCACGCGGTGAAACCCGAGCCGCACAACGAGATTCCGCAGGCGCAGTCGGCGCACGACACCCTGTGGGACTTCGTGTCGCTGCAGCCCGAGACCCTGCACACCATCATGTGGCTGATGTCGGACCGGGCGTTGCCGCGCAGCTACCGCATGATGCAGGGCTTCGGAGTGCACACCTTCCGACTGGTAAACACCAGCGGTGAAGGCACTTTCGTGAAGTTCCACTGGAAGCCGCGGCTCGGTGTGCACTCACTGATCTGGGACGAATGCCAGAAAATCGCCGGCAAGGACCCCGATTACAATCGCCGCGATCTGTGGGAGGCGATCGAGTCGGGCCAGTACCCGGAGTGGGAGTTGGGCGTGCAGCTTGTCGCCGAGTCGGACGAGTTCAAATTCGACTTCGATCTTCTGGACGCGACGAAGATCATTCCCGAGGAACAGGTTCCGGTTCGGCCGGTGGGCAAGATGGTGCTGAATCGCAACCCGGACAACTTCTTCGCCGAGACCGAGCAGGTGGCATTCCACACGGCCAACGTCGTGCCGGGCATCGATTTCACCAACGATCCGCTGCTGCAGTTCCGCAACTTCTCCTATCTGGACACGCAACTGATCCGCTTGGGCGGTCCCAACTTTGCTCAGCTGCCGATCAATCGGCCGGTGGCCGAGGTCCGGACCAACCAGCACGACGGCTACGGACAGCACACGATCCCGCAAGGCCGCACCAGTTACTTCAAGAACAGCATCGGCGGCGGCTGCCCGGCCCTGGCCGACGAGAACGTTTTCCGCCACTACAGCGAGCGGCTGGATGGGCAGGCAATGCGCAAGCGCGCCAAGTCGTTTGAGAATCACTACAGCCAAGCGCGCATGTTCTGGCAGAGCATGTCGCCGGTCGAAGCCGAACACATCGTCGCCGCCTTTGCCTTCGAGCTCGGCAAGGTCGAGATGCCCGAGATCCGTTCGGCCGTCGTGGAACAACTCGCGCGGGTCGACGGCGGGCTGGCCGCCCAGGTGGCGGCCAAGCTTGGTCTGCCCGAGCCGCCCGAGGAGCCGGTAGACGACACGGTGTCCGCGTCACCGGCGCTGTCCCAAATCGGTGTCAGCGACACCATCGCTTCGCGCAAGATCGCGGTCCTGGCCGCCGATGGTGTCGATGTGGTGGGGACACAACGCTTCATCGAGCAGATGGGTGAACGCGGTGCGATGGTCGAGGTGTTGGCCCCGGTCGCCGGCGGCACTTTGGAGGGCGGATCCGGCGGCGAGCTCCCTGTTGACCGATCATTCACGACGATGGCGTCGGTGCTCTACGACGCCGTCGTGGTGGCGTGCGGGCCGCGGTCCGTAGCGACCCTGTCCGATGATGGCTACGCCGTGCACTTCGTGACCGAGGCCTACAAACATCTGAAGCCGATCGGCGCCTATGGGGCGGGCGTTGACCTGCTGCGCACCGCCGGTATCACGAACCGCCTCGCCGATGACACCGACGTTCTCAACGATCAATCCGTCATCACCACCACGGCCGCAGCCGATGAGTTGCCGGACCGCTTTGTCGAGGAATTCGCTGCCGCTCTCGCCCGGCACCGTTGCTGGGAGCGGCGCACAGGCCCGGTTCCCGCCTAGGACGTGGTTTTTTCTGCGCCCGAGTCGGGCACTCGGAGAATTAGGACGTCTCATCGTGGAGGAGGATCAACTATGCCGCGTTCGTCAATCAAGAACGAGAAGTTATACCAGGATTTGCGCAAGAAGGGCGACTCCAAGGAAAAGGCCGCGCGGATTTCGAACGCGGCGGCCGGACAGGGTAAGTCGAAGGTCGCCCGCAAGGGCGGGAAATCCGGGTCTTACCAGGACTGGACCGTGACGGAACTCAAGAAGCGCGCCAAAGAGCTTGGCATGTCAGGCTATTCGAGCCTGACCAAAGACAAATTGGTTGCCAAACTGCGTAATCACTGACTCGTCAAGCCGAGTCGCTCGACCAGCACCAGAAAAGCGACCGCGTAGTCGTTATCGGCGGTCTGCGTCCGGATTCCATTCCAATCCAGCCGTTCGCGTACCGCACGCACGGCCGGCAGTAATTTGGCGAAGTCGCAATGGTGCTCTCCCAGGGAACGTAGCTGCTGGACCAGCACCATGGTGGGAGGCAACACCGGCATGCGGATTGCCAGCACGTCTTGTTGCTCGGCTCGGTCCAAGGTGTCCGCATCAACGGGCACGCCGTTGATGCGGTGTAGAACATCGACGAGCACGCTGCCTGCGCGGGCCTTGAACAGCCAGTCCTCCGGGGGGCGTTCGATGACGAACCCCGCGTCGGCTAGGGCTGTGACGGCGGCCTCCACATCTGTCTCCGCTACCACCAAGTCCACATCGTGGCTCGGTTCGGGTGCGCCGTAAGCCCATAGGGCATAACTGCCTGCCAAGGCGAAGCGTGGCCCCTTCTCCTTGAGCGCCGATGCCGCGCTGCGCAGCGCATCTCGCAATTGCGTGGCGCAGCCGGATACCTCGATGTGGGGGTCGGTGCCTGCCATGGTGCATAGGTCATACCCGGCCCGTCGTGGGAGCAACCTGGCACGGCGGCCATGCTCGTTTAACTTGTGGCCAATTGGGAAATCTGCGGTTATGTCAACCGCCGCCGTGCCATGCGCCTATGACACTGCCGCCGTAGTGATCCCCGCCCACAACGAGCGTGCAAAGCTGCCGGCCTGTCTGCGCACGGTGCTGACTGCCGCCTTGTGTGCGCCGCTTCCCGTCACGATCGTGGTGGTCCTGGACGGCAGCGACGACGGCAGCGACGAGCTAGCCGGACAGTACGGCCCCGATGTGCACTTCATCAGCGTCGACGTGCACAACGTCGGCACGGCCCGGGCGGTCGGCTTCGGCTATGCCGGTTCACTTTTGGGTAACTGCGTCAGGAGCTGGTTCGCCACCACCGATGCAGACAGTCGAGTGGACCCGGCCTGGTTGGTCCATCAACTCGGCGTTAGTGCGGACATGGTCCTGGGCGTGGTGCGCGTCACCGACTGGCGTCACCACAACGCCGATGTCGTCGACCGCTACATGCGGCGCTATGAGGGCGAAGATGACGGCGACCACAACCACGTTCACGGCGCCAACATGGGCTTCAGCGCCCGGGCATATTGGCGCGTCGGCGGCTTCCACACCTTGCCAACCGGCGAGGATGTCGACTTGGTCGAGCGGTTCGAAGCCGCCGGCTACCGCATTCATCGAGACACCGAATTGTCGGTGATCACATCGGCGCGAACCCGGGCTCGGGCACCTTTGGGATTCGCTCATCACCTCAGGCAGATGGGGAGAACGGTGGCGGGTGATTGCGTGTGACGGCGGGGTTGGTTCAGCACTGGCTGGAGTCCGGTCGACTCGAGTTACCGCTGCCCGCCTCGGGTCGGACGGCCGAACGCTGGCACCGGCTGGCACAGCTGGCCGAAGACAACATTGTTGCGGCCAGAATCGCGGAGGCCCACGTCGATGCCGTCGCGATACTTCACGAGTTGGGCGGTAAGCCGCCCGAACCGGGACAGCTGTGGGGTGTGTGGGCGGCCGAGGCCCCCGATGCGGTACTGACCGCTACCGACACTGACGGTGCGTTCACGCTGAACGGCACCAAGGTGTGGTGCTCTGGTGCGGGGTTCTGCACCCATGCGCTGGTGACCGCGCGGCTCCTCGACGGAACACGCTGCCTGTTCGCGGTGACCGCGACCGACCCGGCGGTCAAGGCGTTGCCCAGCACCTGGTGGAACGCCGGGATGGCCGGCAGCGACACCCGGCCGGTCCAGTTCACCAACGCCCAGGCCGTCGCCGTGGGCGATCCCGGAGACTATCTATCCAGGCCCGGGTTCTGGCACGGCGCCATCGGCGTGGCCGCCTGTTGGCTCGGCGGTGCCCGCAGGGTCGCCGATCCGCTATATCGCTGCGCGGCAAGCCAGTCGGCCGATGCATACTCGGTGGCACATTTGGGCGCCGTGGATGCCGCACTGGCGGCCGGCGACGCGATCCTGGCCGCAGCGGCGAGTCAGGTCGACGATGACCCGTTCGACAAGTCAGGTAGGGCGCAACTGCTGGCCCGTCGCGTCCGCACGGTAGTGGAACACGCGGTCGACGAAGCCATCACCCGCACCGGACGCGCTTTGGGCCCCGGCCCGCTGTGTCAGGATGGCCGGCACGCGCAACGGGTCGCCGACCTGAGCATCTACATCCGGCAAAGCCACGCCGAGCGGGATCTGGCCGAGCTCGGACGGCTGGCGGGTCGGCAGGCGATGAGGGCCCCATGAAAACCCTTCCGGCAGGCAACTGTGCGCGGTTTGCGGGCAAGCCGCTGACGCACGGCGGGACTCCAGCCCCGTTGTGGCTGGCCGCTTTCGGGGATAGGCCCTTGTCAACCCTGGATCTAAGGGAGTGCCCACAGTTGATCGTGGTGGCCCCGCACCCCGACGACGAAACTCTGGGCTTGGGCGCGACGATCGCACAACTGACCGCGACGGGAGTTCCAGTACAGGTGGTGTCAGTCAGCGATGGCGGTGCCGCGCACCCTGGCGCGTCGGCTTCGGACCGCCTGCGAATGGAAACCACTCGCAGGTACGAATTGCGAAGGGCTACTGGACTTTTAGGAGCCCCTCCTCAGATATCGCTGGGTTTGCCGGACGGTGAGCTGACCGACTACGAGGACCGCATCACCGAGAGGCTGACAGAAATCCTCGAGGCTGCAAGCGGTGCAACCTGGTGCGCGGCGACGTGGCGGGGCGACGGCCATCCGGACCACGAGGCAGTGGGACGAGCGGCCTCGGCCGCATGTGCGCGCACCGGCGCCACGCTGCTGGAATACCCAGTGTGGATGTGGCACTGGGCGCTTCCGGCCGACCAGGCTGTGCCGTGGGACCAGGCGTGTTCCCTGCCCGCACCCGGCTGGGCGACGGAGCGCAAGCGCCGCGCCGCCCATTTCTATCGAAGTCAGTTCGAGCCCAATGGAAGCCAATCGGCGCCGATCTTGCCGGGCTATGTGCTTCCGCGACTGCTCGCGGTGGGCGAGGTCGTATTCCGGTGACCGCACGGCTGCCTGACGCCTACTTCGACAAGATGTATGTCGGCACCGAAGATCCTTGGCAGCTGTCGACGCGGTGGTACGAACAACGCAAGTACGCGATCACGCTTGGGCTACTGCCGCAACGCCGCTACGGACACGGATTCGAGCCGGGCTGCTCGATTGGGACACTTACCGCACAGCTGGCAGAGCGCTGTGAC
>NZ_DASUHS010000088.1:0-23534 GCF_036273375.1 Mycobacterium sp. | reverse complement strand
CGACTACCTGCGCGGCTTGATTCAGGAACGCTGGGTCATCAGGCCGAAGTCACCATGACGCAGCGGATCATCGGCAGCAGGGGGCTGCGCTACGCCACCGTCATCGCGCTCGTCGCGGCGCTGGTGGGGGGCGTGTATGTGCTTACGTCGCAAGCGAAAAACCGCAAGATCGTCGGGTACTTCACCTCTGCGGTCGGCTTGTATCCCGATGACCAGGTGCGCATCCTCGGTGTCCCCATCGGCACCATCGACACGATCGAGCCGCGGCCGTCCGACGTCAAGATCACCATGTCGGTGAGCAACGACGTCAAGATCCCGAAGGACGCCAAGGCCATCATCATGTCGCCAAACCTGGTGGCGGCCCGGTTCATTCAGCTGACACCGGCGTACACCGGCGGGCCGGCGATGGCCGACGGCGCGAGCATCGGCCCGGACCGCACCGCGGTCCCGGTGGAATGGGACGAGGTCAAGGAGTCGCTGACCCAGCTGGCCGTGCAACTGGGCCCGACGGCCGGATCGATGCAGGGACCGTTGGGCACGGCGATCAACCAGGCCGCGGACACCTTCGACGGCAAGGGCGAGTCTTTCCACAACGCGTTGCGTGAGCTTTCGCAAGCCGCTGGGCGGCTGGGGGATTCGCGCGGCGACATCTTCGGCACGGTGAAAAACCTGCAGGTACTGGTCAACGCGCTCTCGTCCAGCAACGAGCAGATCGTCCAGTTCGCCGGAAACGTCGCCTCGGTGTCACAGGTGCTCGCCGACAGCTCGCGCCACCTCGACACCACGCTGGGCACCCTCAACGTAGCGCTGTCGGACATCCGGGGTTTCCTGCACGAAAACAACTCGACGATCGTCGACACGGTCAACAACCTCAACGATTTCGCCAAGACGTTGAGCGACCAGAGCGACAACATCGAGCAGGTGCTGCACGTGGCGGGTCCGGGTATCGCCAACTTCTACAACATCTATGACCCGGCACAGGGCACACTGAACGGTCTGTTGTCGATACCGGAATTCGCCAACCCCGTGCAGTTCATCTGCGGTGGATCCTTTGAGACCGCCGCCGGACCCCGGGCGCCCGACTACTTCAAGCGCGCCGAACTCTGCCGTGAGCGGCTGGGGCCGGTGCTGCGCCGACTCACCGCGAACTACCCGCCGCTGATGTTCCACCCGCTCAACACGATTACGGCGTACAAGGGCCAGATCATCTACGACACCCCGGAAACGCAGGCCAAGTCGGCGACCCCGGTGCCGCAGCTGACCTGGGTCCCGGCCAAGGGCGCCCAGACGCCGCCCGCCGCTCAGAACCCCGCGGATCTGCAGGCCCTGCTGGTCCCGACGGCCCCGCAGGCCGGTCCCGCACCGGGCCCGGCACCGCCCGGCGCCCCCGCCTCAGGCCCCGCTCCCGGAAGCGCGTTCGGTCCGCTGCCGGGCCCGCCTCCGGGGCAGGCGCCCAACGGGCCCTCGGCCGGCTTGGGCGGTGGCGGATGAACCGAATGTGGTTGCGCGCCGGCGGATTGGCGACGGGCAGCATGCTGCTGGCCGGCTGCCAATTCAGCGGGCTGAACTCGCTGGCGATGCCTGGCACCGCCGGTCACGGAGGCGGCGCCTACTCGATCACCGTCGAACTGCCCGACGTCGCGACCCTGCCGCAAAACTCTCCGGTCATGGTGGACGACGTCACCGTCGGCAGTGTCGCCGGCATTGCTGCAGAACAGCGCGCAGACGGATCGTTCTATGCCGCAGTGAAATTGGCCCTGGACCGCAACGTCGTGCTGCCCGCCAACTCGACCGCGACCGTCGCCCAGACGTCGCTGCTCGGGTCGATGCACATCGACCTGGCGCGCCCGAAGGACAAGCCCTCGGTCGGCAAGCTGAAAGACGGGTCGAAAATCGCGGAGGCCAACACCGGCCGCTATCCCACCACCGAAGAGGTGCTTTCGGCGCTCGGCGTGGTAGTGAACAAGGGCAACATCGGTGCCCTGGAAGAGATCACCGACGAGACTTACCGGGCCGTCGCCGGCCGGCAGGACCAGTTCGTCGACCTGATCCCCAGGCTCGCGGAACTGACCTCGGGACTCAACCATCAGGTAAACGACATCATCGATGCGGTCGACGGGTTGAACCGATTCTCGGCCACCTTGGCGCACGACAAGGACAACCTGGGGCGGGCGCTGGACACGCTGCCCGACGCGATTCGCGTGCTCAACAAGAACCGCGACCACATCGTCGAGGCCTTCGGCGCGCTGCACAAACTGGCGAACGTCACCTCGCACATCCTGGCAAAGACCAAGGTGGACTTCGCCGCCGATATGAAGGACCTGTACTCGGCGGTCAAGGCGCTCAACGACAACCGGAGGAACTTCGTCACCTCGCTGCAGCTGTTGCTGACCTTCCCGTTCCCCAACTTCGGCATCAAGCAGGCGGTGCGTGGCGACTACCTCAACGTGTTCACCACCTTCGACCTCACCCTGCGCCGCCTCGGTGAAACGTTCTTCACCACGGCGTATTTCGACCCGAACATGGCACACATGAACGAGATCCTCAATCCGCCGGATTTCTTGACCGGCGAACTGGCCAACCTGTCCGGACAGGCCGCGGATCCGTTCAAGATTCCGCCCGGCACGGCTTCAGGACAGTAGGGGGCGGGCGCAGATGCATGACAGACTGACCAAGATCCAGCTGGCGATCTTCGCGGTGATAACGGCCATCACCCTGACCGTGATGGCGATCTTCTACCTGCGGCTGCCCGCGACGTTCGGCATCGGAACCTACGGCGTGAGTGCCGATTTCGTTGCCGGCGGCGGCCTGTACAAGAACGCCAACGTCACCTACCGCGGCGTTGCCGTCGGCCGCGTCGAGACGGTGGGTCTGAGTCCCAACGGCGTCATCGCCGGCATGCGGCTGAACAGTGGGACCGCCATCCCGTCAAACGTCACCGCCACCGTCAAGAGTGTGTCGGCCGTCGGCGAGCAGTACATCGACCTGGTGCCGCCGAGCTCACCGGCATCCACCAAGCTGAGCAATGGATCACGCATCGAGCGAAAGAACACCCGAATCGGCCAGGACGTCGCCGACCTGTTGAAGCGCTCGGAGACCTTGGTCAACAGCCTGGGCGATACCCGCTTGCGGGAGCTGCTGCACGAGACGTTCATCGCGGCCAACGGCTCGGGGCCCGAGCTGGCCCGGCTCTTCGAATCCGCCCGGCTACTGGTGGACGAGGCCAACACCAACTATCCGCAAGTGTCGCAGCTGATCGATCAGGCCGGCCCGTTTCTGCAGGCCCAGATTCGCGCAGGCGATGACATCAAGTCGCTGTCCGACGGGCTGGCGCGGTTCACCTCCGAGGTGCGTCAGGCCGACCCGCAGCTTCGCGACACCCTGGCGACCGCCCCGGGAGCCACCGACGAGGCCAGCACCGCGTTCTCCGGTATCCGTCCCTCATTCCCCGCCCTGGCCGCCAGCCTGGCCAATCTCGGTCGGGTGGGCGTGATCTACCACAAGTCGATCGAGCAGCTGCTGGTCGTCCTACCGGCGCTGTTCGCCGCGATCACCACCGCCGCGGGTGGCGGGCCGCAAGACGAAGGCGCGAAGCTGGACTTCAAGCTGGACCTCAACGACCCGCCGCCATGCGCAGTCGGTTTCCTCCCCCCGCCGGTGATGCGCACCCCGGCCGACGAGACGGTGCGCGAGCTGCCGAAGGACATGTACTGCAAGACCGCGCAAAACGATCCCAGTACCGTGCGCGGTGCGCGCAACTACCCGTGCCAGGAGTTCCCCGGAAAGCGCGCCCCGACGATCCAGCTGTGTCGCGACCCCAAGGGCTACGTGCCGGTCGGCCGCAACCCGTGGCGCGGCCCGCCGGTGCCTTACGACACCCCCGTAACCAATGGCTTGAACGTGTTGCCGCCCAACAAATTCCCGTATATCCCGCCGGGTGCCGAACCCGATCCGGGCACTCCGATCGTGGGGCCGCCGCCTCCGGGTGTGGTGCCCGGGCCGGGACCATTGCCCAACAAGCAGCCGGCCTTCGCTCCGCCGCCGCCCAATGACAACGGGCCGCCACCGCCGTTCACGTCCTGGCAGCCGCCCGGGGTACCGCCGGTGCCGCCGCAGCTTCCGTATCCGAAGTGGCTGCCGCCGCCGCCGGCGCCGGAGGGCATCAGCCCGCCGCCGGCCGGACCGGGACCGGAGAAGCCATGGGGGCCCCCGCCTGGCGGGCAGCCGCAGGCCAGCGGCCCGGCCTACGCCACTTACGACCAGAAGACCGGCGCGTTCATCGATCCGGCCGGTGGCACTGGTATCTTCGCGGCCGGCGCGTCTGGCACCTCCGGCGCCGAGAACTGGGTGGACCTCATGCTTGATCCAAGGCCGATGTAATGGACCCTGCCGTGGCAGACGAACCGACAACCACGCCGCGTGCCCGTCGACGAGCCTCGCGCGCGGCGGGCCCGGCCAAGGGCGAGCCGGCCCGGGACGTCACGGTCCAAACCGACGTTTCGGCCGCGCCGAAGCCGCCGGCGAAACCCGTCAAGACCTTCAAGTCCATCAAGCCGCCGCCACGACGCCAGCCGCACCGCGCCCTGGTCGCGTGGATTTCGTTCGCGGCGGCACTGCTGGCGGTCGGGGCGCTGGCCGGTTGCGTGGCGGCGCTGTTCTTCCAGCAGCAGGACGCTGACGGCAAGCAGGCGCGCGATCAGCGTTTCGTCGACACCGCCACGCAGACCGTGGTCAACATGTTCAGCTACAAGCAGGACAACATCGACGAGAGCGTGAACCGTTTCGTCAACGGCACCAGCGGCCCGCTGCGCGGCATGCTCGGCGCCAACAACAATGTCGAGAACCTCAAGGGGCTGTTCCGCTCCACCAATGCGACGTCGGAGGCCGTCATCAACGGCGCGGCGCTGGAAGGCGTTGACGCCGTTACCGATAACGCGTCGGTGCTGGTGTCGGTGCGCGTCACCGTCGCCGACATCGACGGGGTCAACAAGCCGTCCATGCCCTATCGCTTGCGCGTCATCGTGCACGAAGACGATGCCGGGAAGATGACCGGCTACGACCTGAAATATCCAGACGGGGGTAATTGATGCGATGGCGGCGTTGGCTGCTGTTCGTCGCGGGTTACCTCATGGCCGTGGCGTTCGTCGGGTTGTCGGCGGTGGCCGGCTGGATGTACTGGGACCGGGTGCAGACTCGCGGCGAGCAGGCAGCACGCGCGGTGTTGCCAGGGTTGGCGGCCAAGGAGATCCCCGAGGTCTTCGCGTACGACTATCAAACCGTGGAGCGGAGCCTGTCGGCGGCGTATCCGTTGTTGACCCCCGACTATCGCGCGGAATTCCAGAAGAGCGCCAACAATCAGATCATCCCCGAGGCCAAGAAGCGCGAAGTGGTCGTTCAGGCCAATGTCGTTGGCGTGGGGGTGATGTCGGCCAAACGGGAATCGGCATCGGTGATGGTCTTCATGAACCGGACCGTGACGGACAAGTCACGACAGCCGCTGTATGACGGCAGCCGGCTGCGGGTGGACTTCAAGAAGGTCGGCAAGCAGTGGCTGATCGCCTACATCACGCCGATCTAGGTCCCACGGGTCGAAGCTAGTAGCACATCGCAATGCCGTTGCAGTACAACGGGTAACGATTGATCGGGCTGGGTGGCGGACCGATCATCGCCAGCGAGAACGGTTCCTTCTTCATTCCCGGCTGCAACCCGCACACGGCGCCGTGCATTATGGTGTGGGTGCCGGTCATCGTCTCGTCGCTGAACGCGAAGGTTTCGCTAGAGGGCGCGGCGCCCCCGCCCGGGCAAGCCACACCATCGGCCTTGTCGACCTTGAAAGTCCATAGCATGCTGGACATCCGGGCTCGGCCGCTGAAGTTCTGCAGCTTGTCCGCGGCGCTGATCTGCTCGGGCGTCGAACTCACGATGTTCAGCGCGCAGTTCATGGCAAATACGATCGGGTCGGAGTAGTCGTTCATGTTCCGGGTGCCCGAGGGCTGATCACAGAGCGCCGAGATGGTCCAGGTAACCCCGGATACGCCCGCCTCGTTGAAGTTGTAGGTGCCGTCCGCGGGTGGTCCGACTGCTTTGGCCGGTTCACCGGATTGCAGCGCGATTCCCACCGCGACGGCCGTGACGATGCCGGCACCCGCGGCCATCCCGTGACGGAGCTGCATGTGATTCCTCTCCTTCACGCTCGACGCTGCATCTGAGTATCACAGCGTTTGGGCGCCAGCACCATGGGGTCTTGCGCATGCGAGCTAATCGGCGTCAGCGGGCCGGGATTCGGCGAGCGCATCGAGGAACGACCTCGCCCAGCGGTCGACGTCGTGAGCGAGGACCTGGCGGCGCAGTGACCGCATCCGGCGTCGTCCGTCTTCGGCGGATTGGTTCAGTGCGGCCTCGATCGTGTCCTTGACGCCTTCGAGGTCGTGCGGGTTGACCAAATACGCCTGCCGGAGTTCGGCAGCGGCGCCGGTGAATTCGGATAGGACGAGCGCACCACCGAGATCGCTGCGGCAGGCGACATACTCCTTGGCGACCAGGTTCATCCCGTCGCGCAGCGGGGTGACGAGCATGACGTCGGCGGCCACGAAGAACGCGATGAGTTCGTCGCGGGCGACTGGGCGGTGCAGGTAGTGGACCACCGCATGCCCGACTTCGCCGTACTCGCCGTTGATGTGGCCGACCTGGCGTTCGATGTCGTTGCGCAGCTGCTGATAACTGTCCACCCGTTCGCGACTGGGTGTCGCCAGCTGGATGAGCACCGTGTCGTCGCGCTTGGCGCGGCCCTCCGCGAGCAGCTCCGAAAAGGCTTTCAGCCGAACGTCGATGCCCTTGGTGTAGTCGAGACGGTCGACGCCGAGCAGCACCTTGCGGGGGTTGCCCAGCTCGGCCCGGATCTCGCGGGCACGTCGCTTGATGTCGCGGTGACGGGCCGCGGTGTCGAGGGAGCTGGAGTCGATGGAGATGGGAAAGGCGCCCACCCGAACCACGCGGGACTCGAGCTCCACCTCGCCGTAGCGCGACCGCACCCCCACCGCCCCGCGTGAGGTATTGGCCCCGATCAGCCGTCGGGCCAGAAACAGGAAGTTCTGTGCACCGCCGGCCAGATGGAATCCGACCAGATCGGCACCGCATAGCCCCTCGATGATCTCGGTCCGCCATGGCAGCTGCATGAACAGCTCGACCGGCGGGAAGGGGATGTGCAAGAAGAAGCCGATGATCAGGTCGGGCCGCAGTTCGCGCAGCATTTTGGGCACCAGTTGCAGCTGGTAGTCCTGCACCCAGACCGTCGCGCCTTTTGCGGCGGCGCGGGAGGTGGCTTCGGCGAAGCGGCGGTTGACGGCGACGTAGCGTTCCCACCATTCGCGGTGGTAGATCGGTTTGACTATGACGTCGTGATACAGCGGCCACAGCGTGGCGTTCGAGAAACCCTCGTAGTACTCGGCGACGTCGTCGGCGCTCAGCTTGACCGGCCGAAGCTCCAGGTCGTCCTGGACGATGGGCTCGCCATCCTGGTCGGTCTCCTCGTCGACGGTTCCGGGCCAGCCGACCCACGCCCCACGCTGGCGACGCAGCAGCGGCTCGAGGGCCGTGACCAGTCCCCCGGGGCTGCGCTTCCACGCGGTGGTGCCGTCGGGAAGGCGCTCTTGATCCACCGGCAGGCGATTGGCGACCACGACGAAGTCGGAGTTCCCGAATTCAGCGGCCTTCGAGCTTCGCCCTCGCCCGGGAGACATTTACGCGTCGAGTTTCGCCGGCCCAATACCCAGCATGGACAGAAACACCCGGCACTCGTCGGCGTCGGTGGCGTACGCCGCGACGACCCGCCTGGCCTGGCTTGCAGTGTCGTCGGCCACCGGCTCGACGTCGCCGATTTCGCCAGGATCAGATTTTGTAGGCATGACTTAACTGTAGGCGACGCCTGCGACCGGACGCAGGCCGTCTCACCAGCTAACGGGCTCTAGGACCATTTATGGCTGGTTTGCAGGGGTTCGCCGCGCCGCTCGCGAAGACACGATCGACCGTCGTCGCGGTGATGCAGGATAAGCAGGTGGACGATCAGGACGCCGATGACGACATGGTGTTCGAGTTCGTCGATGTCTTCTTGGAACGCCAAGGGGTGCGTGCACTCGACGGCCTGACCGCCGCCATTCCGGGTCACGGTGTGACGGCGGTGTGCGGTCCGTCGGGCGCGGGCAAATCGACCCTGCTTCGGCTGTGCAACCGGCTGGAGCTGCCGACGAGCGGGCGGGCCTCTTTCTACGGGTCGGACATCGCCGGCCTCGACCCGCTGTGGCTGCGGCGCCGGGTGGGCATGTGCTTCCAGCGTCCGACGCCGTTCCCCGGCACGGTCGCCGACAATCTGCGGGCCGCCAACCCGGATGCGTCCGAAACGCGGATGCGGGAAACGCTGGCCCGGGTCGCGCTAACCGGATCGTGGTTGGACCGCGACGTGGCCGACCTCGCGGGTGGCGAAGCGCAACGCGTCTGCCTGGCCCGCACCCTGATGGCCCAACCGCAGGTGCTGCTGCTCGACGAACCCACCTCCGCCGTCGACACCGAGGCCGCCGAGGTCATCGAGCGCGCGGTGCGCGAGCTTGCCGCCGACGGCACCCCCGCCCTGTGGGTCACCCACAACTCGGCACAGGTGGAACGGGCAGCCGACCGGGTCTTGCGCCTGGAGTCCGGCCGCAGCCTGGGGCTGGGCCCGATCGCGTCCAAGCCCGGCGACGGCTCGGTGGCGTGATGAACGGTCAAGTCGGCTGGGTGGGCCTGGCGACGTCGCTGATCCTGGTGGCATTCGCGGCCGGGATCTCACTGTGGCGGCGATTGGGTTTACAGGGGCAGCTGCTATGGGCCGCGGCCCGCGCGCTGGTGCAGCTGCTGCTCGTGGGCGGGGCGCTGACGCTGCTGTTCGAACCGGGCCGGTCGCTGTGGTGGTCGTGGGCGTGGGTCGCCGGCATGGTGGCCTACGCCGGCGATGTCGCCCGCCGCAGGGCGCCGGAGGTGCCGCGCTTTGCGCCGCTGGCCGTGGCCGCGTTCGCCGGCGCGGCGCTGGTGACGCTGGGGGTGATCTTCGGACTGCGGGTGTTCCCGCTGCAGGGGCGCACTCTGGTGCCGGTCGCCGGGATGATGATCGGCAACTCGATGACCGCCATGGTGTTGGTGGCTCGGCGGTTGGTAGACGAGCTGCGCGACAAGCGCGATGAGGTCGAAGCCCGCCTCGCGCTGGGGCACCCGTCGCGGCAGGCCGCCTCGCCGTACCTGCGAATCGCCTTGCGCTCGGCGATATCTCCGCAGATTGAAACAACCAAGGCCACCGGCCTGGTGTTCCTGCCGGGCGCCATGACCGGCCTCATCCTCGCCGGGGTGCCGCCGCTGCAGGCCGTGCTGGTGCAGGCCGTGGTGATGTTCTTGATCCTGGGTTCGGTTGCGGCCACCACCGTGGTCGTCGCGATGGGCATCGTCCGGCTGGTGTTCACCCGTGACCATCGGCTGCTGCCGCTGGGCCGGCGGCCGGAGACCAGCGGATGAGAACGCGGTGGTCGGTGGGCCCGGCGGCCGATCACCCCAGCGCGGACCCGGTTACACACTGGCCGTAATGTGTAAACGAGTCGGAGCTGGACAATAAGCGAGGTGGGCGGAATGACTCTCTCCGAGCAAGCCGGCGCGCAGGCGGCCAACGCCGGCGCCCAGGAGCTGGTGACCTACGAAACTCTGGACGATGGCCTCATCGCCCGGATCTGGCTCAACCGGCCCGACGCTCACAACGCGCAGAGCCGCGGCCTGCTGGTTGCGCTCGACGAAGCGTTCCTGCGCGCCGAGGCCGATGACTCCGTGCGAGTGGTCATTCTGGCCGCGCGCGGTAAGAACTTCTCCGCCGGTCACGACCTCGGCTCGGAGCTGGCGCTCGCCGAGCGCGCGCCCGGCGCGGGGCAGCACCCGACCTTCCGGATCAACGGCGCCACCCGCGATCCCGTCGCCGAGAAGACCTACCTGCAAGAGTGGCATTACTTCTTCCAAAACACCTGCCGCTGGCGCGATCTGCGCAAGATCACCATCGCGCAGGTTCAGGGCAACGCGATCTCGGCGGGCCTGATGCTGATTTGGGCGTGCGATCTGATCGTCGCCGCCGACAATGCGAAGTTCAGCGACGTGGTCGGCGTCCGAATGGGCATGCCGGGTGTCGAATACTACGCTCACCCTTGGGAATTCGGCCCCCGGAAGGCCAAAGAGCTACTGCTGACCGGTGATGCGTTAGACGCCGACGAAGCCTATCGCCTCGGCATGGTGTCAAAGGTGTTTCCTGCGGACGAATTAGCTGACAAGACACTGGAATTCGCGCGCCGCATCGCCGAGCGGCCGACGATGGCGGCCATGCTGATCAAGGACTCGGTCAACGCGGCCTCCGATGCGATGGGCTTCACCGAGGCGCTGCGGCACGCGTTCCACATCCACGAGCTGGGTCACGCGCACTGGGCGGCCCACAATGAGAACAGGTATCCGGTCGGCCTGCCGCCCGACGTCGAGGACTGGCGCAACGCCAAGCCGACCAAGCTGGCCCGCCGCGACACCCCGTAGCCTCGCCCCATCCGGTCACATCATCGGGGGAGCCGTCACCACCGGCAACGGCTCATGGTTCGATGACTAGAACCTGTTTCAGTTGAGAGGCGGCTTGCGTGCAGCTTTCTTTCGAAGACCGGACTTATCTGATCACCGGCGGCGGCAGCGGGATCGGCAAAGGCGTGGCCGCCGGGCTGGTCTCGGGCGGCGCCTCGGTCATGATCGTCGGCCGCAACGCCGATCGCCTCGCTGAGGCCGTCAAGGAGATCGAGGCCCTTCCCGGGAGCGGCTCGATTCGCTACGAGCCCACCGATGTCACGAACGAGGACGAGGTGGTCCGCGCCGTCGATGCCGCGACGGCCTGGCACGGCCGGCTGCACGGCGCGGTGCATTGCGCTGGTGGCTCGCTGACCGTCGGACCGATCACCCACACCGACTCGGACGCGTGGCGAAACACGGTCGACCTCAACGTCAACGGCACCATGTACGTGCTCAAGCATGTGGCGCGCGAGTTGGTGCGTGGCGGTGGCGGCTCGTTCATCGGGATCTCGTCGATCGCGGCCAGCAACACCCACCGCTGGTTCGGGCCCTACGGGGTCACCAAGTCGGCGATCGACCACATGATGATGCTGGCCGCCGACGAACTCGGCCCGTCATGGGTGCGGGTCAACAGCATCCGACCGGGCCTGATCCGCACCGATCTGGTCGACGCGAGCGTGATCCAGTCACCGGAGATCAGCGGCGACTACGCGCTCTGCACTCCGCTGCCGCGAGTCGGCGAGGTCGAGGACGTCGCCAACCTGGCCATGTTCCTGCTCAGCGACGCCGCGGCTTGGATCACCGGCCAGTGCATCAACGTCGACGGTGGACACATTCTGCGCCGCGGCCCGGACTACTCCTCGATGATGGAACAGATGTACGGCGCCGACGCGCTGCGCGGAGTGGTGACACCCTGACCTGTCGCCACGCTGAGTGAACCGGAGATGCAATGAAGCGACTCGAGGGCAAGCGGATCCTGGTTACGGGCGCCGCGTCGGGCATCGGCAAGGCCACCGCGCTGCGCTTGCTGGACGAGGGTGCCGCCGTCGCGGCCTCCGACGTCGCGGCCGACGGCTTGGACAACACCCGGGCGCGGGCGAAAGAGGCCGGCACCGCCGACCGGTTCACCACCGTGCCAATGGATGTCGGCAGCGAGGATTCGGTGATCGACGGGGTATGCCTGGCCGTCGAGCAGTTGGGCGGGCTTGACTCGCTGGTGAACGCCGCCGGCATCCTGCGTGCGGCGCACACCCACGAGACCAGCCTCGAACTCTGGAACCAGATCGTCGGCGTCAACCTGACCGGAACCTTCCTGGTGGTTCGGGAGGCGCTCCCGTCCCTGCTGGCGAATTCCCGCAGCGCGATCGTGAACTTCAGCTCCACGTCGGCCTCGTTCGCCCATCCCTATATGGCCGCTTACGCCGCGAGCAAGGGCGGCATCCAGGCCTTCACCCACTCGCTGGCGCTCGAATACGCGAAGGACGGCCTGCGCGCGGCGTGCGTGGCGCCGGGCAGCATCAAGTCGGGCATCACCGATGCGACCGGCGGATACATCCCGAAAGACGCCGATTGGTCGCTGTTCGGCCGGCTCATGCCGATCCTGCCGACGACGGTCGAATCCAGCGGCGCCGGCATGGCCGAGCCCGGCGCGATCGCCGGCGTCATCGCCATGCTGGTGTCCGACGACGGCGCGTGGATCACCGGTACCGAGATCCGCATCGACGGTGGCACCCACGCCTGAGGCGATCGCCGCGTTAGTGGATGGCGCCGACCCGCTGCGCCCGGCTTCGCCGCGCTTGCGATCGCCGCGTTAGTTGACGCACGGGACGCCGCCGCCATCGATCGGCTTTCCCTGATCGGGCGTCGGATAGGTCGTGGTAGTGCCGTTGTAGTAGTAGCTCTTGGCCTTGGTCGACGTCGTGCTGGAGCTCGTGCTCGTCGTGTCGTCCATCTGAGTCTCGTCGAATGTGGGCATCGAGAAATTGGTGTCCACGGTGAGCCGGATGTGTCCCGGCGCGACGCTAGGGCTCGGCTGCTTGGGCGCGTCCACGCCGACCAGGTTGGCCAGGTTGAGCGCATCGGTCTGCGCACCCACGCCGTACTCCACCGTGGTGGTGGTCGGGTCACCCGATTCGCGGTCGCGCACCTGGCCCGGGGTGTAGCCCTTCTTTTTCAGCGCGCGCGACACCTCGGTGGCCAGACCGCTCATGCCGCCGGAGTTGACCACGTCGATGACCGTGGACGGATCGGGTTTCACGGCGGTGGTGGTCGGCGCGGTCGTCGATTCGTCGGCGCCGATCGCCGCGGCCACCTCGGACTTGATCGCGGCCGGGTCGACGATGTTGACGTCCTGGCCGTCGATGTTGTCGTAACGCACGACCGGCAGCGTCCGGAACTCGACGTTGCCGCCGGCCAGCCCCCCGAGCCGTTGGATCATGTCGTCGTTCCAGCCCGCCGAGAGCACCACGTCTTTGCGCGCCACCGCCATCAGGTTCTTGAGCTTGTCGATGTTGGTGAAGGTGCCCGCGGCCTGCAACTCCTGCATGACCGACGAGATGAACGCCTGTTGCCGGTGGGTGCGGTCCAGGTCGCCGTTGTCCAGGCCGTGCCGCTGCCTGACGAACGACAACGCCTCGGACGCATCCAGCCGCTGTCGCCCGGCCGGGAAGTCGGCGCCGGAATACGAGTCGTAGACGGGGTGATTCAGGCAGACGTCGACGCCGCCGAGGGTCTGTGCCAAATCGAAGAAACCGGCCAGATTGACCTCGGCAAAGTAATCGATTGGCACGCCGGTCAGGTTTCGCACCGCGCGCAGCGTCGCCGCCCGGCCCGCCTCGCGCCCCTTGGTCTCTAGTTCCTTCTGAGTGATGTCGCCCTGGTTGGCCAGCTTCTGTGCGACGTACTGTTTGGTCAGCCCGTACGCCTCTTTGATCTTGATGTGGTTGTACCCGGGGACCCCGGTGAAAGGCACCCAGTCGTCGCGGGGGATCGAGAAGGCGACGACTTTGTTGTCGGCGCTTACGTGCACCAGGATCATCGTGTTGGTGTTGTAGCCACCGTCGTCGGAATCGCCGGCGTGCAGATGCTTCAGGATCGAGTTGGGCAAGTCGTTGCCGTCCTGATCTTTACGCGAATCCAGCCCGATCAGCAGGATGTTCATGTTGTCGCCGCTGGACCGCGGATCGTCGGGCAGCAAGGCGTGCGACACCGTGATACCGCCCAGCGCGCCATGCGCCACGTAGTACCCGGCACCGGTGAGCCCCACGGCCGCCACGGAGACGAGCGCGCCCAGGGTGCGCGTCAGCCCCTTGCGGAAACGGGAGGGTTGACGGACGGCTCGATGACGGCGATGGGCGCCGCCCGAGCGGGCCATCACAAACCTCTGCCCACGCCCAGCACATCACCAGGCACCGCAACGGTGCTTTGCGGCGATGTCGCTTCAAGCATGGTGATAAGTATGCGTTAGCTTGCTGTGAAGCCCCCAATCGAGAGCACCCGTCACACGGCCGGCGCAGGCGCAGTCGTCGGGCCGATCGGGCGCGCTTCGCGCTCGCCGCACCCGCTCTACCAGCATGTTCTGCCCGGCGGCGGCCACGGTGGTCTCCTGCGGGTCTCGGGTCGGCCACATCGCCGCCCGGATCGAGCCGAACTTGTTACCCCGCGGATACGGCCCGGCGGCCCCTGCCCGCATCCCTGCGGCCAGCAAACCGCCACTGCCAGTTATTGGGCTCTGACCAGGTCCTCGCCTGAGGTGTAAAAGAGCGTGATGTTGGTGCCAGTGACGATTTCGGCGAGGTAGACGCCGACCGGCTCGACCTCGTAGTAGTAGCGGATGTTGCCGGCGTTATCCAGGGTCGACGCGCACGAAAAGCCCGGGGCGCCGCATCGCTGCTTGATGGGTACCGCGAGGACGGCTAACAGCAGCGTGACGGCAACGCCGACGAGTAGCGGGAGCCTGTTCACCGCCGACCTCGGTCGCGCCGGATTCACCACGGTTGGAAGTGTAAGCGGCTGATCCAGCGGGTTCAGCGCGTGGCGCAGTAGGGTTCTTCAGCTGTGGCCACCAAGAACCCGCACGACGCGTCCCCGGCGCACACCCGGGTCGAGGTTCTCGGCAATATCGGGCCCAACTGGTTCGCCTCGGTGATGGGCACCGGAATCGTCGCGACCGCCGGCGCCGCCCTGCCCGTCCACGTCGTGGGGTTGCGGGCATTCGCGCAAGTGGTCTGGGTGATCGCGGCCGCGCTACTGGTGGTGCTGATCGCGGTGGTCGGTGGCCATTGGTTGCGCCATCCGACCGTGGCGCGCACCCACGCCCGCAATCCGCAGATGGCCCACTTCTACGGCGCGGCTCCCATGGCGCTGATGACAGTCGGCGGGGGAGCCGTGCTGGTCGGCCGGGACCTGCTCGGTGAGCGCATCGCCGTCGACCTGGACTGGGCGCTGTGGACCGCAGGCACGCTCGGCGGGCTGTTCACCGCCGTCAGCATCCCGTTCCTCATGTTCACCCAGCACGACGTCGAGCCCGACGCCGCGTTCGGTGGATGGCTGATGCCGGTCGTTCCCCCGATGGTGACCGCCGCGACGGGGGCGCTGCTACTCCCTCATATGGCTGCGGGCAGCGGGCGCACGACCATGCTGTATGGCTGCTACGCGATGTTTGGGTTGTCATTGGTGGCCTCGCTGAACATCATCGCGATGATCTGGAGCCGCTTGACCCTGTATGGCACGTCGGGTTCCGCGCGGGTGCCGACGTTGTGGATCGTGTTGGGCCCGCTCGGCCAATCCATCACGGCCGCAGGTCTTTTGGGAGCCAACGCGGCACTGGCCGTCGACTCGGAGCTGGCCGAGGACTTGAACGCGTTCGCGATCCTCTACGGCGTGCCGGTCTGGGGTTTCGCGGTGTTGTGGATCGCGCTCGCCACCGGGTTGACGGTTCGCACGCTGCGCCGCGGAATGCCGTTCGCGCTGACGTGGTGGAGCCTGACCTTCCCGGTTGGAACGTTCGTCACCGGAACCTCCCAACTCGCCGGTCACACCCACCTGCCGGCTTTCAAAGTGGCGGCGGCCATCGCCTACGCGGGTCTGCTGTTCACCTGGGTGCTGGTGACCGTTCGGACCGCGCGGGGCAGCCTGCGCGGCAACCTGCTCAAGGTGGCACCCAGCACCACGCCGGTCAAGGCTCATAAGGACCCCGCCCGCAGCTAGAGACGTCGCGATCGGTCGGGTATCGCCGCGGGCGTTTGGGTGCCCGGGTACGGCGGGTACGCGGGCATGAGCCGAGTAAAGGACTGAGCATGATCGACACAAGCCTCAGGCCGTTTTCGGCGGAGCGGCCGGGAGGTTCGGAGCCATCGCAGCCGGGCACCCCCCGCGAGACGCCGGAGCGACTCACGCCGACGGAAACGCCCGAACGGCTCACGCCGGCAGAACCGCCCGAGCGCTTGACGCCGTCCGAACCACCTGAGCGTCAGGCGCCGGAATAACGAACACGATTGGAGAGCAGACATGCGCGCCGAGGAAGGCGACGAAACCGTCAAGGACTACGCGAACGAGGGACGAGAAACCCTCGGCCGCATCAAGGCCTCGCAGCACGGGGGCGGTCGCCTCGGCGACATCGCCCGGCGCTTCGCCACCCTGTGGCGAGGCCAACGCGGTACCGAAGACACCGGACCTCCCGCTTAAAACCGTTTAACGAAAGGCTAATTCGGTGCCGCGGTCGCGGGATGCCGGTGAGCCCACGGGTGCGCGTCTTCCAGTTGCGCGGCCAGCTGCAGCAGATCGCCGTCTGCGCCCAGTCCCCCGACGAACTGGACACCCAGCGGAAGTCCGGCATCCGTCCAATGCAGCGGCACACTGATCGCCGGACGGCCGGTGAGGTTTGCGAGCTGTGTATACGGCACCCAGCCCAAACTCTCCTGGATGAGGTCATCGAGGATTCCGCTGAGCCCCATGAGTTTTCCGGCACGCACCCTGCTGATCAGCCGGGCCACTCGCTGCAACACGGCCGACGTCGCCGTGGCACCGACCGCAATGGGCGGCGTGGCCAGGGTGGGTGTCAAAAAGAAGTCGTAGCTGGCGTGAAACGCGGCCAGGGACTGGATGTAGGCGTTCCGATTTTCCAGCGCGGACATGACGGGCAGCACACCGCCGGACCGGCCGAGTTCGGCGATGGCCAACGTATCGGCCTCAAAGTCGCTGTCGCGGGCACCGGTTCGCTGTTTGATGTCGGCAACTTGGTGGTGTAGCTGGCCGAACCAGATGGTCAGAAAGTCACGCCCCAGCGCGGCGTCGTCGTAGGGCGGTGCAACCTCCTCGACCTGATGGCCCAGTTCGCGGAGGAGCTCCGCGGCTTTTTCGACCGCCGCAACGGCCTCGGGGTCCGGCTGAGCATTGATGGCCGATCGTGCCGAGTACCCGATTCTCAGCGTTTCCTGGCGGTGCTTGATCTGTTCCCCAAACGGTTTGTTGGGCAGTGCAACTCGGTAGGCGGCGCTCGGGTCGGGTCCGACGATCGCGTCCAGCAGCGCCGCACTGTCGCGCACAGTGCGCGACACGACTCCCTGGGTCGCCATGCCCAGCATCTGTTCACCGGTTTGCGGGCCGTACGGCGCCAACCCCCGGCTGGGCTTGAGGCCGACCAGCCCGTTGCAGGCGGCGGGGATGCGGATCGACCCGCCGCCGTCGTTGGCGCCGGCGGCAGGAACGATGCCCGCCGCCACGGCCGCCCCGGATCCGCCCGAGGAGCCACCGGGCGTGTGCCCGGTATTCCACGGGTTGCGGGCCGGGCCCCAATAGTCGGGTTCCGTCACGCCCTTGGCCCCGAACTCCGGGGTATTGGTCTTCCCAAAGATCACCAGGCCCGCCTCCAGGAAACGCTGGGTGACCAGGGCATGCCGGTCGGCCACATCATGGGCCAGCGAGCGCGACCCGCACGAGGTCGCAAAGCCGCGGTACTCCTGGCCGAGGTCTTTGAGCAGAAACGGCACACCGGCGAACGGTCCGCTCAGATTCGGGTCGGCGGCTTGGCGGTCGGCGACGTCGTCGAGGCGGCAGACGATGGCGTTCAGCCGTGGATTCACCGCGTCCGCTCGTTGTCGCGCCAATGCGAGAAGCTCGGCCGGGGTGACCTGCTTGCGCGAGACCAGCTCGGACAGCGCGGTCGCATCCAACGACATGTACTCGTCAAGATGCATGCGTTCTCCTTCGCTTGGGTCCGAGTGCGCGTGGCGGGGGCATCGCTCGACGCCCTCTTAACTGACGCCGTTGCACGCTGTTGACGTTATGCCAACGCGAGCTTTTCGTGGGGGCGCCTTAGTATCACTTGATGCCCACGGCAGCTGAACCGTTTACGATCCAGGGCCCCGGCGGGGTGCAGATTGTCGCTGACCGTTTGGGGGATCCGCAGGCGCGCGCGGTGGTGTTCTTGCACGGCGGCGGACAGACCCGCCGGTCCTGGGGCAAGGCGGCCGCCGCGGTCGCCGCGCAGGGGTGGCAGGCCGTCACCGTCGACCTGCGCGGCCACGGCGAATCGGACTGGTCCGACGACGGGGACTACCGGGTCGTCAGTTTCGCCGCTGACGTCCAAGAAGTGCTGCGCACGCTGCCCCCACAGCCGGTTTTGGTCGGTGCTTCGCTAGGCGGGTTCACGTCGATGCTGCTCGCCGGGGAGCTGTCCCCGGGCATCGCCAGCGCGGTCGTGTTGGTGGACATCGTGCCGAACATGGACCAGTCCGGGGCCAACCGGATACATGCCTTCATGGCCGACCGGGTGGAGTCGGGCTTCAGCTCACTCGACGAAGTCGCCGACGCCATCGCCGAATACAATCCGCACCGGCCGCGACCAACCGATCTGGAAGGCCTGACCACCAACCTGCGTCGCCGCGGCGATCGCTGGTACTGGCATTGGGATCCCCAATTCATCAGCGGCACTGCGGCTTTCCCTCCTTTCGAGGTCACGGACCCCGGCCGGATGCACGCAGCCGTCGAGGCGATCCTGCGCGCAGGGGTGCCCATTCTGTTAGTCCGCGGCCAGATGAGCGACCTGGTCAGCCAGGAGCGCGCCGACGAATTCCTCGCGCGTTTCCCGCAAGTCGAATTCACCGATGTCCGCGGCGCGGGACACATGGTGGCCGGCGACCGCAACGACATCTTTGCCGGTGCTGTACTGGACTTCCTTGCCAGCCACGTTGATGCCGGATGAACCACATGCGCGGAACGGATTGGTCGCCACCTCATTTCAGATCGACAGCGCTGCTACTATCTGCCGGGCGCAAGCAGAGGGAGATGGCGTGACCATACCGTGGTTCCGAGGGTTGGGGCTCTTAGGGGCTGCGATGGTGACCGCGACGGCGGTGGCGAAAACCGCTCTGGCAGCGCCGCCCCCGGCTCTGCCGTCGCCGCCACCAGCGCCAGGCATCGGGGTCGATCATGAATCCGGCAGGTGCACAGCCGGATTCGCGGCGCAGGGATCCGACGGCAGCTACTATCTGATGACGAGTGGGCACTGCGACTCGCACGACGGCACCGAATGGACGTACGGCAACGACGCTCCGCTCGGCAAAATCTCCGCCAGCGAGCACGACGGCGATAAGAGAGACGCCGCGATCATCCGCCTGGAGCCGAGTGTCGGGATGCCGGTGGGCGACGTCGGCGGTCGGTATCAAGTTCGGGATGTGTTGAGCCGCCCGCAGATTCAAGTCGGCATGCCGTTCTGCAAGATCGGCGCGGTGACGGGCGAGACGTGTGGTGTCATCAAAAGCATCAATGGTGACGTCGTCGAAGCCAGCGTGTTCAGCCTGGACGGTGACAGCGGCAGTCCGGGCTTCGTGATGAACCCCGACGGCACCGTCAGTGCGGTCGGTCTGTTGATGTCATCGCCCGACGGTGACGACTACACGACCTACTTCATGCTCATCAATCCGCTGCTGGGCAAGTGGGGGCTTCGTGTACTTCCGTGAGCGCTCACGGGCGGTGACCAGCCCGGCCAGCGGCACCTAACGAAGCGTTTGCAAGTCCGGGGTACCGGGTATCAGGTGGACCGGCCGCAACGCGCCCGTTCGGAAGGGGCCGGGTAGTCCACCTGTGTTGACGCGGCCAAGGCAAAGAGACAGCAGCGGAACCAGCGACACGAAGGGAAGCAGTAGTGAAGCGTGGGATCGTGGTCGGCGTAGCCGGCGTGGCCTTGGTGGTCGCCGCCAGCGCCGGATGTTCCAGCAACAAGTCCAGCACCGGATCGTCTGGCTCGCCGTCGTCCTCTGCGGCGACAGCGGCGGGTCCGATGCTCACCGTAGACGGGCAGAATCAGAACATCAGCGGGCAGGTCACCTGCACCGCCGCGGGTGACAACGTCAACATCGGCATCGGTGACCCGACCGCCGGCCTCGGTGCAGTGGTCAGTAATGGCAATCCGCCGCTGGTGCACTCCGTCGGGCTGGGCACCGTCAACGGTGTCGCCCTCGGCTTCTCGGACGCCGCGCCTAACCAAAGCGGCAGTGCAGGGGCCGCGGTCAACGGCAAGGACTGGGCGATCAAGGGCACCGCCACCGGTACCGACATGAGCAACCCGCAGCAACCGCAGCAGGTAACCAAGCCGTTCGAGTTGGACATCACCTGTCCGTAGTGCAGGCCATCGAGACTCAAGAGGGGACGCAGCTATGTCTATGAAACGTGTCGTCAGCGCTGCCGCGTTGGCCGCCGGCCTGAGTATCTCCGCGGCGACGCTGAACGCCGGGTCGGCCTACTCCGCTCCACTTGACCCGCCGCCCCCGTGCCCGAACTGCCACGGCGGTGGTGGTGGCGGCGGCGGGGGCAACCCCGGGGGGTCGGGCGGCCAGCCAGGTGGGCAGCCGGGCGGCGGAAACACTCCGCCGGCGCAGGGTGGCCAGACCAACCCGCCGCAGGGTGGACACAACGGTCCGCCGGCGCAGGGTGGCCAGACCAACCCCCCGCAGGGTGGTCAGACCAACCCGCCGCAGGGCGGTCAGACCAACCCGCCGCAGGGTGGGCAGAACACTCCGCAGCCCAACCAGCATGGTCAGAACCCCGGCCAGACGGGGCAGAACACCCCGCCCAATGAACACGGGCAGTACCCGCCGCAGGGTGGACAGAACAACCCGCCGGACGAGCACGGCCAAAACCCCCCGACGCAGGGCGGGCAGACCAATGCGCCAGCGAACACCCAGAACCCGCCGCCGAACAACAGGCAGCGGTACGAGGCGCTGAATCCGCCGGCCACGCAGCCTCCGCACCCGCCGTACATTCCGCGCCACGACGTGGTCACTGCCAACGCTCAGATCGGCGGACCAAGCGGGCCGGATGTCCAATTCAGCCTCCCGGGTCGCGGGGCGCCCATGCCGCCGCGCGAGCACGGCTACGGCTGGAACGACGGCCGTGCTCCCGGCCACCCGCCGCCACACTGGGAGGGTCCGCCGCCTCCGGGAGGCTGGGACGGTCCGCCACCTCCGGGAGGCTGGAACCGGCCGTGGGACGGCCCGCCGCGTGATGTGGATCGGGGGCGGCGCGACTTCGGACCCTTCAACTACAACACCTTTACCGTCGTCCCGGTTTTCAACTGGCAGTACGGGGGTTGGGGTTACTGGTTTTTCGGTGTCTGGGTGCCGCTGTACTGATCTGTACTGATCACCGTGAACGGTCAGCGGGCGCAGGCATAGTTCGGTGCGCCCGCTGACGCGTTCCCGCAGCTGTCTCGACCCTGCGCCGGTAGCGCCGCCATGGCAGGCTCCGGGGATGGACGTGAGAGAGAACGTTCGCCGAGCCATCGACGTGATGACGGCTTGGTCGTCTGACAGCGGTCCGGATCACGTGGAACCGGCTGGTCGAGAACGTGCTCAACGAGCCGGACGCCGACCTCATGCTGTTGATGGGCTTCGTTAATCTCGCTGGTGAGCGGGGGATCAGACTCGCGAAGGCCGCCGGTCAAGGCGTGCGTTCGCACCTGCGCGAGATTGCCCGCAAGTACGTCTGACAGACGCGAAGTTTTACTGCGGGTGGGCTGCGACGTAAGCGGCGGCCGGGATCGGTGATGACGCGTCGTACCCGATGGGAAGCAACACATCGCCGGCCGTCGTCAGGCAGTAGACGTCCCACCGGTAATACGCGGCGAACGTCGCGGGATCGGCGGCCATCAGCGCCGCGTACTGGTCGACCGCGCGCACATATTCGTGGGCGTGGTTGTACCCGTAGATGGCGTGGTCCCGATCGTTGGCGAAGCCATTGGCGGCCAGATAGCGGCCAGCGGCCAGGATGCTGTCGTGGGGTGAGTGGATGTCGCCGCCCTGGCCGTAGCCGGCGAACGTCGAGGGCAAAAATTGCATGGGTCCCTGAGCGCCGGCGGTGCTCGCGCCGGCGATGCTGCCGAAGCGGGACTCGATGAAGTTGATCGCGGCCAGGTAGTTCCAGCTGACGCCGGATTCGGACTCCGCCTGCTGGTAGTAGTTCATCAGCTCGTCGGCCGGTGCCGGCGGCTCGATGCGCCATGCCGGCAGGGTTTCTCGCACCGGGGTCAGCGCGGTGAGTTGCCGGCGGGCGTCGACGTTGCGGTCGTAGACATCGACCAGCTCCGGGGGGATGCGCGGGCGCGTGGTGGCGTCCCATTCGGCGTGGCGCCCAATGGCGCGATAGGCCGCCTGCTCGCGATGCGCCGCCGCCGTCAGCGCCTGGTCCGGTGTCCCAGGATTACGCAGCGCGCGTTCGTCGGCCACCAGGTCGTCGGCCAACTGCGCGGGATCCGACGCGAGGTGAGGCTGCGCACCGCCAGGCGTTCCCGCGTCGGCGGGCACCATCCGCGTCGTCGGCGCCGGAGGCGCGGCGACGCGTGCGGCTGTGGTCGGTCCGGTCGCGGACGTCGGATGCGACGCCGAACAACCGGCGAGCGCGAGCACGACCGCGCCGACGACGAGCGGCGCGGTGCGCCGGTCACGACTCACAGTGATCACGTCCGTCCAATGCCTCGAATCCCGGGGCTCCGGTTAGTTGGCTCATGGCGAGTCTTTCGCATCGGAGCCCCAGACATCAATGCGGTGACGGTCTTTTGTTGGCAGGGAGTTGTAACAATTGCGCGGCACTCTCAGACTGATTGGTATGCGCGACCGCGAGAAGATCGACTCAGAATTGCGGCTCATCGCGCTGCGGCGCCAAGCGATCCGCGAGCAGGGCGGTCGGCCATCGTCGCTAGAGGCCGACGAGCTGCTCGACGAAATCTTGGCCCACGGCGCTGGGACGTCTGAGCTCGACGCGTTTCAAGCCTGGGAAACCGAGGTCGTCGCCGCCGCCCGGTCGCGCGCCAGCAAAATCCGCGCCATGGCGTCTCGGCGACATAAGGTTGCTGCGCTGCGCCGCTTGGGTCTTTTCGCGGCATTACCGCTATCTCTGGTAGCCGTCGTCTCCGCTGTGGTGGTGATGTTCGCGCTCCACCGCCAGGATTCGTCGGCGCAACCGGAGGACACCCCGCCGTCGGCCGCACCCTCCGCACCGGCCGTGCCCTCCACACCGGCTGCGCCGAAACCGTCCGCTCCGGCGATCAACACTGTTGACGCGGCGTTCATCTCCGTGTTGAAGCAGGAAGGCGTGCCAGTTCCCAGCCAGGACTACGTGATGGCCCAAGGGCACGCGGTGTGCGACTTCCTGGCGCACCAACCGAACTTCGCAGACGCGGTCGGCTTCGTGCAACGAACATCCGTATGGGACGCCGATCAAAGCACCGCCGTGACCGCGGGCGCCATCGCCTCGTATTGCCCTCAATCCCGACCTACGACGCCGGACCAGATCTCGCCGGCCTATCAGAACACGCTCTCGGATCTGCAGGCCATCGAGCGAAAGCTGCAAGGCATCCAAGGCAATATGCAAGACATTCAAGATGGTCTGCCCGGTGTCCCGGGCCGGCCGTGACGCGGGTCGTTGCCGTCGTC
>NZ_DASUHS010000087.1:0-56721 GCF_036273375.1 Mycobacterium sp. | reverse complement strand
GGGGTTGAGGCAATCGGCCAGGATGTCGGCCAGCTTGCTAACTTGTTCGGGCCGATACCGGGTTCCTTCCATGGCAAGTTTGGCCTCAGCCTGCTCGCGCGTGGCCCAATCTATCCAGCCGGGCAACTGGTGATAGAACTTTCGGATGACCGAGACCTGACCGGCGCCGAGCGTGCCGTCGCGTTGTGCGGCCGCGGTCGCCGCCAGCATCGGTGCCAGCGGTTCGCCGGTCAGCCCCCGCCGTGGCCCCAAGTCGGCGGCCTCACGAATGCGCCGGGCGGCTTCGCCGCGGCTGATCAACGTCGATTCCGCGATCGCGTGGGACAGCTTGCCGCTCAACTCTTGTGGAGTGGCGTCACGGGCGAGGGAGTTGATCAGCGGATGCTCCACCGCTGGTATGCGCCGGCGCAGCTTTTCGCAGCGTTCCAACATTGCCAGCCGTTCTCGAGTGGTCAGAGCATCGAACGACAATCCGCAGGCACGGTCCAAGTCGCTTTCGAGCGCGTCGAATACCTCGACGATCTCTTCCCGACTACTCGGACCCATGCCTCATATTTTATGAAGGGATACCGACAAAAAACTGAGCGGTGTTACCGGTGAAACTGCAGTGGCACACGTGAATTCGAAGTGGTGTACTCACCAAACGGCGGTATGGGGTAGCTTAACCGCACTGGCCCCAGGACGGGCTGGTGGTCAGCACCTCGACGCCATGCTCGGTGATATGCACGGTGTCTCGACGAAACACCGCGCCTACGCCCTGCTGCCACACATACCCGGTGATCGCCAACACCATACCGGCCTCGAGGCGGTCGTGTTCGCCCGCGGCCGAGAGCGTTTCGGACACCACGGGCGGATCGAACCCCAGGCCCAGCCCGTGCGCGACCGGCATCGGCGGGATCGGTTCACCCGCCACGTCGTACGCGGCGAGCAGATCACGGGTGGATGCGCCCGCCCCACAGGCGGCAAGCATCTTGTCGTACAACACATCCGAGCGTTCGAAGAGCGCGCGGCCCTCGGCGGTGACGGTATCGTCGGCCGACCAGGTTCGGCCGACTTCGGCGACGTAGCCATTCGCCAGCGCGCCGGCGGCGAACGCGACGAGGTCGCCCGGCCCGACCTCGTGCGCGGCAGCGCGCCGCCACGGCTGTTCTCGCGATGTCACCCATGCGGCGTCCTGGGTCGCCGGCGTGCTCACCCCGCCCGCGGCCATCGCCTCCATCATCACCCCGGCAAGTGTCCGCTCCGAAACGCCCGGCGCAAATTCGCTTAGCGCGCTGGCCAGTCCGCGTTCGGCTACCCGCAATGCCTGATCCATCGCCGCGATTTCGTCGGGCGTCTTTATGCGCCGCGCCGCACGCATGGCGGGCTCGGCGTCGATGAGCTCGGCATTGGGAAACGCCTCGGGCAGTAGGGCCGCGAAAGTCGGTGTGATCGCGTCGGTTCCGACCCGCCGCGCCGCCTCGGCGCCATCGATCTTTTTCAGGACGTCGATGAGCGTCATCGGGTTCCAGGCCAGCCCGTACAGGTGATCGTGGCCGATCTCCTCCGGAACGCCCTCGTCGTCGGTGCTGTTGAGGTAGATATCTCCGGTGGCGCGCACCAGCACACACATCGGACCGAAGGGCCGGGTACCGGCGATCCACAGCTGCGGGGCGCCGGTGACGTAACGGATGTTGGCCTGTCGGCCCAGTACCAGGATGTCGAGCTCGTGCTTCTCCATCTGTGCCAGCGCGCGTTCCCTCCGGCCCGAACGCAACGGGCGCGCGTCGGGCAGAACTTCAGTCGCCATAGGGGGTATAGGGGTAGTCGGTAATCGGCGCGTAGCCGTCTTCGGTGATCACGACGATCTCCTCACTGCGATACCCTCCGGTGCCGTCTTCCCACACCACGGGTTCCAGCACCAGAACCATGCCGGGCGCAAAGACGAAGTTGTCGTCGAACTCCTCGCCGAGATCCGTTCCGATCATTGGAGCTTCGGCGGGGTAGGTGCCGATGCCGTGGCCCAGGTAGAAGTGCGGCAGCCACGGTTTGCGGCCGCCGTTGGCCGCGATCGCCGCGCGCGCCAAGTCACCTGAGGTCGCGCCGGCTTCGGTGACCGCGAGGACGGCATCCAAAATTGCGCGCCACCGCCGGAATTGGTTTTGCTGTCTCGGCGTGGGCGAATCGCCGACAATCCAGGTGCGTCCGAAGTCCGAGCAGTAGCCGTGGTAGGTGATGCTGATATCGGTCCACAACACATCGCCCGCGGCCAGGTCCCGATCGGTCGGGAGCAACGGCAGCGCGAGATCACCATGGGTCGTCCACACCCCGGCTTCCCGCGAGCTCGGCATCACCTGCCAGATGGCGTCCAGCATGTTGGTGGTGGCGCCAAGTTCGAACGCGCGACGGACGAAGGTGGCCGAAAGATCGATCTGTCGCACGCCGGGCCTCAGCGCCTTCTGCACATCGACGATCGCCTGCTCGGTGATGCGGGCCACCCTGCGCAGACAGGACAACTCGTCACGGGTCTTCACCAATTGCGCGGCGCCGAGCACGATCGCCGCATCCGTCGGCGGTCCCGCAGGGAACAGCGTGGCCGCCGCCCGCCGCATGGCACCGGTGAGTTCGTCGACGGCGATGTGTGCCCCAGCCGGGACGAGACCGGCCAGCTTCCGCGCGAAATCCCGCACACCGCAGTCGAATTCGAGGTAGGCAGGACCGTGCAGGTGATCGTCCGGCACGGGATAGTCCGCGGACGCCCCGCTGCGGAACGGCATGAACAGGTGCGGATGCACGTCGTCGGCGAGCACGACGGCGACCGGGCGCTCCACGTGTGACAGGCCGGCGTCCAGCAGCGGCCAGCTGGTACCTGTCGCATACCCGACGTAGCCGTTCATCAGCAAAATCAGCGCGTCGACACCGTGTTCGGCCATCGCGGAGCGCAGCCGCGCTCCGGTCTCGGTTCGCATGCGGGCCCAGTCGGGCTCATCGGGGATGTCGAGCACTGAGGCGTGGGCAGTCAATGACTTGGTCATGCGCAGATTCCCAGGAACTTCTTGATGTTGCCGCCGACGACCCGAACCGCATCCTCGGTCTGGGTAAAGGGCTTGGGTTGGGCTGGACATCATCGTCCCTTCGTCTTTAGAACACTTGCCGTGCGGATTACCGGGTCAACATGCCGATCCGTTCTAGATCGGCCAGGTATTTGTCGATCAGCTCCCTCGACACATGGGGGATCGCACGCCCTGCGGCGTGGACGGCAGCTCGGAACCGCTCTCCGAGCACCGGCGAACCGGCTACCGCGGCCATGGGTTCACGGTAGACGTCAAGCACCGTCAACACCGACTGTCCACGCTGATTTTCCGGGAGTGTGCGCATCGCCGTCTCGAACGCCATCTAAAACCACTTCCTGATGTCAATCCGGATAGCTGACACCGGTGAGCCGTTCGGAGAGCTGCCACAGCTGTCGCATATCGGGCTCGCTGCGCGCCAGCCGGGGGACGCTCGCGAAAGTGACTCCACCCCTGACCGTTTCGTAAAAGCCGCGCGGTCCGTAGTATTTGCCGCCCTGCGCATCGGGCGATACCGCGGCGTAGAGGGTCGGCTTGATGCCTTCGTCGATGTCGAGCCACATGAACGGCAGCAGCCGCCAGGTCAGCCTAGTCAATCGGGCCTGCAACGTCGGTGCGGTGTGGCCGTACGACGCTCCGCTGAGCAGGTTCGTTTTGGACAGGCCGGGGTGCGCGGCGTTGGACATCAACCCCCACCCGCTCAGGCGGCTGCGCCGATCCAATTCGACGGCGAACATCAGCTGCGCCAATTTGGCGATGCCGTACGCATTCATCGGCTTGTATCGCCGTTGCGCGTTGACGTCGCCGAAGTCGAGATCACCCTGGGTCGCGGCGATGCTGCTGACGGTGACGACTCGCGCGGATTCCGCCGCCCGCAGCAAACCCACCAGCCGTCCGGTCAACGCGAAGTGTCCTAGATGGTTTGTCCCGAACTGCAATTCGAAGCCATCGCTGGTCTCTTGCCGTTGCGGGGGCGTCATGACGCCCGCGTTGTTGATCAGGATGTCGATCGCGCGCCCTTCCGCGGACAGTTCCTCGGCCAGCGTGGCGACGCTGGTCAGCGACGACAGGTCGAGTTGCCTGATGCTGAGTTTGGCCTGGGGTACCTCTCGGCGGATCTCGGCGATCGCCTGCTCGCCCTTGACCCGGTCGCGGATCGCCATCATCACCTCAGCGCCCGCGGCCGACAGGCGCTTCGCCAGGCCGAACCCCAGACCACTGTTGGCCCCGGTCACAACGGCTAATCTGCCACGCAGATCTGGAACATTCAGCGACAGATCGGGTTTCACCATGTCACGGGCAACTCGTAGAGGCCGTAGGCCAGCGCGTCATGTTTGAACGGAAGGTCGTCCAGCGGCACGGCAAGCTGTAGCGTCGGAACGCGGCGCAGCAGGGTCGGCAAGACGATCTGTAATTCCATGCGGGCCAGTTGCTGCCCCACACACTGGTGGCGGCCGTAGCCGAACCCGACGTGCGGGCCGTTTTCGCGAAGCAGGTCCAGCCGGCCCGGATTGGGGAACTGGCGGTCATCCCAGTTGGCGGGGGCGACGTCCAAGATGATGCCGTCGCCGGCGCGGATGGTCTCCCCGCCAATCTCGATGTCCTCGAAGGCGATTCGTCGCTGGCCGGTCTGGATGATGCTCAGGTAGCGCATCAGCTCTTCGACCGCGGTGGCGACGACCTTCGGATCATCGGTGTGGCGCAGCAGCTCCCGTTGATCGGTGTGCTCGAGCAACGCCGCGATGCTCAGGCTGATCATGTTCGCCGTGGTCTCGTGGCCCGCGATCAGCACACCGGTGGCCAATTGCGCGGCCTCGCGCACGCTGATCTCTTCGGCGTTGACCCGCTCGGCCAGGTCGGAAACCAAATCCTCTGAGGGACTTTGCATCTTCGTCCGAACCAGGTTGGCCAGATACTTCGCCAACGAGGCGGCGCCCTGGGCGGTGTCCTCCTCGGTCGCGTAGCGGCCCATGCCCCGCTGGGCTTGCGTCTGAAAGAATTCCGCGTCTTCATAGGGCACGCCCAGCAGTTCGCTGATGACCAGAGAGGGGACCGGCAGCGAGAGGGTGCTGACGATGTCGCCCGGCTTCGGGCCCGCTAGCAGCGTGTCGATGTGGTCCTCGGTGATCTTCTGTACCGCGGGCCGCAGCGCTTCAACTCGCTTGAACGTGAACGGTTTAGACAGCATCCGGCGGAACCGGGTGTGTTCTTCGGCGTCGGAGGTGAACACCGAGCGCGGGCGCTTGTGCACCGTGGCCAGCATGCCCGCGTTCCAGTGCGGATAGCCGGGCAGCCGGTCGTCGACGCTGGTGCGGGAATCGGTGAACAGCGCGCGTATCGCGTCGTAGCCGTGGATGAGCCAGGGGGTGCTGTCGTCCCAGATCCGGACCCTGCTCAGTTGCTTGTCGGCGTTGAGCTCCAATACCTTCGGCGACGGGGCGAACGGGCAGCCGGGCGCCCGTGTCATCGGAAACTCCGGGATATCGGTGGCGGTGGATCCTTCGGTCATCGTGCTCCTCGGTTGTCGGCCTGCGCGGATGTCTGCATTGGCTCGCCGCCGGCCGCGCCCACGTGAACCGGCGCGCGCCACAGTCCGACGATCGCGTCGATCAGCCCTTCGCCGGCCACCGTCCACGCCGAACGCGACCGCGGTCCGTGCTCTGCCAGTGCGCCTTCGTGTTCCGCGCAGGTGTGCATGAGCAGGTTGCGCACCATCACCATCCGTTCGGCGCGCACTCGCTTGGGCAGCTCCGGCAGGCAGCGGTTGATGCCGTCGAGTGTCTGCACCAGCAACGGCGACGCCAGTGCGTCTTTGGTGACCACTTGGCGGTATGCCGGATCGGCCATGGCCTGCGCGGCGAACCGGGCGTACCAGGTCGGGGTGCCCAGCGCGGACAGATGATCGGTCAACGGGCGCACCAACGCGCCGACCCAGTCCCGTAGCTCGGTCGAATCGCCGATGGCGGCCAACATCTGGGCACGCAGCTCCTCGATCGGCTCGCGATGCTTGCTTTCGATCGCGCGGAGCAGGTCAACCCTGGTGCCGAAGTGGTAGCACGCCGCGGCGTTGTTGCCCTGTCCGGCCGCTTCGCTGATCTGCCGGTTCGACACCGCGTACATCCCGCGTTCGGCGAATAGCACTTCGGCGGCCGACAAGATCGCCCCTCGGGTGCCCGTCGACCGGTCGGAGCGAGCAACCCGCTCGGCAGTCATCGCCTCAGTGAACACCTCGTGCCGGGTTAAATCAAGCAATTTATTTGTTTAGCGCCGGCCGGGCTCGAGTGGCCTGCGAAACGTCGGTTCGTCAACGGCATTTCATCGTCCTGACGCCTTGATCCACCGTCCGGGGAAATACAGTCATCCCATGAATCCGCTGCGGCGGTGGGCCCGCAACCCGACGGCCTACCGCCTGCTGATGCTGGACGGTCACCACATCGTGGAGTCGCTCGAAGCCGTGTTTCGCTTCCTGACCAGCGGACGGCTCGGCGTGCTGGATTTGGCCGGACTGCCCAACGTGCGGATCACCATCTCGGGCCGCAAGACCGGTCTCGCCCGCAGCGCGACCGTCCAATACGTGCCCTTCCGCGAGGGCCTGCTGTTGGTCGGATCGAATTGGGGGCGTTCGCGCCACCCATCCTGGTCGGCGAATCTGAAAGCGGCGCAACGGGTCACCGTCCGCCGTCGTGGCCATCGGTTCGTGGCGACGGTGCGGCTGCTCGGCGGCGCGGAGCGTGACGAAGCGTGGGGCAAAGCGCTGGCGTCCTGGCCGAATTATCGGCTCGCCCAGGAATGCGCAGGCCGGCGCCGGTTTCGGCTCTTTCTTCTCACGCCGACCGCGCACCGCAATCGGTAATACGACACAAGCGCCCATGTCGCGGAATGTGATTAGCGCGCAACAGTTACCGCGGCCGAGGCCGCCCGGCACGTATCGAAGAGTTTTGCCGCGAGCAGCGTCGTCAGACTGCAGGGGCTTTTGTCAGGCGCGCGATCGCGGTGCCCCAGACCGAGTGCGCACCGGCGTCGCCCACGCGGTAGATCTGAACCATCGACGAGACCCCCACCGCCAGCACCAGTATCGCGACGAGTATTCGGGTGGCGACGGGACTCCTGCCGGATCGCCGTTCGATCACCCGCACGACCACAAGCACGACGGCGGCCGCCAGCAACGCGGCGGAGAAATAGGACATCAGGCTGCCCCGCTCGGCATGTTCGCGCAGAATCGGGCTGGGATTTGTCTTCAAGTCGTAGAGCCATCCGCCTGCGTTGACGGTGATCGGCGTCAACACCATGGTGACCGCGGCCAGGAGCAGCGTGAGCCACATCAGCTGGCCGCGCCGGGCCGCCGGCCATAACCCGCAAACGATTTCCAGCAGGGCGGTCAGCGGCACCAGCACCAACACGAAATGCAGCAGTAGGGCGTGAGCCGGCATGCCGTTGATGACGTTCATGGCGTCCCTCGGTGGTCGCGGCGCAGCCCTAGCCGCCGAGCCCCTTCTTGATGGCCGCATCTTGCTTTTGGCCGACGTCGTTGACGAAGTCCGGCGGGGCTAGCGTGTCGGGTGGGCCGTCGAATTCCAGCGTGGCAAACGCCTTGCCCTCCGTGAAGAGGAGGATCACCACACCCTTGCTGCGATCCGGGGTATTGCCCATCAACATCGTTCCGCCACTGCCGATGTCCGACGGTTGCGTGGTGGGATCCTTGATCACACCGCCCTGTTGCCCCTTCGCGGTGTTCAACGCGTTCGTGGCCTCATCGGGATCGTCGTAGACACCGATGGTCACCTTGATCGCGTGGCTACCGTCGTCGTCCTTGAAGGTGGTCGCCACGCCCGGCTGGCCGTTGGGATTGTCGGTCGGGGGCGCGGCGGTGAAGGGGACCGGGGCGTTGATGTCACTGGGCGCGATGAGCAGCTTGGCGTACTGATTGGGCCGCGCCGGCGCCGATGACGCCGGCGCGGAGCTGGTGGCCGAGGTTGCCGAACCTGACTTCGACGGCGAAGGCTGCGGCTTGTTGCCGCCGCAGCCGGCCATCGACCCCGCCAGTGCCGCCGCCGCTGCGACACCCGCGATCACCGTTCGTGACATCCTCATCGCATCCAGCTCCCTTCCAGGTCGTCCTGGCGACAAAGTCCGGTTGTCCTTTTCAGTCGCACAGTACAGGGCTGCGCGGCAAGGTACGCCGCGCAGCGTCCTGAGGGATTGAGCCGCCTACTCGAGTTGATCGCGCAGGCAGCTCAGCGTATTTGCCAGGATGCGCGATACCTGCATCTGCGACACGCCGATCCGCTCCGCGATCTGACTCTGCGTCATGGATTCAAAAAAGCGCATCCGCAACACCTCGCGTTCACGCTGCGGAAGGGTGGCAACCAGCACCCGCAGCGCTTCCCGGTTGGTGATGTGCTCGATCTGCGGATCGATGTCGCCGACCGAGTCGGCCACCGAGCGGGGCGTTCCCGAGCTGTCGGCGCCGAGCGGCGCATCCAGGGAGTCGAGCCGATAGGCGTCTCCCGCGACGAGGCATTCGACGATCTCCTCGCGCGGAACCTCGAGCACCTGGGACAGCTCGCCCGCGGTGGGCGCGCGCCCGAGTTGCTGGGACAGGTCCGCGGTCGTCCGGCTGATCTGCACGTGCAGCTCGCGCAACCGCCGCGGGACGCGCATTCCCCAGCTGTAGTCACGGAAGTAACGCCGGACCTCGCCCATCATGGTGGGCACGGCGAACCCGATGAAGCTGGGACCCTTCGCGGGGTCGAATCGTTTGACGGCGTTCATCAGCCCTAGGCGCGCGACCTGAATCAGGTCCTCGAGACCCTCGCCCCGGCGGGCGAAGTGACTGGCCACGTGGTCCGCCAGCGGCAGGCATCGGGACACGATGCGTTCGCGCTGATGGGCGTACTCGAGTGATTCGGCAGGCAACTGCTGCAGCACCAAGAACATTTCGACGACGTCGTCGTACGAATCGTCGGATTTCTTGGTGGGCGGTGGTACGGGAGCCGGACGGGTTGCAGAAATTACATTGGTCATCGGCCGACGCACCCCGTGTTCACTCGACGAATCGGGTAAACCGTTGCGCGAGAAAAAGTTTGCATACTGACTCTCCTAGAGCCGTGTGCCGTGGAAGGTTGCAGCTATGCGCATTCCTCGCCCCCACTGCATCTCGATCCGCGGACGGTCGATTGCCCAAACGCACGATGAGCGGGGAGCTGGCTGGGGCTGACTCGCCGGAGCCATCAAGCTCAGTAGCCGTGCGGCTGACTGGACCGCTTTTAGCTAAACGGCGACGCGTCCATAACGGACTTCATTGGAGACTATACGCCCCTCCGCCCTGCCCGGCGATCGCTTGGGGTGGCGGGTTCGGATGAATTCTGAACAGTTTCCACGGTGTACAAGCGGAGTATCGGCAAGCCGCGGGTCAGGAGCGATGGCCTTACGCCCACAGAACACACCGTCGTCCGGCTGGGGGTTGCGGGCCTTGCCGCGGCCGACGACGAAGTAACCCGGGGGTGTGGCAAACGAATTCTCGCCGGTTCGGGCTGATTCTTGTCGACGGTGATGTATTCGCCGGTGCCGCGTGGGGGAACCGCCCGTGCTCGGCGCGCTGAGACTCGCGCGATCCGGCACCGGGCGCCCTTGGTTCTCATTTCTGATTCGGCTGGGTACTGTTCGCCTAATGTTCGGAACCTCGATCGGCCGGCTCGGCTACCTCCGATGGCGAGACCAATTCGCGCGCAACGCTTTACGTAGTCCTCGACTTTTCCCCTGCGGGAGCGTGCGATGAACGGCACCGAGGTTCCGCTGGCGGGGCGCGGCGTGGTGGTATCGGGGGGCAGCCGCGGCATCGGACGAGCGGTCGCTGAGCTGCTGGGCAGCCTCGGTGCCGGTGTGGTCGTCAACGGACGTGACGAGCACGCCGTACAGGAGACGGTCGCGGCGATCACGGCGTCGGGCGGGCGGGCCACCGCGGTGATCGGAGCCGCAGACGAAGGACGCTGCGCCCGCTCGCTCGTCGACGCATGCGTGAGCACGTTCGGACGGCTGGACACGCTGATCAATTGCGCCGGCATCGCCGAACCCCCTGGTTCGTCGATCCTGACGATCTCCCCGGACGAGTTCGACCGCCTGATCAGCGGCCACCTGGGCACTGCCTTCCACACCTGCCGGGTGGCCGCTCCCGTGCTGGCCGCGCAGGGGCACGGAGCCATCATCAACACCAGTTCGGTGGCGTTTCTGGGTGACTACGGCGGGACGGGATATCCGGCCGGCAAGGGTGGTGTCAACGGCCTGACGATGGCCATTGCCGCCGAACTGAAGCCCCACGGCGTGCGGGCCAACGTGGTGTGTCCGGGCGCCAGGACACGGCTCTCCACGGGTGCCGAATACGAACAACATATCGAAGACCTGCACCGCCGTGGGCTGCTCGACGAAATGACCATGCGGGCATCACTCGACAGCGCTCCGCCCGAGTTCGTCGCACCGCTCTACGCTTATCTCGCCAGCGATTTGTCGCGTGATGTTACGGGTCAAATCTTCATTGCCGCAGGCGGTTTCGTGGGTCGCTTCGACCGCCAAACACCGCGGCTGCTGGGCTACCGCGACCACCACCAGGCCGGGCCGTGGTCGGTGCGCGACGTTCACCAGATGATCGGTGGCACGGCCCAGTGACGAGGCAGCACGGCACGCCAGCAAACTAACCGACCGGCAGAGTCCGATCCCGGGCGGTGTGCGCGGCGGGCGCCGTCGCTCCATACTTCGCCCGCGCGCTCGGACAGGTCGTGCATCCTTGCGGGCCGACGATCCTCGCCCAACGTCGAGGCGGCCGTGCAAGCGCTCGAGGCCGGCTCAAGCCCCCCTGGCACGATCGAGCCTTAGGAGAGCCGATTGGCAGCGAAATCGGCCGCTTGGTCAACCATCCCGGCTTCGACGTATTGGCGGTGGGCGGCGGGGTTGCCCGCGCCGGAACAGACCGGGTCGCCGGGCACACACAATTCGAGCGTCTTCGCCGAATACAGCGGCCCGATGTTTACCGGCGGCTGATTGATGATGCTCATGAACTGGCCCGATGGCTTGCCGAACAGCGCCACCGCGGCCACGTGGTTGGCGACTTCGGCCGGCATCGGCTGTAGCGCCTGCACCAGATGCACGCCGTCCGGGACGGCGCTTTCGGTGACGAAGCCCATCACCGCGGCGCCCTGCGAGTAGCCACCCAGCACCATCTTGGTGCGGGGACAATTCGCCGCCACCTGCTCGACATGATTTCCGGCGTCGCTGATGCCGTCGGCGGCCGTGGGAAAGTCGGTGGTGGCCGGGTAGTTGACCGGATAGACGCCCACCGACTTACCCCCGACGTGCGAGCGCAAGGTGTCGACGAAGTTCTGGCCGATGCGCCCGAGACCGGGCGGTTCGGTGGTGCCCCGGGCGAACACCACCTCGACGTCGGGGCATGGATCTGCCGACGCCGTGGCGAACGGGCCGACGAGCAGAGTCCAAATCGGCGACAGCACAGCACAAGTCAACACAGCGAGAGGATGCGCCTTCACATCGCGATCCTGCCACAGGACATCCAGGAGCGCGCGTTGTGCGGTCGTCCACCGCCGGAGAATGTGACGAAGGCCTCCAAGTCAACGACTCGAGCGACCACTAACCCTTGGTGTGACCCTGCCGCTTGGCGCGCAGAACGGACCGGACCGTCTGCAGCGCGCCGCGGAACGCATAGGCTGCGGCCAGCACGCACAGCAGGATCAAGACGACGAACATCGGCAGCCAGTTATCCCTGCTGTGGCTGACGTCCCACCAGACGATCGTGAACAGCACGGCGCAGAGCAGCAGAACCCCGTCTCGCCAGTTGCCGTGGTAGGACAGCGCGGCCCGCCGTAGCGCTCGGCTGCGGTCCGCGGCATCGACCAGATCATCGATGCGACCTTCGATGGTGCGCCGAAGTTCGGCGCGCCTGTCAACGTCTTCGGGCGGCAGTCGTTCAAGCAGTTCCATGTCCTGCTTGATCGCTTCTCGGTAATCCGGGCCTTTGAATTGCCCCGCCGCAACCGCGAGCAGTGCGCCACCGAAGATGGGTGCGCTGCTCAACGCGACCTGTGCCAAACCCATGACGCCCAGGCCTCCTTAGATTGGTAGACAACGTCGACTCGTTTGAGGATCGCCGAACGGGGGGAACTGATCAACAGCTCGAGGGGCGGAGCGTTGCGCGTGTGGCCGCCCGGACATAAAGACATATGTGCATGGTCGGGTTCACCGGTCCTACCCTCCTCTGGTCAGGAGGCTTTCGAAGAACGCCGGCGTGTTCGCGCCGGCTCCGGGGCGCCCAGTGCATCCATGGCCCGGACCATTTGCGGATAGGCGATCGCCGGCCCGATCCAGCGGGTGAGGTAGCGGCGCAGATCGGCACCGCTGCGCGGCGGCCGGCCGGGGTCGGCCAGGAAGGAATGCAGAACCCGCAGCGAGAACTCGTTCAGCTCGTCCAGGCCGGCTTCATCGAAACCGTAGTGCTCCCAATCGATGTCGTAGCGATGGAGCATCGAACGACCGAACGCCAGCGCGGTGTCGGAGATGATCGAAACCTTCTGGCCGCCGCGGTAGCGCTGGTTGAGCACGAATTCGACCTGGTTGTCCGAGGCCAGCTCTTCGATGGCGAAAGCCATGCCCTCGGTGATAGCCACCACCGGGTCGGTTACCCCCTGGAGGTGGGCCGCCATGCGATCGAGGAAGCCGTCGGCCGACCGCATCGCCGAGGCCACCAACAACGCCTGCGTTCCGGGAAAGTATCGATAGACGGTCTGCCGCGTCACCCCCAGGGCCCGCGCCACGTCGGCGATACGCATCGCCGAGCCACGTTCGTCGATGATCTGGTCGGCGGCGTCGAGGATGCGCTCGATCGCCTCCGCATCGGACGAAGGCGTATTTCCAGCCCAACCGTGACTGCGCATGATTAACGGGCGGCAAACCCGTAGCCGGTGAACCCCACAGCCGGATCATATCGTCTTCGCGACGCCATCGTCGCTGGCGAACCGCGGCGCGTGCCCGGATAGCGCGGCAAGACAGAATTCATATTATGTATGATCACTGTGGATCCGGAGGCTCCGGCGCAACAGAGAGGCCGACCGATGCAGTACGACACCGTGATCGCGAACGGACGCTGGTTCGACGGGACGGGCGGGCCGTCGGCTCTGAGGGACATCGGCGTGTGTGGCGGCCGCGTTGTCACCATCGCCAAGGGGCCACTCGACACGACCGGCGCCCAGCTCATCGATGCCACCGGTCAGTGGGTGATTCCGGGCATTATCGACATCCACACCCACTACGACATCGAGACGCTCTGTGAGCCAGCGCTTTCCGAGTCGCTGCGACACGGTGTGACGACCGTGATGCTGGGCTCCTGCTCGCTGTCCACCGTGTACCTGGACAACGTCGACGCGGGTGACATCTTCGGCCGCGTCGAGGCGATTCCGCGGCGCTATGTCATCGAGCAGCTCAACGAAGCCCGGTCATGGAACAGCCCCAAGGAGTATGTGGCTGCACTCGAACAGCGCAATCTCGGCCCCAACATTGCGGCGTTCATCGGTCACTCCGACATGCGCGCCGCGACGATGGGACTGGACCGGGCAACACGCAAGGACACCCGCCCGTCGGCGGCGGAGCTGGCGCGGATGGAGTCGATGCTCGAAGACGCTCTCGACGAAGGCTTCGTCGGGTTGTCCTCGCAGCAACTGCTGTTCGACAAACTCGACGGCGAGGTCTGCCGTTCGCGCACCCTGCCGTCGACCTACGCGAAGGCGCCTGAACTCCGGCGCTTGAACGCAATCCTGCGGCGGCGCAACAAAATCCTGCAGTCGGGGCCCGACATCAAGAACCCGTTGTCGATCGTTTCGCAACTGGTCACCTCGCTCGGGGTGGGACGCCGGCGGTTGAAGACCAGCCTGCTGTCGGCCGCGGACGTCAAGTCCCTACCGCCGGTCATCTACCTGATGGACTGGCTCGCCCGCTTGGTCAATGCGCTCGGCGCGGATTTCCGCTGGCAGCATCTGCCGGTTCCGTTCGAGGTCTACGCTGACGGGATTTCGCTGGTGATCTTCGAAGAGTTCGGCTCCGGCGCAGCGGCGCTGCATCTGCAGGATGAGATCGCCCGCAACGAGCTGATGCGCGACGAGGACTATCGGCGTCAGTTCCGCAAGGACTACGACCAGAAATACGGACCCAGGGTGTGGCACCGCGACTTCTTCGACGCTGACATCGTGGCCTGCCCGGACGAATCGGTAGTCGGTAAATCGTTCGGGCAGGTGGGTCTGGATCGCGGCGGCCTGCATCCGGTCGACGCGTTCCTGGATCTGGTGCTCGAGCATGGCGAGAAGCTGCGCTGGCGCACCACGATCTCCAACCACCGGCCCGAATTGCTCAAGAAGCTGGCGCAAAGCGCAGGCGTGCAGATGGGGTTCTCGGACGCGGGTGCGCATTTGCGCAACATGGCGTTCTACAACTCGGGCCTGCGCCTGCTGCGCCACGTGCGCGACGCCGAGAAGCAAGGAACCCCGTTCATGTCGATCGAGCACGCCGTGCACCGGCTTACCGGTGAGCTCGGCGCGTGGTACGAGATCGACGCCGGCACGCTGCGTGAAGGCGACCGCGCCGACATCGTGGTCCTCAATCCCGACAAGCTCGACGAATCACTCGACCGCTACGCCGAGCATCCGGTCCAGTCCTACGGCGGGCTGTCGCGGATGGTGAACCGCAACGACGACACGGTCACAGCAGTCCTGGTGTCGGGGAAACTCGCCTTCGCCGCGGGTAAGGCTTCGCCCGAGCTGGGCCAGCAGCGATTCGGCGAATTCCTCCGGGCCGGCAGCCCGGCGCGAAAGCTGGCCTACACCGGTTAGCCGCACCTATTGGCTTAAGGTGCTGCAACTTTCATGCCACCGATGCACCCAGGATGAGGTTGACCGCCTCGTCGAGCTGCCCGGAGATCTCGGCGAAGCTGACGAACCGGGCGGTCATCAGCGCGCCGGAGAAGGTCATCTGCAGCGTGGATTTCACGGCCCGTGGCCAACCCGGACCGAGCGCGGCCCCGATCCGCTTGGTCACTTCTTCGCCGATCTGTTCCCGAATCGGTGCGACCGCCGGATCGTCGGCCATCAGCGCGGCGCCACAGGCGGCGGTCAGCTCCGGCTCATCGGCGACGACGACCGCCATGTCCCGCAGCGCGGCGCTGACTCGGGTCTTGGTGGTGTCGTTGACGTCGGTATGCAGCGGCAGGTCGCGCAGGAAGCGCAGATACACCGCCGCGACGAGCGCGCTTTTCGAGGGAAAGTAGGTGTAGGCGCTGGCCGGTGATACCCCGGCGCGAGTCGCGACCGCGCGCATCGTCAGGTTCGCGTACGAGGATTCCCGCAGCTCCGCCAACCCGGCATCGAGGACCTTGCGGATGGTCTGCCCGGGCCGACGATCTGACCGGCGAGCCGCGTTCGCGGGGGCCGCTTTCCCGGTAACGACCGGGAACGACACATCTCTAGACACTCGTCCAGTGTAGGAACGCGACCAGCCGCCAACAACATCCGTTCATCGCGTTCGGCTCGGTTGCGGAATCCCAATAACAGACAGTTGTCCAGAAGAAGCCGCGTTCTAGAGTGGCGCCTATGGACGAAGCGGACCGGCGTCGCTGGGACGAACGGTACGCGGCGAAGGGGCCGCCACCGCTGAGTTCGGTTGCGCCGCCCGACGTTTTCGCGGGCTATGCGGATCTGTTTCCCATGGCCGGCCGGGCGCTCGACCTGGCCTGCGGGCAGGGGACCGGCTCGGTCTGGCTGGCAGCACGCGGACTGCGGTTGGAGGGGTTCGACGTCTCCCCGGTGGCCATCAGCCACGCGCGGGAATTGGCCCAGCGTGCCGGGGTGGGTGACCGCTGTCGGTTTGACGTCGTCGATCTCGACGGCGGTCTGCCGGCGGGGACGCCGGTCGATGTCATCCTCTGCTGCAAGTTCCGCGACCCTCGCCTCGACCGGGCGATCATCGAACGGCTGTCGCCGGGCGGGCTGCTGGCGATCGCCGCGCTCAGTGAGGTCGGGGCCAGTCCCGGTGCCTTCCGCGCCGTGGCCGGCGAGCTGCCCGCAGCCTTCGCCGGCCTGGACTTGATCGACGCCGGCGAAGGCGACGGTCACGCGTGGCTACTGGCCCGGCGCTGACCGCTCAGACCGGTGGGCTAGCCGGTACTTCCTTGCGCACGGCTGGAGCGGCGACGATCCGGCCGCCGCGCAGGCGTACCGCTGCGGTGAGACATCGCCGATTCGGTGGGTGTGGGGTTGGTCCTCGGCGACCTGCTGGTCCGGCGACGCCGCTGCCCGCCGGAGTTGGTCCGATGCTGCGCAGGTGTGTGCGCCGGTGCCCGGGCGGGTGCGGGGGCCTGGTAGGGCGCGACCTCACCTACGAGCGCTTGCACCGCCTCGGATGCGGCGGTCACCTGCTGCGGGGCGACCTTGATGCCGGCCTTGCGCATCAACATCTGGGTGTCACGACGCTGCTCGGGCAGCACCACGGTGACGACGTCACCGGCGCTTCCCGCCCGCGCCGTGCGACCGGACCGGTGCAGGTAGGACTTGTGCTCACTGGGCGGGTCGATGTGCACGACGAGCTCGACCTCGTCGACGTGTACGCCACGCGCGGCGATGTCGGTCGCCACCAGCACCCGGGCGCCACCCGAGGCGAACATCGCGAGGTTGCGCTCGCGCGCGGGCTGAGACAGGTTGCCATGCAAGTCGACTGACGGAACGCCCGATTCGGTGAGCTGTTTGGCGAGTTTGCGAGCTTGATGCTTGGTACGCATGAACAGAATCCGGCGTCCGGTGCCGGATGCCAGCCGGTGCACGACTTCCTTTTTGGCTTCGGCATTGGCGACGTGGAACACGTGATGGGTCATCTCGGATACCGGCGAGTTGGCCTCGTCGACCGAGTGCAGCACCTCGTTTCGGAGGAACCGCTGCACGAGCTTGTCGACGCCGTTGTCCAGGGTCGCCGAAAAGAGCAGCCGCTGGCCACCATTCGGGGTAGCGGCCAGGATACGGGTGACGCCGGGCAGGAAGCCGAGATCGGCCATGTGATCGGCTTCGTCGATGACCGTGATCTCAACGGCCTCGAGGCTGATCAACCGTTGCTTCATCAAGTCCTCGAGCCGGCCCGGGCACGCCACCACGATGTCGACGCCGGACCTGAGGGCGGCGACCTGACGGCTTTGCGAAACGCCGCCGAAGATCGTGGTGATCCGCAGGCCGCAGGCCGTCGCCAACGGCTCAAGCGTCGCTGCGATCTGCGTCGCCAGCTCACGGGTGGGCGCTAGTACCAAACCCGATGGCCGCGAGGGGCGCCGGTTCCGCTCGGAGAGCCGGGTGACTAGTGGGATCGAGAAGGCAAGGGTTTTTCCGCTGCCTGTCTTCCCGCGGCCCAGCACGTCTTTGCCGGCGAGGGTGTCGGGAAGGGTCTCGACCTGAATCGGAAATGGATGTGTGATGCCGCGCTGTGCGAGCGCATCGACGATTTTTCTGCGCACACCGAGATCGGCAAAGGTTTTGTCGGTAGTCACTTTTCGGTGCCTTTCAGGCATCGGTAGTGCCAGGCAGCAGAGAACGTCGCGCGGCCATCAGCACAAGGTGGCGAGATTGCCGGTCGGCAAAATCGATCGCCGCGAGACAAGCTAGTGCGGATGCACGGTCATCTGGATTCGGTCTCAAGCACGCGTTTCGGGCTGATACCGGAGGATGAGGAAGCGTTCCACGACGGTGTTGACATTCATGGTGAAGAGGCCAACGTTGCTGTCAGCATAGCGCACCCGGTGCGGAACAACTAAAAAGTGACGGGGGAGGGGGTGTGATGTTCGTCGCCGGGGAGCGTGGTCACGATTCGAGCCTGGCCCGCACTGCCGCCATGCGCTCTTCGAGCTCGGATTCGTCGATGACGCCGCGCGCCACCAGCGAGTGCGCCAACGCGACCAGCCGATTTTCCGGGTAAGGCAGGTCAGCGTAGACAGTTGCCGACAGCGTGTCCTCTTCGTCGCGCCGGTCGACGAAGTTGAGTAGCTCTGGGCCGCAACTGCTTTGATCGAGAGCGTCACAAACCCCGTCGAGACTCGTCTTCCAGGGTGGCGCCGGGTTGTCGACCCCGTACGTGGCCGCCATGCGACTCCAGACTTGGTTGCGTTCAACGATTTTCGCCAGGGGCGCGACAGTGGAATCCCTGATGGGGCGTGGGGTTTGCGCGGTGCTCATCTTTGACCTCGCATCAATCGACCACCGGGTGGACGGCCAAACGCGTCTGGGTGATGACGTTGGTCGTCACTCCCGGCTTGGGCAACGCAACGCCGATCAGGCAATCGCGCGTAATGATGTCGACGAGTTGGTCTTCGGTCCAACCCTGCGTTCCGTCGGGACGGACGGGCATCACCATGAAGCGATGCTTCTGGTTGGAATCCTCCACCCGGATCTCGACGTCTTCCGGAAGGATCAGGCCGAATTCCGCGAGTACCTGGCGCGGCCAGCGCACGATGCGACGGCGATAGTTGGGCGTGCGGTACCACTCCGGCGAATTGCCCAGAATCGGGCGCGGGTAGCACGAGCACAGCGTGCAGACGATCACGTGATGCAGCGTCGGGGTGTCTTCCAGCACGTGCAGGGCGGTGAAGTCGCTCGGCGTTCCGAACCCGGTCGGTTCCAGCCAGTCGACGCCGACCTCCTTGCTGGCGGCGTGTGCATCCGAGCGCACTAGTTCCTTGAAGGAAGGATCGAGCCAAGCCTTAGCCACCAGGCGCGCCGCGGGAGTGGGGCCGATCTGCTCGGCGAATTCCGTGAAGCGGCGATGGTCTTCAGCAGTGAAAATGCCCTTCTCGATGCATAATTCGCGAAGCGCGATCTCGAGGACTTCGAAGTCGGTGATTTCGTCCACCATGGGCGCGGCGGTGCGCTCGTGGTCGTGCTCGTGGGCGGTCATGCTGGAGTCCTTTCCGACGCTATTCGGCCCATTCGAGCCACCGTTCGGGGATCTCGGTCTGCAACGTGTCGTTGCCGGGTCCGGTGTAGCCATGCCATAACTCGGAGAGGTTGAACCGAACGATGTAGAACCATTCAGGTTGTTGGTCCGCCCCGTCCCAGGTCTCGTCCTCGGCGGCTGGGCTTTCGTATGAAACGGCCGCGATCTCGCCCGTCGCGCCGCGCACATACTCCTGCGTGCGGGTGTAGAGCAACACGGGCAGCTCGCGCACCACGACCTTGTCGCCGACGTTGAACTTTGGCGCGCCGGCCTGTCCGGCGTAGACCTGCGGGTCGCCCTTGCCGACGGCGTGTCGGTGGTGCCGGTTGCGAGTGACAGCGGCGGGGTCGCCTTCGGACTTGGGCTTGGCCTCCAAGGGTTTTCCGCGTAAGCCTCCCGCGTAGCGGGTCTTGACCTCGGCCATGCGTTCGGCTAATTCGCTGAGGCCGATGTGATGTTTTTCGGCGAGGACGCGTGCGACCGCCAGCAGCCACCTGCCGTAGTAGGGGAGGCCGAGATAGATGGCGCGGCCCAGGTCGACGTTACCCATCCGCCGTCGTTCCTCGGACAACCAGATCCCGCGCCAGCCGAGCACCTCACACATGACGTAGGTGTTGTGCTCCCAAATCTCGTACTGCTTGTTCTCGAATTCGATCGGAGCGTCCGGCTCGCCGCCGACGTCATGAGGAGTCTTGACGTAGGCGTTGAAGCGTTCGTGGTCAATGAGATCCGGCGAGGGAGCATCAGGGAGTTCGGGGTAGGAGGATCGCAGCCGGGCCACCAGGTCCAGCTGCGCAGCTCGGTCCGACGGAGTCGTCATCGCAGCTCCATTCGTCACGGACTGGTCCAGCGCCTCCATACACTTCACTCCTCCCGCGAACATTGCGCAACCGCAAAGCGAATTCCGAAATGACACTCTCCGGTAATGTCACCGGGATGGAGCGGCGTGTCCTGGAAGCGGTCATTTATGAGCGCGAACCGCCGATTGCGCGGATCATTCTGAACCGGGCGGACAAGGCCAACACCAAGGATGCCGTCCTGGTCAGCGAGGTCGATGGTTGCCTGCACGAGGCCGACCGCGACAAGGACATCAAGGTCGTCATTCTCAAGGCGAACGGCAAGGGATTCTGCGGCGGCCATGTGGCGCGCTGGGGCCCGGATGAAAACCCGTATCCGGATTTTGGGGACACGTTCGAGGACCTCTACAAAGGCACCGCTGACCTGTTTTTGTGGCCGACGCTTTATCTGTGGGAATTTCCCAAGCCGACCATCTCGCAGATCCATGGCTATTGCATGGGCGGTGGGATTTATCTCGGCTTGCTGACCGACTTCTGCGTCGCCTCCGAGGACGCATATTTTCAGATGCCACTCGCCCAAAGCCTCGGCGAACCCGGCGGGCACACGATGATCGAGCCGTGGCTGTTGATGAACTGGCATCGCACCATGGACTGGCTGCTGCTCGCGCCGACCCTGACCGCGCAGCAAGCCCTCGAGTGGGGGCTGCTCAACCGGGTGGTCCCGCGCGACGAACTCGAAGACACCGTTGAGGAGATGGCGCGCAAGATCGCCCAAATCCCGTTGACCACACTGATGGCGGTCAAGAACAACGTAAAGCGCGCCTGGGAATTGATGGGTATGCGGGTGCATCTACAGGTCAGTCACATCTTGACGAACATGGTCGGCGCCGCCTCTGATGTGCAGGCGCGGCGGGCCGAGCTGATGCGGTCGGGCATGAAGCCGCGTGAATTCGTCGACCGCGACGAGAAGGATTGTCCCCCAACGTGAAATTAGTTTCACGCTGGGCGCCGAGAGTGAAAGTAACTTCACGCTCGGCGGGAGTGGCCGCCTAGCGGCTCATCTCGCCGGCGATCTTGCGTCCCGCCGCATGGCGCGCGGCGACGTAACCGAACACCATGGAGCTGGCGATGCTCGCCCCGGCACCCGGATACGTTCGCCCCATCACCGTCGCGGTGGTGTTGCCGGTGGCGTACAGACCCTCGATCACCCGATCCTGTTCGTCGAGAACCTGGGCGTGCTCGTTGGTGATGACCCCGCCACACGTCCCGACATCGGCGGGGAGCACCCGGGTGGCGTAGTACGGTGCGGCGTCGAGCGGGCCGATGGCGGCGTTCGGCCGATACCCGGGGTCGCCGAGGCAGTCATTATAGGCCGATTGGCCGCGGCCGAAGTCGGGATCGAGCCCCTTGGCCGCGAATTGGTTGAATCGCTGAATCGTGCTTGCCAGTTCGTCGGCGGGAAGGTCGATCTCACGGGCGAGGTCTGAAATTTTCGCGGCCCGCTTGACGGCACCGGACTCGATCAGCTCGGCGGGCAGCGGCTGGTTTCGCTTCAACGGATTGGCGCTGGTGACGTATCTGCGCACATATCCCTCGTCGAAGATCATCCAGCACGGCACGGCCTTGTTCGCATACATTGCTTTGCCGACCTCGACGTAGGAGTTGGACTCGTTACAGAACCGCCGGCCGGTCGAGTCGACATAGATGGCCCCGGGACGCTGGCGCCCGGATCCGAGGGAGGCGGCGACGGCGCCGCCGTTGGCGATGAAAACCGAAGGCAGCCACCAGGCCTCGTCCAGCAGGTCGGTCTTGGCGCCCAGCCGCATGGCCGCCTCGAGCACCTCACCGGTGTCGCCGGCGTTGGCGATCGACCACTTCCCTTCGTTGGGCTGATTACCGCTGTAACGGCGGCGCATTTCCTTGTTGTGGCCGAAGCCGCCGGCGGCCAGCAGAACTCCCTTGCGGGCCTCGACATTCAACGGCTTCCCGTCGCGGACGATGCGCACGCCGACCACTCGGCCGTCGTCGACGACCAGATCCGCCATCGCGGCATCGGTCCACAGCGGGGGATTCCCGTCACTGAGATCCATGAGCGCCTTGAGCATTTGAGCGATCAGCGATGCGCCGTTGGTGAGGATCTGACGTCGCCTGGCCCGTGCCATCGCGGTGCGCAGGAATACCCGCGATGCGACGGCGAAGGCGCGCGGCGCGCGGTTGAAATACTGGACCGACCGTAACTCGTTGGTCAGCACCACATATCCGTAGTTCTTGGCCAGCGGCGGCTGCACCTTGTCGCTCCAGCTGCCAAGCTTCGCGGCATCGAACGGGATCCCCTCGACGGCGCGGCCGGACGCGTTGCCCCCCTTGTGGTTCGGGTAGTAGTCGCTCCAGCCCGCACACCGGATCAGTTCGATCCTTTTGCGGGTGAGGAAGTTGATCATTTCGAAGCCCGCGGTCAGGAACATCTCGCGTCGCTCGGGTGAGGACGGCGCACCGATGTCACCGACCACGTCGGCCAGATAAGCCAGGCCGTCTTCGTGCGAGTCCGCGATGCCGTCGGCCCGCATCAACGGGTTGTTCGGCAGCCAGACGATGCCGCCCGACAGCCCCGTCGAGCCGCCGACCAGCGGCTGCTTCTCGATGATCAGCGGTTCGAGCCCGCAGTCCAGTGCGGCCAGACCGGCGACCATGCCGCCCCCGCCGCTGCCCGCGATGACCAGGTCCGCGGAGTGGTCCCACCGGGTGGTCATGGTGCCTCCGAGCCGAAGCCGAGATCGGCGATCGGCACATCGATGGTGGTGTTGGTCTTCTGGATGGCGGGCAGCAGGGTGGTGTACGGCAGGCCGGCCAGGAAACCGTCGATGACTCGTTCGAAGTTCGAGATCAGTCCCTCGATTTGATCGGACAACCGCATGAACTCAAAGCCTCGTGCGTGCAAACCCTTCTGCTGTCTCGGCAGGTTGGAGAAATCCTGGGCGGGGATGGGCGGCCAGCGCGGATCATCGGGCGCCATTGGTTCCGGAGGTGTGGGCTTGCCGGCCGACGCATCCGCCGGAAACCGCGTGAGAGACCAGATCTCGAACAGGGTCTCCTCGGGCCCCAGCGGACGGATGCGATACGCGGATGCGCTGCTGTAGGTCGGCAGGATGAAGTGGTGCGGAAAGGCGAATCCGATCGCGTCGGTGATCCCGCGCCGCACCAGGTCGTTGAGATCGGGCATGGCGCTGCCGCGGGCGCGGTGCCAGTTGACGACGGCATCGTTGAGGGCGGTGCGCCACGCCGTCATCGCCGCAGCCGGATCGGCCGGCAACTCGATGTTCTGCAGGCCCTCGGCGATGCGGATGTCGTTTTCGTGCGTCATACCGCCCATGCCATCACCGAGGGTGCGCATGAAATAGAGGCTGCTCGCGACGACGGGATGTACTGCCGCGGAGGGCTCGCCGGTCTGCGCGGACGGCAGCAGCTGCGGGTGGGTCTGCGGGACGTGATAGCCCTCCATGAACGCCGCCGACGCCAGCTTCCAATTCACCGGCAGCCGGCACGATTGCCACCACTCCACGCGCAGCGAGTCCACCTGCCACGCATCGTAGATCGACGCGAACGGCTCCATCCAGTCACGCAAAGGCGGTGCGTCGTCGTCAAGATTGATCCACGCGCAACCACCCCAGAGCTCACAACGCACGGACACCAACTCCAGGTCGTCGTCGGCCATGTTCTCTTCGGCGAACGCCTCGGGTCGCAGGACGAACGTGTTGCGGCCGTCGATGCCCCAGCACCAGCCGTGAAATGGGCACACGAAGGTGCGCCGATTCCCGTTGCCTTCCACCAGCTTCACGCCGCGATGGCGGCAGGCGTTGTGGTAGGCCCGCACGCTGTGGATGTCCACCCGGACGACGATGATCGACTCGTCGAGGATTTCGTATTCGACGAAATCGCCGGGCTTGGGGATCTCCTCGAGCCGGCAGGCCATCTGCCACACCCGTGGCCAGAACATCTCCGCCTCCAGCGCGTAGAACTCCGGATCGTAGTAGCGCTGCTTGGGGATTCGATCGGCGGTCTGGACCGCCCACGGCACCGGTAGCGGCGTCCAATTGACCCCCGCCCGGCGTGGGGTCTGCGCGTTGGAAATCTCGTTGCCCATTCCTATAGCCATCTCGTCATCCCTTGTGTCATCACAAGATCCGCGATACTCGCCCCTGCCAGTAGCGGTCGCGGATACGTCTCTTGTACAGCTTTCCGTTCGGGTCGCGCGGCAGGGAGTCGAATTCGACGGTGCGCGGGCATTTGTAACCGGCCAGGTGAGCCCGGCAGTATTCAATGAGTTCGGCCTCGAGCTCGAGTCCGGGCACCACGCCGTCAGCCGGCTGCACGACGGCCTTGACCTCTTCGCCGAATTCGTCGTTGGGAATACCGAACACCGCGGCGTCGACCAGCTTCGGATGCATCACGAGCAGATTCTCCACCTCTTGCGGGTAGATGTTGACCCCGCCGGAGACGATCATGAACGTCGACCGGTCGGTGAGATACAGGAACCCGTCGGAGTCGACATAGCCCATGTCGCCGAGCGATCGCCACCCGCGGTCGTTGTATACCGATGCGGTCTTGGCGGGGTCCTTGAAGTATTCGAAGTCGGGCCCACCTTCGAAGTAGAGCTCGCCGGATTCGCCGACGGGAAGTTCCCGCCCGTCTTCGCCGAGCACGTGCACCGGGGCCATCGGAATCCCCACCGAACCGGGATGCGCCAGCCAATCCCGCGGCCCGATCGTGGTCCCCGCGAATCCCTCGGTGCCGCCGTAGTATTCGTGAATGATGGGTCCGAACCACTCCATCATCCGGTGCTTGACGTCGACCGGGCACGGTGCGGCCGCGTGAATGACGCACCGCAAGCTGGACACGTCATAGCTTTCCCGGACCGCCGCGGGCAACTTGAGCATGCGCACGAACATCGTCGGTACGAACTGCGCGTGGGTCACCCGGTGGGTCTCGATCAGACGCAACACCGCCTCGGCGTCGAACTTGCGCATGAGGATCGACGCGGCGCCCACCCGGTTGGCCGCCATGGTGTAGTTCACCCCCGCCGCGTGATACAGCGGCGCGGGGGACAGGTACACACTCGAGGGGCTCATGCCATATTTGTGAATCAGCGCCATCTCGAGCACCGACTGCGCCCAGGAACCGTTGCCGTCGACGGGAAGCGGTCGGCGCACCGCCTTGGGCCGTCCGGTGGTGCCGGACGAATAGAGCATCTCCGATCCGTCCGATACCGGTGGGGCGTCGCCCGCCGCGGCCAATGCGTCTTCATAGGATCGCCAGCCCGGCAAGGGGCCGCCGAGCGAGAGATGGGCGACCACGGCGGCGTTGGCATCGCGGACGTGTGCGGGCAGTTCGGGCATCGAGGCATCGATGAAGACGGCCTTGGCGTCCGAGTCGTCGATGACGTAGCTGGCCTCGTCGGGGATGAAGTGGGTGTTGACCGCGGTATAGTAGAGCCCGGAAAGCTGGGCTCCCCAGGTGATTTCGAAGAACTCCGGTCGGTTCGGCAGGACCAGCGCCACACCGTCGCCGCGGCGCAACCCCGCGTCGTGCAATACGGCAGCCACCCGCTGGCTACGGGCATACAGTTCGCCGAACGAGATCGTGCCGCCGTCGGTGACCAGGGCCGGCGACTGTGCGGCTGTGATCGCGTGATCGGCGATGTTCACCAGCGGTCCTAAGTTGTTGCGGCGCCGTCGGTCTGGGCGGCGGCCGCGGCCTGGCGGCGGGCCTGCTCGGAGGGCAGCACCTTGTCCTTGAACACCGTCTGAATCAGCTCTTGCACATCCTTGCTGATCGAGGCGAGCGCGACGAGATCGTTGGAGCTCTGCCAGTGCACCCGCATGCCCATCAGTTCCCAGGCTCGCTTCAGGTTGGCCTTGGTGGCCAGCAGGGTCGTCATCGGTGCCTGGGCGATGTGCCGGGCGATGGCCTCGACCCGGTCGTCGAGTTGGTCGCGCGGGACGACCTCGTTGACGAGGCCGACGTCGAGCGCCTTCTTGGCGTCGATCACCTCGGCAAGGTACAGGTAATACGCGGCGCGCCGCCAGTTCATGAACACCCAAGGCTCGATGGAGCATTCGCCCGATGGCATGCCGAAACCCTGCAGGGGTGGGTAGGAGAAGTACGCGTCCTCCGATGCGATGACGATATCGGTCGTCAGCCCGTAGTGGGTGCCGCCGCCCACGCAGTAGCCGTGCACCTGCGCGATGGTCGGCTTGGAGAATTCCCAGAGGTTCAGGATCGGCTTGACGAAGAGGTCGGTCTGCGGCTTCCACGGCGTGCCCATCACCTTGGCGGCCTCGACGAACGACGGGTAGTCGACAGCGTTGTTGCCGATGGCGTGTCCCGAGCAGAAGCCCTTGCCGTTGGCCTTCATGATCAGCACTTTGATGTCGTAGTCGCGGTCGGCGTCCAGCAGCGCGGCGTCGACCTCCTCGGCCAGCTTCTGGTCCTGGGCGTTGGCCTTCTCCGGCCAGTTCAACGTGACGCGGGCGATCGGGCCCTCTTTTTCGTAGACGATTCTCTCGCGGGTCTCGTTGAGATCCATGGAACTTACCTTTCTTGGTTATGACGTGATGACGCCGATTTCGGCGCCGATGTCGTAGGTGGTCCCGACCTGGCCGGTCCAGCTCACGGTGCCGGACGCTCCCGCTTCGATTTCCTGTTCCACCTTCTCAGTCGCGATCACGTAGATCGGCGTCCCCGCCTCGACGTGCTCACCGGCGCCGACGAGCAGCCCGGTGAGTTCGGCTTCGGCGACCGCCACCGACACCCGGGGAATGCGAATGATGAAGTCAGCCATGCGCATTCGCCTTTTTGCACGTGCGCTGCGCCGCTTCCACGATGCGCGCCGGCGACGGATACACCTGTGCTTCGAGCGTCGCCGCGGCCGGGTTGGGCACGAACCGCGCGGCGACCCGCTCAATGGGCGCGGCAAGTTCACCGAACAACTCGGTGGACAGGATCGCGGCGACTTCGGCTCCTGGACCCGCGAATTGGACCGCGTCGTGCACGATGACGGCTCGGCGAGTGCGCCGGACGGATTCGACGATGGTCTCGACGTCCAGTGGCACCAGCGTGCGCAGGTCGATGACCTCGGCGCTGACGCCCCGCTCGGCCAGCGTCGCTGCGGCGGCGAGCGCGTCGTGCACGCAGCGTCCGTAGCCGATCACGCTCACATCGGTGCCTGGCCGTTTGATGTCGGCCTGCCCCAGCGGAATCGAGAAGCCGGGATCGACGGGGACGGGCCCCTTCCTGCTCTGCAACCGGATGGTTTCGACGAACAGGCAGGGATCGGGATCGAAGATCGCCGACGTCAGCAGTCCTTTCCCGTCGCGCGGCGTGGACGGCACGATCACCTTCATCCCGGGGATGTGCATGAACCACGCCTCCAGGCTCTGCGAATGCGTCGCACCGGTGGCCAGCCCGGCGTACACCTGGGTGCGGACGGTGATCGGCGCCGACGTGCGCCCAGCCGTCATGAACCGGAGTTTGGCGGCGTTGTTGATCAGCTGGTCGGCGGCGATGCCGATGAAATCCATGATCATGATCTCGGCTACGGGCAACAGCCCATCGATGGCGGCGCCGATAGCCGCGCCCAGGATCGCGGCCTCCGAGATCGGGGTGTCGAGGACGCGTTCGTGCCCGTACTTAGTCGACAGCCCCGCGGTCGGACCGGATGCACCGGGGTCGGCGATGTCTTCGCCGAGCAGAAACACCCGCTCGTCGGCCGCGAGCGCCTGATCCAGCGCGAGATTCAGTGCCTCGCGCATCGTCATCTCTTTGTCGTCCATGCCTTTACACCGGGAATTTGATCGGAGTTGCGTACACGTCCCGGTCGAGTTCGTCGACCGCCGGGGAATCCGCGTTCATCACGGTCTGCAGCGCGGATTCCACCGTTGCGAGAGCATCGTCGTCGATGCGGGCGAGTTCGTCTTCGCCGCAGATGCCGGCGTCGGCAAGATGCTCGCGGAAGCGGGGCACCGGGTCGGCAGCCATCGCCGCTTCGAGTTGTTCGGCGGGTATGTAGGGCATCCGGTCGCCGAAATAGTGGCCGCGGAAGCGGAAGGTCACGCACTCGATGAAGGTGGGGCCGGCACCGCCGCGGGCACGCTGCAGCGCGGCATCGAGCGCGGCTTTCACCGCCAGCGGGTCGTTGCCGTCGACGCGAACGCCCGGCATCCCGTAGCCGGCGGCCCGGTCGGCCACCCGCTCGAGCTTCATGGTGTCGCCGGTCGGGGTCATCTCGGCGTACAGGTTGTTCTGGCAGACGAACACCATGGGCAGGTCCCAGAGCGCGGCCATGTTGGCCGCCTCGTGGAAGGAGCCGGTGTTGGTGGCACCGTCACCGAAGCTGACCACGGTGACGCGATCGAGCCCTTTGCGCTTGGCGGCCATCGCCAACCCCACGGCCACCGGTGGCCCGGCCCCGACGATGCCGGTCGAAAGCATCACGCCGGCCTCGGGTTTGGCGATGTGCATGGTGCCGCCCTTGCCGCGGCTCGCGCCGACCGTCCGGCCCATCATCTCGCCGTAGATCTCCTCGAGCGGCACTCCCTTGCCGATGAGGTCGTGCAATCCGCGGTAGGTGGTCACCAGCTGATCGTCGGGGCGCAGCACGACACCCATCGCGGCGGCGATCGCCTCCTGACCGCGCGACGGCCAGTACACGCACATGAACTCCCCGGTGCCGATCCCCTTGGACAGCCGGTCGTCGGCCGCCTTCATCAGCACCATGAGCGCGTACAGGCGCTGTTGCATGGAGCGGTCGTCGGTCATCGCGTAGTCCCGTTGTGGTTCAACCCGATTGGTGTCACTGCCGTCACGCGCCCGACCATGGCTTGACCTTGAGGAAACCGCCGCCGTCCACGCGCAGTTGCTGGCCGGTGATATAGCGGGCCGCGTCGGATGCGAGGAACAGCACCGCCTCGCTGATGTCCTCGGGCTCGACGTAGGGGATCGGCATCGCCTGGACGAACGGGAAGATGGGTTCGGCGTCCTCGCGAGTCGGCTCCTTGAGGTCGGGCCGGAAGGCCCGGTACATCGGCGGGCTGTGCAACATGTCGGTGTTGACGTTCGTCGGATGCACCGCGTTCATCCGGATGGAGAACGGGGCCAGCGCTAAGGCGAAGTCGTTGACGTAGTGCGCGGCAGCCAGTTTCGCGAAGGCATAGCCGGCTCCGCCGGGGCCGCCGTCGATGCCGGTGGTGTTCATCGACGACATGAATGCGGCGTTGGAACCGATCACCACGATCGACGCGCCGGCCTCCAGGTGTTTCAGGCTGGCATGGACCAGGTTGAGCACGCCGACCAGGTCAACGTCGACCGCGTCGGCGAAAGCCTTCGGTGGCAGGCCCGCGGTCAGTGGGCAGATGCCGGCGTTGGCCACCACGACGTCGAGGTGGCCGAATTCGGCGACGCCCTCGTCGATGGCCGCGGACAGGGCGACGCGGTCGCGAACGTCGGCGATCGCGGTGTACGCGCGCTGTCCCTCCTTTTCCACCAGCCGCGCCGTTTCGTCCAGGTCCTCGGGGCGGGCCAGGGGGTACTCATTGGTGTCGATGTCTGTGCAGAGGTCTACGGCAATGATGTCCGCCCCTTCGGCGGCCAGCATTCGCGCATGCGAACGGCCCTGACCCCGCGCGGCGCCACTGATCACGGCCACCTTGCCCGTTACCCTGCCCATCGCCCGTCCTTCGTTCGTGTGTCTACATCACGACCCGCATTGGGGCCCAACGCCATTCGCTGCGGCGACTGATGTTGCAGCGGAACTGAATCGAATCCTCGCCCGTCCGCGCCGGATTACGGCACGCGGTCATCGCGGCGGGCGTCGAAATGAGACCTTCGATCGGCTCCATCGCATCTCTTCCACGAAAAACTGCGCTGACCTGCAGATGGGCTATCACTACGCCCAAGACTAGCTAGAATATCTAAAATAGCAAGGAATGCTCGCGGCGAGGGGGTTGGCGATGTCTGGCGTGCACGGCGGAGTGCTTCAAGGTGTGCGGGTTGTCGAATTGGCGTCGTGGACCTACGTGCCCTCTGCCGGTGCCGCCCTGTCGGACTGGGGTGCCGACGTCATCAAGGTGGAAGGCGTCGCCACGGGCGATCCCGGGCGCGCGCTGGTCGTCGGTGGGTTCACCCGGCAAGCGGCTCGCCCGGATGCCGACTTCATTCTCGAGCTGGGCAATCGCGGCAAGCGCAGCATCGCCATCGACATCAAGTCGGAAACGGGTCGCGAGCTGTTCGGCCGGCTGTTGGCCAGCGCGGATGTGTTCTTGACCAATTGGCTGCCCCGCGCACTCGAACGGGCCCGATTGACCGTCGAGGACATCCGCTCGTTCAACCCGAAGATCATCATCGCGCGCGGTACCGGCCTGGGGGTCCGCGGTCCCGATCGCGATCGCGGCGGATTCGATGCCGCGACGTATCTGGCGCGCGGGGGGGTCGCCTACACCCTCACGCCGTTCGGCAGCGAGACGCCCGCGGTCCAGGGGCCCGGCTTCGGTGACCTGCAGGGTGGGGCAACGCTGGCCGGCGGCGTATGCGCCGCGCTATTTCACCGCGAACGCACCGGCGAACCGACCATCGTCGACTCTTCGCTGCTGGCGCAGGCGATGTGGTCGATAGCGCCGTCGATCTCGGCCGCCGACTTCTTCGATATCGATGGGATCCCGGGCGCACCGCCGGGCCTGGCCATCAATCCGCTCGTCAACCGGTACAAGACCAAAGACGGCAGGTGGATCCAGCTGGTGTTCTTACAGCCCGACAAATTCTGGGTGGGCTTCTGCCAGCGCATGGGCCTGGCGGAACTGGCCGACGATGAGCGATTCGTCCCGTCCGGCAACTTGATCGCCAATGCTGCAGCGGCGACCGCGCTGCTGGCGAATACTTTCGCACGTCACGACCTCGCACATTGGCAGGCGGTGCTCGAGGACGAGCCGGGCGTGTGGGGTGCGCTGGCGACGCCACGGGAAACCCTCAACGACCCGCAAGTCGAACCAAACGGATACGTGGTCACCAACGTCGACGACCACGGCGAAAAATACCGAATCGTCGCCGCGCCAGTGCAATTCAACGAGACTCCACCGACCCCCGCGCGCGCCCCGGAACACGGCCAACACACCGAAGAGATCCTGCTGGAACTCGACATCGACTGGGACGACATCGCAAAGGCGAAGGCGGCCAAGGCCATTCTCTAGGGCGCCCGGTGAACACGGTCAGCAATTAATTGCGCTGTTTCACAGCCCTTTTCGATACCACGTGTCGCGAATTTTCTTGATGAGCAGCCGATTCCAAAACGGTCACGGCCGTGTATCAATGTCAATGGTGGACTGGCACAACGCGGCGGATCCGCAAATCATTGCACAGGGCGCCTTTTGGGGACTGCGACCGCGACGAAGCGTAACGCACGGATTCCTGCCGCTGTTCGGGTAGCGGTTTCGCAAGGGCGCAGCAGGAGGTATCACACAGCATGACGACGAACTGGGTCCCCGCCCAAACTTCATATGGCCCGAACTCCGGTCGCATTCTTGACACCGCGCGGGGAATTCTCATCGGCCTTCGCCGGTGTCCTTCCGACGCCGCTTTGGACGAATTGCACAACGCGGCGATACGGCACAAGGTACCGGTATTCGCCATGGCATGGGCACTGGTCCACTTGGCGGGTGACGGCGAGAAGACTCCCAGCTTCGTCGACGCGCAGTCTGCCGCCCGCCGCGAGTGGGGTCCGCTGTTCCAATCCGCCGCTCTGACCTGCTGAGGGCGCGCCAAGACGTTGGGGCGGCCGAGCTTTCGAGGGGTAACCCGGCCGCCTCCAACTCCAACTCCAACGACATCGTCTACAACATCAACCCGAAAGCGCGTTCGGACGGTAGCGCTTTCGGGCTGCGGTTGCCGACGACGGCGGCAACCGCCTGTCGGACCGCACCGGCATGACCACCTGGCGGGCATTCTGCCGAAACTCTCCGAAGTCTTCGATTTCGAATAACGGCAGGCTATTTCGGCGGCGGCAGCTGGCGCGGGCCGTCGGGCGGACCCAATTCGGGCGGCCCGTCGCGCTTCGTCAGCGCACGCCGACCGCCGCCGCCCGCCGATTCCACGGACAACCGGCCCGCATCATCTCCGGACCGCCGCAAGGGCGGGTGGGAATCGCGACCCGCAACCTGTCGGCGTGCACGGCGGTCGGGTTGTTGCCGCGATGAGGTGACGAAGTCCGTGCTTGGCGAGCTGGTTTCGGCGCTCGCGGGGCGTCCAGACAACTGGGTTTCTGAGGCCTCGGAATTGACCGCCACCTTGCGGGTGCGCTTGAGCGTGAACGTGATCTCTTCGGTTTCTTCGAGGACGCCTTCGAACACCTGGCGGGCGGTGCGCAGTGGCGCAGTGGTGGTGTCGATCACCTTCGCCACGAACGGCGGCACCAGCGGGCGAATCCAGCGGGCCGCGGCCTTGGTGGCGTCCGGGATCGACGGGATCAAGGGGGCATCCCGTTCGTCGTGAGCTTCGACCTCGCCGGCCGGCGACAGGGGAGCGGGCAGGTTCTCCGGAACGTCGGAGGCCTGGGCAATGCCCAAGCCGGCGGCCGGTTCCGGGGCAGGCAGTTGGGTGATCGCCCGGCTGGCCGCCTCGGCTTCGGCGGCGATCGGCAGATACACGTCGTCGTCGCGCGGCTCGAAGGCCCGCTGCGACGGCGCGTGCACCGCAGTGTCCAGAGCTTCGGAAACCCGGCGGCGTTGTTGCTCGCGGTCGATCTCGGTCTGCGCCTCAATGGCAAACCGCGCCTGCGTCAGTTGGTGCTCGGCCCAGAGGATTTCGGCCTCGCGGCGCACCTCGGCGCGCTTGACGGCGATGGCGGTGTCCGCGTCGAGTTCGGCGCGTTCGCGCTCGACGCGGGAGGTGGCACGGCGATCGTGGGTTGTCTCACCGCGCCACAAACCCAGGATCAGGGGCGTCAGGTAGAGCAGCACGCACAGAGCGATCGTCACCAGCCGCAGGGTCATTGCCCCGGCATCGGCGGAAGTGAACTCGTTCATCGCGACCCAACGTGCGCCCACGCCGCGGCCTGCATCAGCCACGACACCGTCCCGGGCGTCGCGCAGCGCTAGCTCTTCTCGTGAAATCCTGGCGTCCAGGTCTGGTGCGCGGCTGTCCCGCGTCGCCAGCGCGGTGTCCAATTCATGCTGCGCATCGGCGAGAAGCTCGTTGGCCGTGCGTGTTTCCGGCCCGGCACCGGGATCACCGGTGATCCGGGTCTGCGGGCAGCCGGGCGTGGGATGGTATTCGCAGCGGGCGACGACCAAGGCCTTGTCCTGGCGGTCACGGGCCTGCGCGACCGCGCCGTCGAGCGCGGAGCGCGCAGCCCTGGATTGCTGCAGGGACGCCGATGCCTGCGCGACTGCGGGGACCGATTCGGCGTTGCGCAACGCTCGCTCATCGAGACGATGGTCGATCGAGCTGGAAAGAATGACCAGTGCCGCGAGTTCACCGACGACCACGCCCACCGCCGCCGCCACCGCGGCGCGGCCCATCACACCGGGGCGGCTCCGTTTCGGCCCGGGGATGGTGCCGCGGGTGACGGCGCCGACCAGTAGGCCGAAGACGAGGGTGAGCGGCGCGACGGCCGGCAGCGGCCAGCGAGCCGACCCGCTGATCGCCAGGATCGCGACCAGCCAGGCCAGCACCGCGCCCAACAACGCGACCGCGCCGGCGACAGCGTGCGTTGACCGTTCGTGGCGTTCACCCAGCTCGCGCCGGTGTCCGCCACCGAGCCAGATGAGCACCCCCGACACGTGGGCCAGGCCCGTGCGCTGTTCAGTTACTTCCTGGGCCATGAGACTGAAAACACCTCCAACATCAAGCCTCGCAGGCGACCGCCCGACACATCGAATCGAAGCGCCGCGTCTGTGATGCGCTTCACAAATTCGCGGGATCGACGCGGATCGCCCCGGGCATCGATCGGATTTGCTGGTTTAACGAAGAGGGGTCTGACGCGGGATTCGTGCGACGCGAGCAGATCAGCGACCGTTCCGGCAGGCGACATGAGACGGTATAAGCCTATGACGAATCACGATTATGTCACCTACGAAGAGTTTGGCCGCAGGTTCTTCGAGGTCGCTGTCACTCCGGAGCGGGTCGCTGCCGCGCTGGCCGACATCGCCGGCAGCGAGTTCGCCATGGAGCCGATCGCTCAGGGGCCCGGCAGAATCGCCAAAGTCAGTGCCAACGTCAAAATTCAAGAGCCCCGGGTCACGCGCCGGCTGGGCGACAGCATCACCTTCGTCATCCACATTCCGCTCTCGATCGACCTGCTGGTCGACCTATGGCTCGACAAGCAGCGTTTCATGGTCTCCGGGGACATTCAATTGCGCGCGACCGCGCGAGCTGCCGAACCGTTGTTGCTGATCGTCGACGTCGCCAAACCGCGGCCTTCCGACATCACCGTCAACGTCTCGTCCAAGTCGATCCGTGGCGAGGTGCTGCGAATCCTGGCCGGTGTCGACGGTGAGATAAGGCGATTCATCGCGCAATATGTCGCCACCGAGATCGACGCGCCCCAGTCGCAGGCCGCGCAGATCATCGACGTGTCCCAGCAGCTGGAACAGGTCTGGCCCTGAGTGGGCAGCCCCACGAATACGCGCGGCGGTGTCGGGGTACCCCGCCATGGTTGTGCGTTTGTCTCCCGTGCGCCGGGTGACGGCGTTTCTGATCGCCAGGGAGGAAGACATTGGCAACCGTAGATGTCGCGGTGTCGTCGCAGGTAGAACCGGAAGCGGCTTGGAAGCTGGCATCCGACCTGGATCGGTTCGACGAGTGGATGACGATTTTCGCCGGTTGGCGGGGGCCGGTTCCCGACACCATTGAGAAGGGCACCTGTGTCTCGTCGTGCGTCAAGGTCAAGGGCTTCCGCAATGTCATCCACTGGCAGGTCACCCGATACGACGAGCCCAAATCGATTGAGCTGCAGGGACGCGGGCGCGGCGGTATCCGCCTCACGGTGGCGATGACCGTCACCGATGATCACCCTGGATCAACGTTCCACCTCACCGCCGATCTCGGTGGCGGCGTACTCAGCGGACCGGTCGGGGGATTGGTCGCCCGGGTTCTGCGCTCCGATGTGCAGAAGTCTGTGAACAACCTCGCGGCCCTGCGATAGCCGCTGCAGGCCGCGTTATCGAACCGGTCGGCGGAGCACCCATTCCCGCTCGGCATCGCGAATTCGCCTGCCGTCCATCGCAAGCCAGGACAGGCCGGCCCCGAACGCCAGCATGGAGATGATGGCGGAAACAACACCTGCGCCGGCCTCGCCAAGGGCGAAATTGGTCACGCAGACCGCGAACGCCAGCGCGGCAACCACTACCACGAGCAGCCCGGGAGTTCGCGCCGCTGTCCATTCATGCGTGTACCGGTCAGCGGTCCGATCGTGGTCGACAGGACCATGCCTCATGGGCGTCTCCTCCGCTGTCACATCCGTTTCGCCGATGTGTTGGAGCTACCCAAAAGGCCGTTCGGACAAACGACTTGGCGGAGGTGACGCGCGGCTGCGGCTCAGAGTGTTTGGTGGCGCCCGAAGTACTTGTGGTCTTCGCTGTAACCGCCATAACCGCTGCCGATGTCGTGGTAGTCGGCGACGAATTCAATGCCTTTGATCCACTTCACCAATTTGAAGCCGTGCTGCAATTCGTTGCGCAGCCGCAGCGGTCTGCCGTGCATGTAGGGGAGCTGCTGGTCGTTCATGTTGTAAGCCAGCATCGTCATGTGGTGATCCATCTGGCCGATGTGATGGGCGTTGTAGTAGATGCCGCCCGTGGCGCCCAGACCCATCGAATAGAAGACCGCCCATTTCGCTTCGGGAAGCGGTTTGACGATGTCCATGATGGTTTGCATTTGCACGCCACCCCATTTGGCGACGCCTGACCACGCCTGGATGCAGAAGTGCTGGCTGATCTGCTCGTGGTAGGGCAACGCCATCAAGTCCTCGAGTGAGAACTCCATCGGGTTCTCGACCAGGCCATAGACCTTCAGCCGCCAGTCTTTGAAGTCGTCACGCTCGAGTTCCTTGTACTCGACGGTCTCCGGCAGGCGGCCGTTGCGCCAGTGGTGCGGCGAGATGTCCTTTTCCGTGAAGGCGCCGGGTTTGGGGTCCAGCCGCTCGAGCACCCGCTGGAACGGTCCAACGAGGGCGTACCCGACCCGCTGAACCACCCGGGGGTGCTTGATGGTGAAGGGAGTGGCCCACACCCACGCGATCGCGGTCAGCACCATGGCCGCGGCGAAGATGCCGAAACCGACCCAGCTGTTGTCGTCCCGGGAGGCGAACATGTGGTTGAGATTCCGCAGGGCCTCGGTGGTCAAAACCATCGTCACGTGCACCAGGATGAAGAAGAGGAAGTACACCAGCACCACGAAGTGCAGCGAGCGCGCGTGCTGAATGCTCAGGCGTTTGCTCAGCCAGTGCACGCGCTGCGACAGCGCCGGCGACATCCCAAGGCCGGTGATCAGCGCGGCCGGGGCGGCGATGAAGACCGTGGTGAAGTAGGACAACAGCTGCAGTCCGTTGTAAGCGACCCAGCCGTTGTCGGTTGGCCAGTCCAGTGACAGGTACTGAATGGCCACCGACGCCGCGTTGGGGAAGACGTCCCAGCTCATCGGCACGATGTGGCGCCATTGACCGGTGGCGAACAACAGCACGTAAAAGACCGCCCCGTTGACGAGCCACAATACGTCAACGCCCAGATGCCACCACCGGGCCAGCCCGATGGAGTGCCGGAAGCCGGGCAACCCCAGCTGCGGTGGCAGGGCGACGGTATCGGCGTTGGCGGTCCACAGATCGTCGTCCGGGACCGGTGGGCCCACCCGCAGCCACTCGTCCTTACCGGGGGTGGCGTTGCGGCTGAAGTACAGCCGGGGATGGTCGCAGAGAATCTGGATCCCCGTCCTGATGATGAACATCATCATGAAGAGGTTGAAGAAGTGCGTCCAGCCGATCCACGCCGGCAGGCCGGGGGGTATGCCGGCATTGTCCGACCCCGGGTAGCGGTGGATGAACGACTGCACCGCCGCCACGTTGTGCAGGCCTTTGCCAACGGCGATCCCGGCGATCAGCACGGCAAAGCCGATCGGGATCAGCCACAGCAGGTTGAACCAGCGGTCGCGGCCGATGCGCAGCTTCGGGGCGGTGGCCCGCCGGGTGAGATCGAAGCCGCCGCCGTAGTGCTCCACATCGATAATGTCTTCGGCGGTGTGTATCTCGTCGCGGTAGTCCGGATTGGACGTCAGCGGCGTGCCCACTGCCAGCGTCGATACCGAGCCATGCTGCGCTGCTCGCCCTCCACCGGTCCCCGCGGAATCAACGGTGTTCGTCACGGGGCCGAAATTACACGAATGCACCTGGATTAATTGGAGCCAGTCGGGAACCAACGCTGTGGTCGTGGCGCCCGTGCGGGCAGGAATGGCCGGGGAGCGCGCAGAGCGCGCAAAATCCGGCGGGCTCTCGGCAGCGTTAGCCGCACTTACCCAAGGAAAACCGCGATTTGCGCCGCAGATAAGAACCGATGAGTTTTGCTGTGAGTGTGCGCATAATTTACTGCCAACACGCTAGGCGGGGTCATGCGGCAGCAGCCGGCGAACCGGGCGGGTCTCGATGGCGTTGACCGTCAATGCCCTGCGGCTGATCCGCCAGCCCGCGTCGGTCAGCAGATATTCGTCGTCGTAGCGCAGGTGCCACGCCACGTCCACCAGCTCACCATCGCGCTCGCTCCAGTGGTGCGCGACGGCCGCGATCCGTCCGCGGGCGGTGCCGGGTTGCGCGGCCGCGTCGTACACCTCACCGATGATCGCGTGCTCGGTGCGGGCGACGGCGGCGACGGCCGCGATCCCGGTGGTGATGGATTGCTGGCCGCGATGCGACTGGATTGGCCGCAGCTCGGCCGGTGGTGCGGGCACCACCAGCTCGGCATCGACAGTGAAAAGCCCTGCAACAGCTGTGAATTCGCGGTCATCGACGTAGGCGGCGTACCGGTGCACCAGATCGCTCAGCGCGGCCCGCTGTTCGGCCGAAAGCCTCATGAGCTCAGGGACAGCCGTTGCGCACACGCCGACAACAGGTCCTTCGCGTGCTCGATATCGGTGGTCGGCGGCATGGCCAGCACCAGACGGTCGGCGCCCTGATCGACGAGGGCGGCCGCGCGCTCGGCATCGATCTTGGTGACCGCGTGGCCCAATGACACCTCGAGCGCCGACGGATCACGGTCCGCCGACGATGCCTCGTCACGCATGAGCGCGATGAGCGCCGCGAGCCGGGACCCCGTCACCCCCAACGGCTGGAAGCCGTCGCCAAGGCGCCCGGCGCGGCGCGCCGCGGCTCGACTGTGCCCGCCGATGTGAATCGGCAGGCGCTCCGCCGCAACGGGTTTCGGGTAGCACATGATGTTGTCAAAGTCGAAGAACTCGCCAGTGAAGCACGCGCCATCGGGCCGCGGCGCCCACAACTCCCGCAGGACAGCCAGCTGCTCGTCCGCGCGCCGCCCCCGGCTCTCGAAGTCCACATCACAGGCGGCCAGCTCCTCCTTCAGCCAACCCACACCCACACACAGGCGCAGTCTGCCGCCCGACAGGGCGTCGACGGTGGCGGCCCGCTTGGCCAGCACCACCGGGTGGTGGTTGGGCAGGACCAACACGCCGGTGGCCAGCCCCAGGCGGCTGGTGTGGGCGGCTAGAAAAGCGAGCAGGTCAAGCGGGTCCGGGATGGGGCAGTCCGGCGCCAGGCCGACGCGTCCCGAATTGTCGTAGGGATAGACGCTGTCGTAGTGGGTGAGCAACACGGTGTGCTCGACAGCGACGATCGATTCGAACCCGCACGCTTCGAGGTGGCGCGCGAAGGCCACCATCCAGTCGGGGTCCGCAGTGACACCGTCGCCGACCGGGGCCACGACTGAGACCTTCATGGTTTTTGAAGCTAACAAGGCCCGAGCCGGGACGACTAGCGGGCCGCGCTTTCCGCGGCGACGGGCGCGATCGCGGCACGCACGGCTTCGGCGAGCGTGGCGGTGCGGCGATCGGTGAACACGTCCTCGAGCATCACCGCGCGCCCGTCGGGACCGGTCAGCGGCACCCGCCAGTTGGGGTATTCGTCGGTGGTGCCGGGCTGATTCTGGGTCCGGCGGTCACCGACGGCGTCGGTCAGCGCCACGCCCAACAGCCGTGACGGCGTCCTGCCCAGATAGCGGTACAGGGCCACCACGATCTGCTCGGGTTCTTCTTCGCCGTCCTCGAGCAACCCGACCCGCCGCAGCTCGGCCATCCACGCCGCCAGCTCGGTCCGGTCGGACTCGAGCTCCCTTTCGACGGGACGGGTCAGCAGACCCAACGAATCGCGCAGTCGCACATGATCACCCGCCAGATAGCCGGCGGTCGGAGGCAGATCGTGGGTGGTGACCGAGGATAGGCAGTACTCGCGCCACCGCTCGGCACGGAGCGGAACTCCGCTGGCACTTGGGTCGTCGCGGTCCAATTCGAACCAGAGGATCGAGGTGCCCAGCAACCCCCGTAACAAGAGGTAGTCACGTACCCACGGCTCGACCGTGCCGAGATCCTCGCCGACGACGACCGCGCCGGCGCGGTGCGCTTCCAGCGCGACGATGCCGATCATGGCTTCGTGGTCGTACCGAACGTAGGTGCCGTCGGTGGGTGGGCTACCCCGCGGGATCCACCAGAGCCGGAACAACCCGATGATGTGGTCGATGCGCACCCCACCGGCATGCCGCAACACCGCACGGATCAGCGCGCGAAAGGGTCGATATTCGTGCTCGTCCAACCGGTCTGGGCGCCAGGGCGGTTGGGACCAGTCCTGACCGAGCTGGTTGAACTCGTCCGGTGGCGCGCCCGCGGTCACGCCCAGCGCCATCACGTCCTGCAGCGCCCAGGCGTCGGCGCCATTGGGGTGCACGCCGACGGCCAGGTCTCCCATGATGCCCAACGACATGCCGGCCCGGATCGCCTGTGACTGCGCCGCGGCAAGCTGCTCGTCGAGTTGCCACTGCAGCCAGCGGTGGAAATCGACTGTGTCCGAATGCTTTTTGACGAAGTCCGCGACCCCGGACGCGTCCGGGTGCTGTAGTGCCTCGGGCCAGCAATGCCAATCGGCGCCGTGCTTCTCGGCCAGCGCGCACCAGGCGGCGAAGTCGTCCAGCGCGCGGCCCTCCCGGTCGCGGAACGCGGTGTAGGACAGCTCCCTTCCCGCCGACCGCGGTTCTGAGTGCAGCAGCTTGAGCGCTGCCCGCTTCGCAGCCCATGAGCGGTCGCGGTCGATGGCGTCGACGTGGGCGGCGTGCTGCTGGACCTCGGAGCGCAGCCGGCGGACCCGGCTGCGCTTGGTCAGGTCGGCGAATTCGGGTATCGCCTCGACGTGAAGATAAATCGGGTTGACGAAGCGCCGCGATGTCGGCAGGTACGGCGAAGGCTCCATCGGCTTGGTCGGGGCCGCCGCGTGCAGAGGATTGACCAAGAGATAGTCGGCGCCGTGGCGCGATGCCGACCACACCGCCAGGTCGGTCAGATCGGTCAGATCGCCGACCCCCCACGACTGCCGTGACCGCACGCTATAGAGCTGAGCGGCCAGGCCCCACCCGCGCCGGGCGCCGAGCCGCTCCGGTAGCCCGAGCCAGTCCGGCGTCACGATCAGCGCTGTGCTGGTCTCGGATTCACTGGAGCGCAGGTGCACCCGGTGATAGCCCAGCGGCAGATCGGTGGGCAGCAGAAAGCTGGCCTCGCCGACCCAGCGGCCGTCCAAGTCGAATGGCGGGGTGAAGTTGTCGACCTGTTCGACGCCGGTACGCACCGTGCCGTCCTCGAGCTGCAACCACACCTCGGCGGGATCGCCGTGGGGGACATGCGCCCAGAACCGGATCGGCTCGCCGGTACGCCCGACGATGGTCGCCGGCAGCCGGCGCGCCCAGTGCGACCGCAGCTTGGCGGTCAGCGCGATGTTGCGCTCCTGCTCGGTGTCGGCCGCGACGCCGAGGGAATCCAACACGGTCTTCAACGTGGCCTCGGACACCCGCACCCGCCGGCCCGTCCAGTCCTCGTAATCCGTCGCGATGCCGTATCTCCGGGCGAGTTCGATCAGCGACGGCGCGAGTTCTGTCATACGGCCATCTTGCTGCCAGGATTCGCGGGCCGGCGACTCGGACCCGGCGCAAGTTAGCGCATTCTTTGCTGGGCGGTGGCCTGCCATTCATGTATGTCGTCTGTAGGCAACGGCGCTTTGCGCTCGACAGGACGGGAGGCCGCGCGGCCATTACGATGCTTCCAGGAGACGAAAAGGATCCGGTGCGCTCACCCGTGGGGGAAACGAAACTGCCAGCTCAGTGGCGCATGTCGCCGCCGCCGTCACCGGCGGTTCCGGCGCGGTGGACGCGGCCGGATTCGGGTGCATAAAGAGATGTGAAAGTGAATGGCTTTGGCGCCGCGTGGCGAGGTCCGTGCAGGTGCCTTAACGTTGTCAGGTAATTCGCGCTGGATCAGTTCATCAGGACGATATCCAGACGCATCGGCAGACCGGATGGTGAATTAAGTGGCGGAAGAGAGTCGCGGGCAGCGCGGGTCGGGGTACGGCCTCGGGTTGTCGACCCGGACCCAGGTGACCGGCTACCAGTTCCTTGCGCGCCGGACCGCGATGGCACTGACCCGGTGGCGCGTCCGCATGGAGGTCGAGCCCGGCCGGCGTCAGAACCTGGCCGTGGTGGCATCGATCTCCGCCGCGCTAGTGATCTGCCTGGGCGCGTTGCTTTACTCCTTCATCAGCCCGGCCGGCCAGATCAACGAGTCGCCGATCATCGCCGACCGCGACTCGGGCGCGCTCTACGTCCGCGTTGGCGAGAAGTTGTACCCGGCCCTGAACCTGGCGTCGGCCCGCCTCATCGCCGGTCGCCCTGACAACCCGCACCTGGTCAAGTCCAACCAGATCGCCACCCTGCCGCGCGGTCCGATGGTGGGCATCCCGGGCGCACCGTCGAGCTTCCACCCGACCAGCCCGGCCGCGTCGTCCTGGTTGGTCTGCGACACCGTGGCGAACTCGACCGGCGCCGGGGGACCGTCGGGTGTGACGGTGACGGTGATCGACGGCAATCCCGATCTGGGCAACCACCGGCGGGTGCTGACCGGGTCGGACGCGGTGGTGCTGAACTACGGCGGAGACGCCTGGGTGATCCGGGACGGACGCCGCTCACGCATCGACGGGTCGAACCGATCGGTGCTGCTGCCGCTGGGACTCACCCCGGAGCAGGTCAGCATGGCGAAGCCGATGAGCCGCGCCCTGTACGACGCGTTGCCGGTGGGTCCGGAACTGACGGTGCCGCAGATCCAGAATGCCGGCACCGGGGCATCGTTTCCGAACGCGCCCGGCCCTATCGGCACGGTGATCGTCACCCCGCAAATCAGTGGGCCGCAACAGTATTCATTGGTGTTGGCCGACGGTGTGCAGACGCTGCCGCCGCTGGTGGCCCAGATCCTGCAGAACGCCGGACCGGGCAACACCAAGCCGGTGACCGTCGAACCGTCCGCGCTGGCCAAGATGCCGGTGGTCAATAAGCTGGATCTGTCGTCCTACCCGGACGCGCCCCTGAATGTTATGGACATCCGCGAGAACCCGGCGACCTGCTGGTGGTGGCAGAAGACCTCCGGTGAAAACCGTGCCCGCGTCCAGGTCATCTCCGGCGCGACCCTTCCGGTCGAGTCGAAGGACGTCAACAGGGTGGTGTCGCTGGTCAAGGCGGACGCCACCGGACGCGAAGCGGACCAGGTCTTCTTCGGACCCGACTATGCGAACTTCGTGGCCGTCACCGGAAACGACCCCGGCGCCAAGACCACCGAATCGCTGTGGTGGCTCACGGATGCGGGTGCCCGCTTCGGGGTCGACGACACCCGCGAGGTGCGAGAAGCGTTGGGCCTGAAGACAAAACCGGGCCTGGCGCCGTGGGTGGCGCTGCGGCTGCTCCCGCAGGGACCGACGTTGTCGCGATCCGATGCGCTGGTGGAGCACGACACGCTACCGATGGATATGTCCCCAGGAGAGTTGGCGGTACCGAAGTGAAACGTGGATTTGCGCGGCCGACGCCGGAAAAACCTCCGGTAATCAAGCCGGAAAACATCGTCCTTCCGACGCCGCTGAGCATCCCGCCGCCCGAAGGCAAGCCCTGGTGGCTGATCGTGGTCGGCGTCGTGGTGGTCGGCCTGCTGATCGGCATGGTCGCCATGACCTTCGCCAGCGGTTCGCACGTGTTCGGCGGCGCCGGCTCGATCTTCCCGATCTTCATGATCGGTGGCGTCGCGATGATGATGTTCGGCGGCCGGTTCGGCGGCCAGCAGCAGATGAGCCGGCCCAAGCTGGACTCGATGCGCGCCCAGTTCATGCTGATGCTGGACATGCTGCGGGAGACCGCCCACGAGTCGGCCGACAGCATGGACGCCAACTACCGGTGGTTCCACCCGGCGCCCACCACGCTGGCTGCCGCGGTCGGGTCGTCGCGGATGTGGGAACGCAAGCCCGACGGCAAGGACTTGAACTTCGGCGTGGTCCGCGTCGGCGTCGGCATGACGCGTCCCGAGGTGACCTGGGGTGAGCCCCAGAACATGCCGACCGACATCGAGCTCGAGCCGGTGACCGGTAAGGCGCTTCAGGAATTCGGTCGTTATCAAAGCGTCGTTTACAACCTGCCGAAGATGATCTCGGTTCTGGTCGAGCCCTGGTACTCGCTGGCCGGAGATCGTGAGCAGGCGGCGGGACTGATGCGGGCGATCGTCTGCCAGCTGGCGTTCTCGCACGGGCCCGACCACATGCGCATGATCGTGGTCAGTTCGAACCTGGACGAATGGGACTGGGTGAAGTGGCTGCCGCACTTCGGTGACCCGCGCCGCCAGGACGCCGCGGGAAACGCGCGGATGGTCTACAGCTCGGTGCGCGAGTTCGCCGCCGAGCAGGCCGAATTGTTCGCCGGCCGTGGATCTTTCACGCCCCGGCACGCCAGTTCGTCTGCTCAGACCCCGACGCCGCACACCGTGATCATCGCCGATGTCGTTGACCCGCAATGGGAGTACGTGATCAGCGGCGAAGGCGTCGACGGGGTGACGTTCTTCGACCTCACCGGCTCGGCGATGTGGACCGCCGTCCCGGAGCGCACGCTGCGGTTCGACAAGTTGGGTGTGATCGAGGCGCTGCCCCGCGACCGCGACACCTGGATGGTCATCGACGAGAAGCCCTGGTTCTTTGCCCTCACCGACCACATCGGCACGGCCGAGGCCGAAGAGTTCTCGCAGAAGCTGGCGCGCTGGCGGCTCGCCGAGGCATACGAGGAGATCGGCCAGCGGGTGGCGCACATCGGCGCCCGAGACATCATGGCCTACTACGGAATTGACGATCCGGGCCGCATCGATTTCGAGTCGCTGTGGGGTAGCCGCAACGACTCGATGGGCAGGTCGCGGTTGCGGGCACCGTTCGGTGTTCGCTCCGACAATGGCGAGCTGCTGTTCTTGGACATGAAGTCGCTGGACGAAGGCGGCGACGGTCCGCACGGCGTCATGTCCGGTACGACGGGTTCGGGTAAATCGACCCTGGTGCGGACGGTGATCGAATCGCTGATGCTCAGCCACCCCCCGGATGAGCTGCAGTTCGTGCTGGCCGACCTCAAGGGTGGGTCGGCGGTCAAGCCGTTCGCCGGGGTGCCGCACGTGTCCCGGATCATCACCGACCTGGAAGAAGACCAGGCGTTGATGGAGCGCTTCCTGGACGCGTTGTGGGGTGAGATCGCCCGTCGTAAGGCGATCTGCGACAGCGCCGGTGTCGACGACGCCAAGGAATACAACACGGTGCGCAGCCGGATGCGGGCGCGTGGCCAGGACATGGCACCGCTGCCGATGCTCGTGGTCGTCATCGACGAGTTCTACGAATGGTTCCGCATCATGCCGACGGCGGTCGACGTCCTCGACTCGATCGGCCGTCAGGGCCGCGCGTACTGGATCCACCTGATGATGGCGTCGCAGACCATCGAGAGCCGCGCCGAAAAGCTCATGGAGAACATGGGTTACCGGTTGGTGCTCAAGGCACGCACCGCCGGTGCGGCGCAGGCGGCCGGTGTGCCGAACGCGGTGAACCTGCCCGCCCAAGCCGGTCTGGGCTACTTCCGCCGCAGCCTGGAAGACATCACCCGGTTCCAGGCCGAATTCCTCTGGCGGGACTACTTTCCGCGCGGCCTCACCGACGACGGAGACGAAGCGCCGGCGCTGGTGCACAGCATCGATTACGTCCGTCCGCAACTGTTCACCACCTCGTTCACCCCGCTGGAAGTCAGTGTCGGGGGGCCCGATGTCACCGTTCCCGCCATCCCCGCCGACGGCGAATTGCTCGAGGCCGAGAGCGCCGACGACGACGCCGAAGGGATCCGGACGCCCAAGGTCGGCACGGTCATCATCGACCAGCTGCGCAAGATCGACTTCCAGCCGTACCGGCTGTGGCAGCCGCCGCTGAGCCAGCCCGTCGCCATCGACGAACTGGTGAACCGGTTCCTCGGCCGCCCCTGGCAGCAGGACTACGGCACCGCGCGGGATCTCGTCTTCCCGATCGGAATCATCGACCGTCCCTTCAAGCACGACCAGCCGCCATGGACCGTCGACACATCGGGGCCCGGTGCCAACGTGCTGATTCTGGGTGCCGGTGGTTCCGGTAAGACCACCGCGCTGCAGACCCTGATCTGTTCGGCGGCGCTGACCCACACTCCCGAGCAGATCCAGTTCTATTGCCTGGCCTACAGCAGCACAGCGCTGACCACGGTCGCCCGCCTGCCCCACGTCGGGGAGGTGGCCGGTCCTACCGACCCCTACGGCGTTCGCCGCACGGTGGCCGAACTGCTGGCCCTGGTGCGGGAGCGCAAGCGCAGCTTCCTCGAGTATGGGATCGCCTCGATGGACGTGTTCCGCCGGCGCAAGTTCGGCAACGAGCCCGGTCCGGTTCCCAACGATGGGTTCGGTGACGTCTACCTGGTGGTCGACAATTACCGGGCACTGGCCGAGGAAAACGAGGTGCTGATCGAGCAGGTGAACGTGATCATTAACCAGGGCCCCTCGTTCGGGGTGCACGTGGTGGTCACCGCCGATCGCGAATCGGAGCTGCGGCCACCGGTGCGCAGCGGTTTCGGCTCCCGGGTCGAGCTGCGGCTGGCCGCCGTGGAAGACGCCAAGCTGGTGCGTTCCCGGTTCGCCAAGGACGTTCCGGTCAAGCCGGGTCGCGGCATGGTCGCGGTCAACTACGTCCGCCTCGATGCCGACCCCCAGTCCGGTCTGCACACCTTGGTGGCGCGTCCCGCGCTGGCCGGCACGCCTGACAACCGGTTCGAGTCCAATAGCATCGTCGAAGCCGTCAGCCGCATCACGAGCGGTCAGGCTCCGCCGGTGCGCCGGCTGCCGGCGACGTTCGGGGTGGAACAGCTTCGCGAGCTCGCCGCGCAGGACACCCGCCAGGGTGTCGGTGCGGGCGGAATCGCTTGGGCGATCTCGGAATTGGACCTGTCACCGGTCTATCTGAACTTCGCCGAGAACGCGCACCTGATGGTGACCGGCCGGCGCGAATGTGGGCGTACCACGACACTGGCCACGATCATGTCCGAGATCGGGCGGTTGTACGCGCCTGGTGCGACCAGCGCACCGACACCGCCGCCGGGGCAGCCTTCGGCCCAGGTGTGGCTGGTGGATCCGCGTCGTCAGCTGCTGACCACGCTTGGCTCCGATTACGTGGAGAAGTTCGCCTACAACCTCGATGGTGTGCAGGCGATGATGGGCGAACTGGCCGCGGTGCTGGCCGGACGCGAGCCGCCGCCCGGGTTGTCCGCCGCGGAGCTGCTGTCGCGGAACTGGTGGAGCGGGCCGGAGATCTTCTTGATCGTCGACGACATCCAGCAGTTGCCGGCAGGATTCGACTCGCCGCTACACAAGGCCGCGCCCTGGGTGACCCGGGCTGCCGACGTCGGCCTGCACGTGCTCGTCACGCGCACGTTCGGTGGCTGGTCTTCGGCCGGCAGCGACCCGATGTTGCGGGCACTGGCGCAGGCGAACGCACCGCTGCTGGTGATGGACGCCGACCCCGACGAAGGATTCATCCGCGGAAAGATGAAGGGTGGTCCGCTGCCTCACGGTCGAGGCCTGCTGATGGCCGAGGACACCGGTGTGTTCGTTCAGGTCGCGGCGACCGCATTGCGCACGTAAGGTCGCGCCGCTGCGTTGGGCTGACCGCGTCAGACCGAGACTCAGCCCCAGCGCAGCGGCAATTCCTTGAGCGCGAAACTCTTTGAGGGATAATTGATCACTGGGGAGTAGTCCTCCGGCAATTCGAAATCCGGAATTTGAGTCAGCCATTCCGCGACGACCACCGTCAGTTCAATGCGCGCCAGATGAGAACCCAGGCAGCGGTGGGGCCCACCGCCGAACCCCCAGTGCCGGTGGACTTTTCCGTCCATATTTAGCTCATTTGTGGACATCGGGTCGCTGTCGTCGCGGTTGACCGCGGCCATGCACAGCCGCACCGAGGTGCCCGGCGGCAGCGTCATGCCGCCGACCTCGACGAATTCGGTGGTTATCCGTGGCGCCACCGGCGCCGACGGTTCGAGCCGGACGATCTCCTCGATGAAAACCCTGATCTGCTTTGGGTTGTCGCGCAGTTCCTTGCGCAGCTGCGACCTGCGCGCCAATTCGTACAGCGAGAATCCGATGGCCGCGGTCACCGTGTCCAGGCCGGCCAGGATCAGCAGGTGACTCATGCCCAGCAGTTCGACGTCGGTGAAGTTACCCTTGCCGGTCATCACCTGCGACAACATGTCCGACCCCGGGTTCTGCCGGCGCTGCGCGATGGCGTCGGCCAGGTACGCCAGCAGCTGCTCGGACTTCTCGATGTCGGTCCGCGTGATGGTCGGCTTGTCGCGGACAACGGCGTCTTTCCAATCGATGAGACGATCACGGTCTTTCAACGGCAGACCGTAAAGGTCCACGAATACCTGGAACGGGTATAGGTGGGCGAAATCCGCCATCACTTCGCACCCGCCCCGGCCGGCCAGCGCCGCAATCATGTCACTGGCGTGACGCACCAGCACCGGACGCGACTTGCTCAACGCGTGCGGGCTGAAGTACGGCTGCAGGATTTGGCGGTAGCGGGTGTGTTGCGGCGGATCAAAAGCCAATGGCAGCACCGGCAATGGGTGGCCGGGGGGCTGCAGCACCGTCGATGAGAAGACCTTGGTATTGCGCAGTGCGGCCAGGACATCTTCGCGCCGGGTGATGTAGTAGTGGCCGTTCATGAACACGACCGGTCCGGCGTCGCGCAGCGCCTTCCACCCCAGGCCCCGGTCTTCGGTCATCGGTAGCGTGGCGAAATCAAGCCGGGGTAGGTAGAACGAGCCTTGTTGGCCGTCGCTCATGCGCTTCGGTCTCCGGTTGTCTGTCGGACTTCGTCGATACCCACACATGGCGGCACATCAATATTGCATGCGCTGCAAGGGAACACGGTGTGCCTGCCCACGCTAATCCGGGGTTTCCGGTGCCGGTAAGCGATTGGCAAACATCTTGGACACTTTACCGACCGACTAGTCTGGGTACCGAACCGTGAAGTGCAAGCCCCGTCCGATTGCGAAGCCGTCTACGGCCGTGCCGGGCCGTCTAGGGAGGAAGCCTCGTGAGGGTTCGTCTGGAACAGTCGAAGTGTGTGGGCCACGCCCAGTGCTACGCCGTCGACCCAGACCTCTTCCCCATTGACGAGTCGGGCTATTCGATTCTCGAGGAGCATGAGGTCCGGCCCGGGGAGGAGCAATCCACCCGCGACGGCGTCGCGTCCTGTCCCGAAATGGCGCTGATTCTCGAAGAGGACTGACTGCGCAGCCGGCACTACCGCAGCGGGCGGAAAGCAAACGGTTAATGAACAATTCGTTGTCTTTTATGAACTCCCGCCGACCGGGAATGAACAGTGGCTGGCCATTAATGAACAGGTGGCTTTGGGTGTCGGTGTTTGCCTCGTAACGAACTAATCTCAGTGCCGGGCGGCAGTTCGGGCACTCGCGAGCTGTCGCTCGGTTGCTGATAGCGGGAGATTAGCCGAGGCAGAAGGTGCATGTCGTTTCTGACCAGACGTCCGAGAAGCGCGGTGGCAGACCGCCTTTGCGGACACAGCCAACTGGTCAACATGCGCCGGGGAGCCCGGCTGATGGGGTTGCGGGGCGAAGAGGCTCCGTTGGTGACTCCCGTGGGCGCAGCGGCCGACCGGTGGCGTCGTCTACAGAGCCGTGACCACGACCACCACTGATTCCTATGTGACAGCCGAGATCGCGTTTCCGGCCGACTGAGGAGGACACGGTGTTTGACTTCGCGGCGTTACCGCCCGAAATCAATTCCGGTCGCATGTACGCGGGTCCGGGGTCGGGGCCGATGATGGCCGCCGCCGCCGCCTGGGATGAGATTGCGGCGGAATTGGGTGTAGCGGCCAGCGGCTACAGCTCGGTGGTTACCGAGCTCACCAGCGGGCCATGGGTGGGGCCGGCGTCGATGTCGATGGTTTCGGCGATCACCCCGTTCGTGAGCTGGCTGAATGCGATGGCCACGCAGGCCGAGGAAACGGCCGGGCAGGGCCGGGCCGCCGCGGCGGCCTTCGAGGCGGCGTTTGCGATGACGGTGCCGCCGCCGGTGATCGTGGCCAATCGAATGCTGCTGGCGACCCTGGTCGCGACGAACTTCTTCGGGCAGAACACTCCGGCGATCGCGGCCACCGAGGCGCAGTACATGGAGATGTGGGCACAAGACGCCGGCGCGATGACCGGTTACGCCGTATCGTCGGCGACCGCTTCGGTGCTGGTTCCGTTCGCGATACCGCCCAACACCACCGCCGTGGAAGCGGGTTCCAACCAGGCCGCCGCGGTCGAGCAGGCAATCGCCGAGCCGGCGGGCAACACCGCACAGACCACAGCCAACGCCGCTTCACAGGTAGCATCGCCACAAGCGTTGTCGCTCAGCGCAACTCAAGCGGTACAAGCGCCCGCGGCGGCAACGAACGCGTCGGATCCGGGGTTGCTCACGAGCACACTCCAGAACTTCCTGCAGTCCGGGCTGCCGACCCCCACCAACAACTGGCTGGGGTTGACCCCCACTTTCTACGACACGATCTTCAAACGGATGTCGGGTCTGGGTTACTTCTCGAACGGAATGGCGCAGTTCAGTACATCGATCGCTCAGCAGTTGGTGTTCGGTCCCGGCGGTAGCACGGCCGGTGCCGGAGGTGCCTGGTTCCCCACGCCGCAGTTCGCGAACCTGGGTCTGGGCAACCTCGGCGGCGTGGGCCACGTGGGGGCGGTCTCCGCGGGTGCCGGGCAGGCCGCCCGGGTGGGGATGCTCTCGGTGCCGCAGCACTGGGCGACGCTGACCTCGGCGGTCAGCCCGGCGTCGGTCTCCGAGATGGAGGCCATTCCGATCCAGGCCGCCGGCGCGGCAGGGTCGCCCGGTTCACCGGCCAATGGTTTGCTGCGGGGGATGCCGGTGGGGGGCATGGGACGGCGCGGCGCCGCTGCCGGCTACGTCAACAAGTACGGGTTCCGCTACAGCGTGCTGACACGCCCGCCGTCGGCCGGATAACGGAGAGCCAATGGACGCCAGAAGACCAGCAAGCCATTCCCGGAATGTCACCGGGCCCACGGAAGGGAAGAGATCTAGATGTCTTTTGTGACCACGCAGCCCGAGGCGCTGGCCGCCGCGGCGGGCAATCTGCAAACCATCGGCTCAACGCTGAGCGCTCAGAACGCCGCGGCAGCGGCCCCGACGACGGGGGTGGTGCCGGCTGCTGCGGACGAAGTGTCGGCATTGACGGCGGCGCAGTTCGCTGCGCACGCGCAGATGTATCAGACCGTCGGCGCTCAGGCGGCGGCGATCCACGAGATGTTTGTCAACACCCTGAGCACCAGCTCCGGGTCGTACGCGGTGACTGAGGCGGCCAACGCGGCCGCGACTGGTTAGGAGTCAATGATGTTGGATTTTGGGGCGTTTCCGCCGGAGTTCAATTCAGCGCGGATCTACTCGGGTCCGGGGTCGGGGTCCTTGGTGGGCGCGGCGTCGGCGTGGAGCGCGCTGGCGGCCGAACTCAACTCGGCCGCGCTGAGCTATGAAAACGTGGTCACCGCGCTGAGCAGCGAGGAGTGGACCGGGACCGCGTCGGCGACGATGGCGCAGGCGGCGGCTCCTTACATCGCGTGGATGACCACGACGGCCGCGCAGGCCGAAGAGACTGCCATGCAGGCGCGTTCGGCCGCGGCGGCCTACGAGACCGCGCTGGCCTCCTCGGTGCCGCCACCGCTGATCGCTGCCAACCGGGTGCAATCGCAACAGCTGCAGGCCACAAATGTCTTGGGGCAGAACACCCCGCTGATCGCGCAGCTGGAGGCCCAGTACGGCGAGATGTGGGCCCAGGATGCCGGCGCGATGTACAGCTATGCGGGGCAATCCGCGACGGCGACCAAGCAGACGCCGTTCCAGAAGGCGCCCGAGACAACCAACCAGTCGGGGGAGGCCAACCAGGCCAATGCGGTCACCAACGCCACGGCGAACTCGACGGCGACCAATACGTCGAAGACCCTGCAGTCGCTGGCTCAGCCCGCAACGAACGCGACGACCAACGCGACGACCCAGGCCACTCAGGCGGCCACTGATCCGTTGACCGAGCTCTGGTTCCTGCTGACCGGCCAGAGCGTGTTGCCCAGCAACCTTGGGACTGCCGTCAACGGCTACGCCCCGTTTGCGGGTTTGTTTTATAACACCGAGGGTTTGCCGTACTTCAGCATCGGTATGGGTAACAACTTCGTGCAGATCGCCAAGTCGCTGGGTGTGATCGGCGGTGCGGCTCCGGCCGCGGCCAAGGCCCTGCCCGGGCTCGGCGGGCTGGGCGGCATGTTGGGTGGCGGTGCCGCTGCCGCGCATCCGGTGGCGGCGCTGGGCAGCGCGGCGTCGGTGGGTGGCAAGTTGTCGGTGCCGGTCGCTTGGTCGGGGGCGCCGTCGGCCGCGCCCACGCTGGGGCGTGCGATTCCGGTCAGCGCTATCAGTGCCGCCCCGGAAGCGGCGGGCGGACCGGGCAACCTGCTCGGTGGCATGCCGCTGGCCGGTGCGGGCGCCGCAGGGCACGGAGTCGCCGGTCCCAAGTACGGATTCCGGCCCACCGTCATGGCCCGGCCGCCCTTCGCGGGATAGTCCCAGGCCGGCCGCAACGCCGGCGCGATTTGCGACGCGCCCTGTCTCCGAAACACCGGCGGCAGGGCGGGTTTTCGCGCGTTCATGCGAGCGGCACCGCCGACCGGTCATCGGTCGTGGAATAGGCGAGTCCAGGGGCGCTCGCGCCGAGTCGCATCCGGGGCCTCGCACGAGCCTCGTGTGGGCTTTATCTGCGGCCGGATTTTTACCCCGCGCTGGGGTTTTCGCGCAGGTGCCGTCCCCCCGACACGACCCGCGATGACGAGATAGTGCACGCGTGGCGGACGGCCTCATCAGGGTGTTCCTGCAGGTAGTGACCGTGGCGGCGAGACCGGCCCGACCCCACCCCGATTGCGCGCTCCGCCGGAACAGCGCTGTCGCAAATCGGCACCGCCGCACCAGCGGCCGCATCGCGACGCTGCGATCAGACGGTGCGGCCATTTAGCCTTTCGGCAAGCAAATTCTGAAGGTCATCGCTGAGAGATCACCTGCGAGGGGATACATGTCGTTCGAGCCCGGTGCTTCGTAACCATGGACTTCGGGGCATTACCGCCGGAGATCAACTCCGGTCGCATGTACGCGGGTCCGGGGTCGGGCCCGATCATGGCCGCGGCGGGGGCCTGGGACGGACTCGGTGCCGAGCTCGGCTCGGCGGCCAACGGTTACACCTCGGTGATTTCGGAGTTGACCCATGCGCCCTGGGTGGGTCCGGCCTCGGCGGCGATGTTGTCGGCGGTCACGCCGTACGTGAGCTGGCTCAGCGTCCTGGCCGCGCAGGCCGAGGAGACCGCCGGACAGGCCAGGGCGGCCGCGGCGGCCTTTGAGGCGGCGTTCGCGATGACGGTGCCACCGCCGGTGATCGCCGCCAACCGGATTTTGCTGGCGAACCTGGTGGCGACCAATTTCTTCGGGCAGAACACTCCGGCGATCGCGGCCACCGAGGCGCAGTATCTGGAGATGTGGGCCCAGGATACGGCCGCTATGTACGGCTACGCCGGCTCGTCGGCGGCCGCCTGGGAGCTGACTCCATTCACGTCACCGCCCCGCACCGCCACCCCGGAAGCGGTTTCCAATCAGGCCGCCGCGGTCGAGCAGGCGGCCGCCGAGCCGGCGGGCAACATCGCGCAGGGCACCGCCAACGCGACCTCACAGCTGGCGACCCCACAAGTGTTGTCGGCCACCACCTCTCAGGCGGTGACGCAAGCATCGACCACGACCGCCACGGAGCCGGGTCCGTTCACCTGGCTGGACAACTTGATCAATGGATTCTTGACCTCCGGGCTGCCCACCCCGACCAACAATTACGCCGGGCTGACCAGCAGCATGTACGGCGCCATTCTCAAACAGACCACCGGCCTTGGCTATTTCTCGAATGGTATGGCGAGCTTCAGTTCGTCGATCGCCCAGCAGTTGACCTTTGGCCCTGGTGGTAGCACGGCGGGCGCGAGCGGCGCCTGGTTCCCGACCCCGCAGTTTGCCAGCCTGGGTCTGGGCAACCTGGGTGGCGGAGTCGGGCACGTGGGTGCGGTCTCCGCGGGTGCCGGGCAGGCCGCCCGGGTGGGGATGCTCTCGGTGCCGCAGCATTGGGCGACGCTGACCTCGGCGGTCAGCCCGGCAACGGTGTCCGACCTGGAGGCGGCTCCGGTCCAGGCCGTCGGCGCGACGGGAACACCCGGCGCGGGGGCCAACGGGCTGCTGCGCGGGATGCCCGCCGGCTCGCTGGGCCGGCGCAGCGCCGCCTCCGGCTACGTCAACAAATACGGGTTCCGCTACAGCGTGTTGACCCGCCCGCCATCGGCCGGATAAGACGCGGAATCGGAGCATGAACTCCCGCACCTTTAGCCGCGGCCGGATTTTATCCCCGGCCTCGACACGCCTGCGCCCGGCTACGCCGCAATACCACCGCGTCGGGCGCAACCGAAAAGTACTCGGCTCTGGCTATACCGGCAGCTCACATCCGCAATCGAGCCCGAACTTCGGGCAGCCGGCCAGTGCCGAACGGCTGGCCCTGGCTGCTGGCGCAATGGCGCGTCACAAGGCCGTTACTCCGCTGACCGGCATGGCCGTGGCCACCAGCGCATTAACGTCTTTTACTACTCGACTCTTCGATTCGAAAATCACAGGTTAAGGGGCACATTCGTGGTGGATTATGGGGCGTTCCCACCGGAGTTCAATTCGGCGCGGATCTACTCGGGTCCGGGGTCGGGTTCGTTTGTGGCTGCGGCATCGGCGTGGAGCGCGCTGGCGGCCGAACTCAACTCGGCCGCGCTGAGCTATGACAACGTCATCACGGCGCTGAATAGCGAGGAATGGTTGGGCACGGCCTCCACGGCGATGGCGCAAGGGGCCCAACCGTACGTGGCCTGGCTGACCGCGACGGCCGCTCAGGCCGAAGAGGCTGCGACGCAGGCGCGTTCGGCCGCGGCGGCCTACGAGACCGCGCTGGCCTCCTCGGTGCCGCCCCCGCTGATCGCTGCCAACCGCATCCAGGTGACCCAGCTGCAGTCGACGAACGTCCTCGGGCAGAACACCCCGCTGATCGCGCAGCTGGAAGCGCAATACGGCGAGTACTGGGCCCAGGATGCCGGCGCCATGTACAGCTATGCGGGGCAATCGGCGACGGCGACCAAGTAGACGCCGTTCCAGAAGGCGCCCGAGGTAACCAACCCGTCGGGTCAGGTCAACCAGGCCAATGCGGTCACCAACGCCAGCGCGAACTCGACGGCGACCAACACCTCGAAGACCCTGCAGTCGCTGGCGCAGCCCGCGGCGACCACGACCACCAACGCGACTACCCAAGCCACGACGGCAACGGACCCGCTGTCGGAAATCTGGTTTCTGTTGACCGGGCAAACCACGTTTCCCACCAACCTCGGGACGCTCGTCAACGGCTACAGCCCGTTTGCGGGTTTGTTCTATAACACCGAGGGTTTGCCGTACTTCAGCATCGGTATGGGCAACAACTTCGTGCAGATCGCCAAGTCGCTGGGTGTCATCGGTGGTGCGGCTCCGGCCGCGGCCAAGGCCCTGCCCGGACTCGGCGGACTGGGCGGCATGCTCGGCGGTGGCGCCGCCGCCGCACATCCGGTGGCGGCGCTGGGCAGCGCGGCATCGGTCGGTGGCAAGTTGTCCGTGCCCGTGGCTTGGTCGGGAGCGCCGGTCGCGCCGGCATTGGGGCGTGCGATTCCGGTCAGCAGCATCAGCGCCGCCCCGGAAACGGCGGGCGGACCCGGCAACCTGCTCGGTGGCATGCCGCTGGCCGGTGCGGGCGCGGCCGGGCACGGAGTCGCCGGTCCCAGGTACGGATTCCGGCCCACCGTGATGGCCCGGCCACCGTTTGCCGGCTGAGCGCCGCATCCCAGAGGTATCGAAGCCGAAAATGGCCACTCCATCACCCGTGTGCGGAGAATGATGCGCCTCGAATCTTCACGATCGCTCCCGGGATCTGCCTTGGGCAGCCAGCGGGGCGATCGAACGGCTGAGATGGGCGAAAGGAGGTCGCCGCGGCCCGCCACCGGCAAGGGTCATCGCATTCGTTCTGTGCGACGAGTTAATCGGCAATCAGATTTTTATGCCGGGCAACCCGACCATAGCAACCCGGGCGACGATTACCAGCAACTATTCCGACCCGGGGCTGGTACCGTTTGCTGTGACCCTCGCGCGAGGGGCAGCGGTCGAGGTCAGGCGCTGTTACTGTGTCGTTACCAAAAGTGAATTTGCCGTACCGCTAAGTGAACAATTGCAAACACCGGGCTTCCGCGCCGACCTCGGGGGCCGCAGTCATCTAGTCTCACAGCGTCGGGGATGTAACTAGGAGGGAACAACATGTCGTTCGTGACCACTCAGCCGGAGGCTTTGGCCGCGGCGGCCGGGAACCTGCAGGCTATCGGGTCGACCTTGAGCGCCCAGAACGCAGCCGCTGCAGCCCCAACGACGGGGGTGGTACCCGCCGCTGCCGACGAGGTGTCGGCACTGACCGCGGCTCAGTTCGCCGCGCACGCGCAGATGTACCAAGCGGTGAGCGCCCAAGCGGCCGCGATCCACGAGATGTTCGTGAACACCCTGTCCACCAGCTCCGGTTCGTACGCTGCCACTGAGGCAGCTAACGCAGCTGCCGCTCTGTAGATCGGACTGGCGTTTCGGGGCTTATAGATCGTCACCGCCATGGGTTACAGCAACGCCGCCCAGCAGGGGATGGTCCCGGGGTCGCAGGATTTTGCCCACCCGGGGCCCCGGAAAGCAGTACGCACTCCGTCAACTCAAACGCCGCGGTTCGGGTTTGACGTCCGTCTCACCGTGACAGCACCCGGTGGCCGCCGGCTGACGGGAAGGGGGGGTCATTTCTATTCATTCGGCTCGGCGGTTGCGTAACGCGTAAACGATCCGGCCACCGTCTTCACCACATCACCCAGTAACCACGCAGCAAGGAGAACAGCCGACATGGCAACACGTTTTATGACCGACCCGCACGAGATGCGGGCGATGGCGGGCCGCTTCGAGGTGCACGCCCAGACCGTTGAGGACGAGGCTCGCAAGATGTGGGCGTCGTCGATGAACATCGCCGGCTCGGGCTG